>NZ_JANLNX010000117.1:0-297943 GCF_025466015.1 Pseudomonas sp. 5P_5.1_Bac1 | reverse complement strand
TATAAGTTATAGCCTTCCGCGGGGGGGCCCCCCCCCCCCCCCCCCCCCCGCGCGGGGGGCCCACGTTTGTCCCGCGCGGCTTCGGCCGCGCGTTCTGTTTTGGCTTTACCCCGGGAATCTCCTTCATGTTTTCTGTTCTTTCCGACCGCCGTGCTGCCCTGCTGCTGGCGGCCTGCTGTCTGACCCCCGCCTTCGCTAACGCCTCCGATGTGTTCGACCGCTCGACCCTGACCGGCGACTGGGGCGGCCTGCGCAACCAACTGGAAGCCGACGGCATCCGCTTTACCGGCGACTACAGCGGCGAGACCGTGTACAACGCCGACGGCGGCCTCAAGCGTTCGGCGCGTTACTCGCAGAACCTCAAGCTCGGCGTGCGCTTCGACCTGGATAAACTCTACGGCCTCGACAACGCCGGCGTGGTGCAGTTGACCATCAACGACCGACGCGGCAACGACGGCTCCGGTGACCTGGTCGGCAACCGCCTGCCAGTACAGGAAAACTTCGGCGGCCTCTACACCCGCCTCACCGAACTGAGCTACGAGCGCAGCCTGTTCACCCCGGCGCTGGACGTGAAGCTCGGCTACATGGCCATGGGCAACGACCTCGGCGGCCTCGACAGCGGCATTCTGTGCAACTTCATGAACGCCGGTTTCTGCGGGCATCCGCTGAACATGTCCGGCGGCAGCGGCTGGACCAACTACCCCAACGCCCGCCTCGGCGTGCGCCTGAAGTACAGCTTCAACCCGGCCTGGCAGGTACGCGTCGCGGCCTTTGCCGTCGACCCGGAGAGCAACGGCAACTCCAGCCGCGCCTGGCATGTCACGCCCAAGCACAAGACCGGCACCGTGGTGCCGGTGGAGCTGGTGTACAAGAAACTCGATGGCCTGGCGGGCGAATACAAACTGGGCTGGTACTACGACAACTCTGACGCCACGCGCATCGGCAGCAATGAAAAAGTCGCCGGCCGTGGCGGCCATTACCTGCTGCTGGACCAGGCGGTATGGCAATCCAGTGCGCTGTCGGGGCAGAGCCTGCATGTGTTCGGCCAGGCGGCGGCGGCGAGTTCGGCGGCGTCGCCGTTCAGCAAGTGGTACAGCACCGGCGTGGTGCTCAAGCAGCCTTTCGCCAGTCGCCCCAACGACACCGTTGCCCTCGGTTTCGGCCGCGCCGTGCCTAATCCGCGCAGCCGCGAGGTGCAGGAACAGAACGCCCTCGCCAACGGCCAGGACTTCCCCAGCCTTGGCAACGCCGAGCGCCTGATCGAACTGAGCTACGGCTACCAGGCCACGCCCTGGCTGATGCTGCGCCCGGATGTGCAGTACATCATCGAGCCAGGGGCTTTCTCGGGCAGTGATATCGATAATGCGCTGGTGTTTGGATTGCAGGTGAAGGCTTCGCTTTGACGTAGCCAGCGATAGCGGCCGGCCGGCAACAGGGTTGTTGCGGCCGGCCTCATCGCCAGTAAATCCAGCAAAATTTCATCCCCCCTCCTATACCCCCCGGTATATGTACAGAACGGCGCCCGCCGCCGTACCTTGCCTATCACTCCGGCAAGCGTCACTCACAACAATCCCGCCCCCGGAGCCGGCGCCAGCCTTGTGCTTCGGCGTCGCCCTGCAGCATCCCTGTCCAACTGCCAATAAACCGAACAAGAGAAGAGGCAGCAATCATGGAAAATATCGGCACCTACATCATTTACCTGATCATGGCCTGCGCCGTCATTGGCGCCATCGCCTCGATCGTCGACGCCGAGTCGGCGCTCGGCAAGGAGTTCACCGCGGGCCTGCACAGCATCGGCCCGATCTTTATCCCCGTCGCCGGGATCATGGCCTCGATTCCCTATATCTCCAGCTTCATCGCCACCTTCATCGCGCCGATATTCCTGTGGATGGGCGCCGACCCGGGAATAGCCGGCCCGATCTTCATCGCCTCGGACATGGGCGGCTATCAGCTGGCCCACAGCCTCGCGCAAAGCCCCGAGGGCTGGATACTCGGCCTGCTGACTGGCTTCCAGTCCGGCGCCACGGTGATTTTCGTCATTCCGGTGGGGCTGGCGATGCTGCGCAAGGTCGATCACAAGTACATGGCGCTCGGGGTCATGGCCGGGCTGTTGACCATCCCCCTGAGCATCCTGGTGATTGCCCTGGTGACCCAGTTCCTCGGCCTCGGTGTGCGGGCGGATGTCGCCACCACCGGCGCCGCCACCCAGGCCCTGCACTTCACCCTGCCCATGTTGTTGCGCAACCTGATGCCGCTGATCCTGTTCTGCCTCGCCCTCGCCGCCGCCCTGCGCTACCTGCCCGGACTGATGGTGACGCTGTTCCTGAAACTGGGTCAGCTCCTGTATCTGCTGGTAACACTGGTGCTGGTCGCTTCCATCGTCGAGTACTTCACCTCCGCCTTCAGCCACCTGTTCGGCGGCTGGGGCTTCGCGCCGATCATTGCCGACCAGACCGACCAGTTCCGCGCCCTGGAAATCGCCGGCTATATCGGCATCATGCTGTGCGGCGCGTTCCCGATGGTGTACCTGATCAAGCGCTTCCTGTCCCGGCCGATCGAGAAGGTCGCGACACGCCTGGGCCTATCCGCAGTGGGCGCCGCCGGTGTGCTGGCGGCCTCGTGCAATATCCTGGCGATGTTCCGCCTGGTGCAGGACATGCCGGCCAAGGACAAGGTGCTGGTCATCGCCTTCTCGGTCTGCGCCGCCTTCACCTTCGGCGATCACATGGCCTTCTCGGCCAACTTCCAGCCCACCCTGATCCTGCCCCTGATCATCGGGAAATTGACCGGCGGCGCCCTTGGCATGCTTCTGGCTTACTGGCTGGCGGTGCCGAAAGCCGTGGAAATGGATCTTTCGGACATCGCCGGGCAAGCGCACTTCGAGGCCGCGCCCCGGCTTGTTTGAGCCCGAAACCAGAAGGCGTGGCAATCACAATGAGAGCTGAAGAAGCGACATGCCTGTCGGCGGTCATACGCGCGGCAGGCAGCGAGGCACTGGGTGGTGCGCTGGATGAGATGGTCCGGCGCACGCTGGCGTTCGATATGAGCTGCGCCTACCTGTTCCGCTTCAACCACAACGCGCTGCTGATCCACAACGGCTACAACCAGTCGGTGCCGGAAAAGACCCTGGCCGCCTACCTGCGCGGCGGCTATCTGCTCGATCCGTTCTATGTCGCCTGCATCAACGAACACCCCGCCGGCCTCTGGCGCATGAGCGATCTGGCCCCCGACAGCTTCTTTTCCTCGGGCTTCGCCATCTCCAGGGACCTGCACCCCTGCGTGTCGTCCGAACAAGGCAGCGAGATCGAGGAAGTCGGCTTCATCGTGCCCATCCGCCCGCAGGTCGCGGTGGTCTATTCACTGATGCGTAATCTCTCCAAAGGGCCGTTCAGCGACGACGAACTGACGGAACTGGGGCGGATGGCGCCGGTACTGTCAGCGGTCTTCGAACTGCATTGCCGGCTGGCCCTGGGCGACCAACTGGTGGACCCGCAACGCAGCGATGTGATGCTCGAAGACGCTTTCATCGACATGCTCCAGGGACAACTGACCGATACCCAGCGCTATGTCGCCAAACTGGTGTTGCAGGGACATAGCAGTACCTCGATCGCACGCACCCTGAATATCTCTGAAGGCACAGTAAAAGTGCACAAGCACAATATCTACCAGCGCCTGGAGATCTCCACTTACGCGGAACTTTTCCGTTTATTCATCAACTACATCGCCAGAACTTCCTGAACAGCGACCGTTACTGTTCCGGGCCTCTGCAACAGGCACCGGGGCTTTTTCGTGCGCGAATCCGGTGCAACTTCCAATGGATTTAAATCACTCCATCTATACCGCCAGGTATATGGTTTTCCGCAACTTTCCCGTTCATTCTCGATACCACAGCGCCAGTTGCTGCCCTCCAATAAAAGCACTTCATTACGTGGCCTCTTCCACGTTCAGGAGAAACACAATGAGTGGACGCCTCAACGGCAAAGTTGCCCTTGTCACCGGTGGTGCGGGAGGCTGCGGCCTGGCCGCATCGGAACTGTTCGCCGCCGAGGGCGCACGCGTCGGAATTGTCGACCTGCCGAGCAGCGACGGCAGCCGCATCGCCCATGCCCTGCGGGAGGCCGGTCATGACGTGGTGTTCGCGGCGGCAGATGTGTCCGACGCGGCGCAAGTGGCCGCCGCAGTGGCCAGTGTGGAAGAAGCGTTCGGCCCGATCACCGTCTTGATGAACCACGCCGGCATCCTTTGCGCCAAGCCCTTCCTCGACACCACCGAAGAGGACTGGGACCGGATCATGGCGGTCAACGTCAAGAGCATGTTCCTCGTGACCAAGGCCGTGTTGCCGGGAATGCTCGCGGCGGGCGGCGGCAGCATCGTCTGCACCTCGTCGATCTCGGCGGTGGTGGGTACGCCGATGGAGGTGCTGTATTGCACCAGCAAGGGCGCCACCCATATGTTCGCCCGGGCCATCGCGGTCGAGTACCGTGATCGCGGGATCCGTTCCAACGCCATCTGTCCCGGCTTTATCGCCACCGCTCACGGCCTGCGTGAAATCGACACCCTGGGCAAATACGGCGTGGATGTCACCGAGGCGGCGATCGCCGTAGCCCAGGGCCGCCTGTGCCGCCCCGAAGAAATCGCCGCCGCCGCGCTGTTCCTCGCCAGCGACGACGCCAGTTTCGTCAACGGCGCGCACCTGTTCGCCGACAACGCCTACACCGCTCTCTGATCAGAACAACAAGCAGGAGATCTATCGTGACCACCTCGTCGAACAACATGCACATCAATGAGTTCGGACTGGAGCACGCCCACTGGCGTAACTGGGCCGGCAACCAGTCCTGCATCCGTGCCGAGCGCGGCGCGCCGACCAGTGAAGACGAACTGTGCAGCCTGGTCAGCGACGCAACGCGCCGGGGCCTGAACGTGCGCGTCGCCGGGTCCGGGCATTCCTTCACGCCCGTGGCGCTGACCAACGGCCTGCACCTGACACTGGGCAACCTCAGTGGCATCCGCCATATCGACTACGAGCGCAAACGGGTAACCGCCGGTGCCGGAACCACCGTCAATGCCTTCGGCAAGGCGCTGCGGGATGCCGGGTTTTCGATGATCAACCAAGGCGATATCGACAGCCAGTCCATCGCCGGCGCCCTCACCACCGGCACCCATGGCACCGGCCTGCAACTGGGCAACCTGGCGTCGTCGATCGTCGGCATGAAGCTGATCCAGCCGGACGGCCGCATCATCGTCGTCGACGAAAGTACACCGGACCTGCTCCAGGCCGGGCGGGTGTCGCTCGGCGTGCTGGGCATCGTCTCCGAACTGACGATGCAGGTGACCGACAGCTTCCATCTGCACGAACGCATCTGGCGGGAAGACTTCGAAAGCGTGATGGAAAAGCATGACGAACTGGCCAGGACGCACCGGCACTTCAGCTTCTTCTGGTGCCCCACCGAACGCAGCCGTCACTGCTACTGCCTGCCCGACACCGCGGCCACCTCCAGCAGCGACCGCACCACCGATGTCTGCGAGGTCAAGGTGATGGACATCACCGACCGCCCGCCGCTTGAAAGTGCCTTCGAAAAAATCGCCTACAGCTCCGACGTCTACCCCATCGAATACCTGCCCAACTTCCATGAACTGGAATACGCCGTGCCGCTGGTTCACGCCAAAGAAGCGCTGCGGGCCGTGCGCAAGATCATGCTCGAAGACTTCCCGGAAGCGATCTACCCGATCGAGTACCGCTTCACTGCGGGCGACGGCGCCTGGATGAGCCCGTTCTTCGAGCAGGACAGCGTGACGATTTCGGTCTCCGGAGAACCGGGTACGGACTACTGGGGATTCCTCCGTGCGGTGGATGCCATCCTGCGCAGTTATGGGGGCCGGCCGCATTGGGGCAAGCTGCACTTCCTCACCGGTGAGGATGTGGCGGCGATCTATCCAAGGGCCAGGGACTTCCGCGCCCTGCGCCGCGAACTGGACCCGGAAGGGGTGTACCTCAGCGAGCATTTGAGTCCGTTGTTCAGGTAAGCCAGGGCTGGCAACAACATCGTTCCGACCGGCCTCATCGCCGACAAGACTGGCTCCCACAGGGTTCTGCGTTCAGCCAGCACCCTGTGTGTGGCTTGCCAGCCATGAGGCCCCGTCAGCCCCGCAAACCTCTCAGACCAACCGCTCGAAAATCGCCCCCTCCACCCCCAACACCTCGCCGCTGCTGGAGTAGATCCCCACCCCCGTTTCCCAGACATCCTTGATCCGCCCCTGCGCGCAGCGGATGCGGTAGCTGAGCTGATACGGCTCGTGCTTGAGCAGCGCGCACTGCACGCAGTACCAGATGTAATCGGCGTACTCATCAAGAATCAGCGAGCCGAAACTGCGCTGCGGGTTGCTGGTGAGGTAGTCGGCGGGGTAGCCCGTCAGGGGCATGCAGCCGGCGCTGACGTACTCCATGTACCAACTGCGGTCGTTCTTGCCGCGGTAGATCAGGCCCGGCAGTTCATTCAGCAGGCCAAGGGCGAACGGAATCGGTGCAGCCGGCGCCGCAGTTGCACGCTCAGCGGGCACGCCACGGTGCACCCGTGTCGCCAGTGCCAGGCGCGATTCCATGCGGAATTTGCGCAACAGGTTACGCACGTAGATCTTCACGGTCCCGTCGCTGATTCCCAGCTCCCGGGCGATCTGCTTGTTACTCAGGCCCGCGCCGATCAGCGTCAGGGTCTGGCCCTCGCGCTCGGTGAGTGCGTCCCGGCCGGGCGTCGACAGCGTGGCGTTGTCCATCCCTCTACTCCTGCAACCCTGGGGAATTGCCTGAGTGACAGCAACTTCCATGCCCTTTCATGGCAACTACTCCTTTTGGCATACCTCCTCTAGCGGATTGAGCGAAATTTCTTGCGGGGAAATTATTTACCCCACGAAGAAACACGACTTCATCCGCCGAGGTGTCCATGAGCAGTGTCGCCACCGTCCATCCGTTCAGCGTTCCGCGCTATCCGGCCAGCCCGTCAGGCCCGGCAGTCGATTTGCTGGTGACCCGCGTCCGGGATGCCCGCATCGCCGACGAAAACCAATTGGTGCTGACCGACTTCGCCGACAGCGCCGCCCTGCACCACGCCCTGAGCAGCCGCCTGGCCCACGCCCGCTGCGGCCTGCGCCTGGAACTGCGCGGCGACGAAGCGTTTATCTGGCCACTGCACGCCGTGGCACGGCAAGCCGGCCTGCAAGACGACGAAATCGTCCTCAGCCATGTGCAAGGCAGCCGCCTGGTGTTCTGCGTGCACTGCGCCCGCTGCCAGCCCGCCAGCCCCGAAGACAGCCTGGTCTGCGGCCACTGCGGTGTGCACCTGGAGGTGCGCCGCCACTTCTCGCAACGGCTGGGCGCCTACCTCGGCGTCTGCGCCGATGCCGAGCAACCGTTCGCCGAGGTGCGCCCATGATCGACGTCCGTATCGCCGCCATCCGCGAGCTCACCCCGGTGATCCGCGAGTACCGCCTGGAAGCCCTGACCGGCGAGCTGCCCGGTTTCTCCGCCGGCAGCCATGTGCAAGTGCACCTGCCCAATGGCCGGCGCAACGCCTACTCGCTGCTGGGCGACCCGGCCGACCGGCGCCAGTACCGCATCGCCGTGCGCCATCAGGACGCCTCGCGCGGCGGCTCGCGTTTTCTCCATCAGGAAATGAACGCCGGCGACCAGCTCGCCATCAGCGCCCCGGCCAATCTCTTCCCGCTCTACAGCAAGGCGCGCCAGCACCTGCTGGTGGCGGCCGGCATCGGCATCACGCCGTTCCTCGCCCATGGCCGCGAACTGCTGCGCCGTGGCGAAGACTTCGAACTGCATTACGCCTACCGCGCCGCCAGCAGCGATGCCTACCTGACCGAACTGCGCACACTGCTTGGCCCGCGCCTGCATGAATACCCCAGCGGCGTCCGGCGCCTGGACCCCGCCGCCCTGCTGCGCGATCGCCCGCTGGGTGCCCACGTCTACAGTTGCGGCCCGCAATCGCTGTTGCTGGCTATCCAGGAGCAGGCCGCCGCCTTCGGCTGGAGCCCACGCAGGGTGCACAGCGAAGCCTTCGCCGCGGCGCAACCCGGCCAGCCGTTTCGCGTGGAGCTGGTGCGCAGCGGCCGGCACCTGCAGGTCAGCGCCGAGCAAAGCCTGCTCGAAGCCCTCGAAGCCGCCGGTGTGGAAGTGCCCAACCTGTGTCGCGGCGGGGTCTGCGGCCAGTGCCAGACGCCGTACCTGAAAGGCGATGTGGAGCACCGCGACCACGTCCTCGCCGCCGCCGAGCGCACCAGTAGCCTGATGCCCTGCGTATCCCGCGGCTGCGGCAGCCCGATCCTGCTCGATATCTGACCCCGGAGACGCCACGCCATGACCCTGACTTTCACGCCGAACGAAACCTACCGGGACGACTTCAGTTTTCACAACAGCGCGGCGGCCATCGCCCGCTTTCCCTTCCCGTTCCCCGAAGACCAGTACATGTACTCGGTGAACATCGAGCCGGCGGTGTCCCGCGATCCGGGCTCGGTGTTCGAACACACCTTCGATGTGGACGAGCACTACGTCTCGGAAATGGCCGAGCGTGCCCGGGTGCTGGAACAGGACCCGGAGCGCTGCCTGGTCATGCCGCACATGGTCCAGGCGGCCTGGGACACCCTCGAAGTGCTGATGGAACACCTCGCCCGCGACTACCCGACGCACTTCCAACTAACCCGCCACGGCGACGCCTGGCACTGGCGCAACCTCGCGCTCGGTATCGACCAGCGCTTCACCTACGGCGACCCGACCACCCTGCCCTGCGAACCACTGGAATACATCACCCGGCAGATGCAAGGCGATTTCGCCCTGCTCGACCAGCGCGACAACGACCTGTTCATGGACGCCGGCATGGTCACCTGCCCGGCGGACTGGTCGCTGCGCTTCGACGCCGGCATGAGCTTCAAGCAGTGGCATTCGCCCGTGCCGATCGCCAACCAGATGGGCGTGTTCGACCGCGCCCTCAAGTACCTGGTGAACATCCAGGTCGGCCAGCCGGTGCGCCGGCTGAACTGGACCCTGACCATCAATCCGCGCCTGGACACCTCGCCCGAAACCTTCCACCAGTGGGGCCGCGACCGCGGCAAGGTCACCGCTGACAACGCCGGCGAGCTGGTGCACCTGCGCGTGGAGCTGCAACTGATGCTGCGGCTGCCGCGCTCCAACGCGCTGCTGTTCGGCATCCGCACCTACCTCATCAGCCTGGATGAGCTGGTCACCAATCCGGCTTGGGCGCAGCGCCTGCACCGGGTGATCCGCGACCTGCCCGAGGCCATCGCCGACTACAAGGGCATGACCCGTTACCGCCAGCCGCTGGTCCAGTGGCTGAGCCGCTTCGACCCGCAAGCCTGACCCCGATTCACCACAAGAGGAATTTCCCATGAGCAACTCATGGCGCATCAGCGCGCTCCGCGAACGCCACCTGGCCCTCGGTTCGAACCTGGAAGACTGGAACGGCATGGGCACCGCCTGGACCTACGCCAGCGACCTGGCCGATCACCACGAGGCCATTCGCGCCCACGCCGGCTTGATGGACGTGTCCGGGCTGAAAAAGGTCCACTACGTCGGGCCCCATGCCGAAAGCCTGCTGCAGTACGCGACCACACGGGATATCGCGAAGCTCTATCCGGGCAAATCGGTGTACGCCAGCCTGCTGGATGAGGACGGCACCTTCGCCGATGACTGCATCGTCTACCGCACCGGCCCCAACGCCTTCATGGTGGTGCACGGCGCCGGCATCGGCCACGAAATGCTGATCCGCTCGGCCCAGGGCCGCCAGGTCGCGGTGCTGTTCGACGACGACCTCCACGACCTGTCGCTGCAAGGGCCCAAGGCGGTGGACTTCCTCGCCGAACACGTTCCCGGCATCCGCGACCTGCCGTACTTCCACCACCTGCAAACCAAGCTGTTCGACCGGCCGGTGATGATCTCCCGCACCGGCTACACCGGCGAGCGCGGCTACGAGATCTTCTGCAAGGCCGCCGACGCCCCGCTGATCTGGGACAGCATCCTGGAAAAAGGCCAGGGCCACGGCATCATCCCCTGCGCCTTCACCGCCCTCGACTGGCTGCGGGTCGAGAGCTACCTGCTGTTCTTCCCCTACGACAACTCGCAGATGTACCCCTTCGCCGACCAGAAAGCCGGCGACACCCTCTGGGAGCTGGGGCTGGACTTCACCGTATCGCCCGGCAAGCGCGACTTTCGCGGTGCCGGCGAGCACTACCGGCGCCAGGGCCAGGAGCGCTTCAAGATCTTTGGCGTACTGCTCGACGGCCATAGCGCCGCGCAGAACGGCGACACCCTCTGGCACGACGGTCGCCAGGTCGGCGTGATCACCTGCGCCATGTACTCGCGCCTGACCGAACGCTCCATGGCCATCGCCCGCGTCGAGCCGCACATCGCCAGCCAGGGCCTGCCCCTCGAAGTGCGCGGCAGCCTCAGTGCCAAGGCCATCGCCCATAGCCTGCCGTTCGACGACCCGGAAAAGAAAAAGCGCACCGCCAAAGGCTGAACGCTTCCGACCTTGCCTGCACGAGAACCACCGACATGACCCACTACATCCTCAAGATCAGCTGCCCGGCAACCTCCGGCATCGTCGCGGCGGTCACCACTTACCTGGCAGGCCGCGAGTGCTACATCAGCGAACTCGCGCAGTTCGACGACGAACTTGCCGGGCGCTTCTTCATGCGCGCGGTGTTCCGCTTCAACGACGGCGTCAAGCCCGACCTGGACGCCCTGCGCCAGGGCTTCGTCGACGTCGCCGTGCCCTTTGCCATGGACTGGGACCTGTTCGAAGGCAACCGGCCGATGCCGGTACTGCTGATGGTCAGCAAATACGACCACTGCCTGGCCGACCTGCTCTACCGCCACCAGAAAGGCGAGATGGACATGCGCATCACCGCCATCGTCTCCAACCACCTCGACCTGCGACCGATGGCCGAGCGTGAGGGCATCCGCTTCGTCTACCTGCCGGTGACCAAAGACACCAAGACGCAGCAGGAAGCCGCGCTGCTGCAACTGGTGGAAGAGACCGGCACCGAGCTGGTGGTGCTGGCGCGCTACATGCAGATTCTGTCCGATGACCTGTGCCGGCAACTGTCTGGCCGGGCGATCAATATCCACCACTCGTTCCTGCCCGGGTTCAAGGGCGCCAAGCCCTATCACCAGGCCTACGCCCGCGGCGTCAAGCTGATCGGCGCCACCGCGCACTACGTCACCTCCGACCTCGACGAGGGCCCGATCATCGAACAGGAAGTGCAGCGGGTGGACCACGCCTGGCTGCCCGACGACCTGGTCAGCATCGGCCGCGACACCGAGACCGTGGCCCTGTCCCGCGCCGTGAAATACCACCTGCAACACCGGGTGTTTCTCAACGGCGAACGGACCGTGATTTTCCGCTGATACCGCGCGCCACACGAGCGATGCAAAACCTGTAGGAGCGAGCTTGCTCGCGAAGGGCCCTCACTGACCGGCCTGGACAGTTTCAGTTGCCGAGGCTGGGGCTGCGTTGCAACGACCTTCGCGAGCGAGCTCGCTCCTACAGAACCCCTTGAACCAACAAGTGATGTTCTTCCGAGAAAACTCACATGGAGTACCCCCCATGAAACTGCGTGTTGCCATCATCGGCGCCGGCCCCTGCGGCCTGGCCCAGTTGCGTGCCTTCCAGTCGGCCCATGCCCAGGGCGCCGAGATTCCCGAACTGGTCTGCTTCGAGAAGCAGGCCGACTGGGGCGGCATGTGGAACTACACCTGGCGCACCGGCCTGGACGAACACGGCGAGCCGGTCCACGGCAGCATGTACCGCTACCTTTGGTCCAACGGCCCGAAGGAATGCCTGGAGTTCGCCGACTACAGCTTCGATGAGCATTTCGGCCGGCCCATGGGCTCCTACCCGCCGCGCGAGGTGCTGTGGGATTACATCCAGGGCCGCGTGGAAAAAGCCGGCGTCCGCCCGTGGATCCGCTTCAACACCGCCGTGCGCGACGTGCATTTCGACGCCGAGAGCCAGACCTTCAGCGTCACCGCCCACAACTACGCGCAAGACCTGACCTACAGCGAAACCTTCGATTACGTGGTGGTCGCCAGCGGGCATTTCTCCACGCCGAACGTGCCCTGCTTCCCCGGTTTCGAAAGCTTCGCCGGCCGCGTACTGCACGCCCACGACTTCCGCGATGCCCTGGAATTTCGCGGCAAGGACGTTCTTATCGTCGGCGGCAGCTACTCGGCCGAAGACATCGGCTCGCAATGCTTCAAGTACGGCGCCCGCAGCATCACCAGTTGCTACCGCAGCGCGCCGATGGGCTACCAGTGGCCGGAAAACTGGGAAGAAAAACCGCTGCTCACCCATGTGAAAGGCAGCACCGCATTCTTCATCGACGGCAGCAGCAAACACGTCGACGCGATCATCCTCTGCACCGGCTACAAGCACCACTTCCCGTTCCTGCCGGAAGAACTGCGCTTGAAAACCGGCAACCGCCTGTGGCCGCTGAACCTCTACAAAGGCGTGTTCTGGGAGCAAAACCCGCGGCTGATCTACCTCGGCATGCAGGACCAGTGGTACAGCTTCAATATGTTCGACGCCCAGGCCTGGTACGCCCGCGACGTGATCCTCGGGCGCCTCGCCCTGCCCGACCCGCAACGGATGCAGGCCGAAGACCTGGCCTGGCGCGAGACAGAAGAAAAACTCGAAACCGCCCAGCAGATGTTCGAGTTCCAGGGTGAGTACATCCGCCAGTTGATCGAGGCCACCGACTACCCGAGTTTCGACATCGCCGCAGTGAACGAAACCTTCCTGAAATGGAAGAAAGACAAGTACGAAAACATCATGGGCTACCGCGACAAATGCCACCGTTCACTGATCACCGGCACCCTCGCCACGCCGCACCACACCCCTTGGCTGGAAGCGCTGGACGATTCCCTGGCGGCCTACCTGGCCGATGACCCGCGCACCGCGTTGAAGACGCCAGAGCCGATCCCCGGCGCGATGACCCCCTCGTAAGCGCGCAACCCGTCAGCCAAGGAGCCTTGCATGCAAACCCCCGTGATATCCCGACCGCTGGAGCCGGCGTTGTTCGCCCGCGCGGCGAGCCTGGAACGCCACCGCGTCGCCCCCGGCGGCCTGACGGTGATTGGCCTTGAACCGGGCGACCGGCTGGAGGTGATCGACCTCGAAGGCGACCAGCGCGCCGAGTTGCTGGCCTTCGCCGGCAGCCGCCCGGCGCTGGGCGCCCTCGGCCTGCGGCCAAGCCCCGACACCGGTTTCATCAGCCACCTGCTGCACGACGGCAGCCGCGAAGCCGCGTACATGACCGAGGGCCTGGTGCGGCGCGGTATCGACTGCCGGCACCTGCCGGAGGCCGCGCGACTGTGGCCCGCCGGCACGCCGGCCAATCACAGCCGCCGCTTCCATGCCGCCGAGGCGCTGCTGGTGATGGTCGCCGCGCCCGGCGGGCCGACCGCCGTCGACAGCCAGGCACGGGCCAGCGAGCTGCGCCTGCTGATCCACCGGATCAATCCGCGCAATGCCCTGGCGCCGCCGTTGCCCGCACCGCTGGGCGAGGTGGTGGACGAGTTCACCATTCGCCCAGGCTCGGCGCGGGACTATGCGGTACGTGCCGGCCAGTACATCCAGGTGCTGGATGTCGCTGGACGGCAGTGCTCGGACTTCGTCGCCTTCGACCGTCGCAGCCTGGATGCCGGCCGCGAAATCGACCTCGACCCGACCGTGACCCGCACCCTCAACGGCAGCGCCTATCCAGGGCCCGGCCTGTATAGCCGCTTCTACGACCGCAACCTGCAACCGATGCTGGAAGTGGTGCGCGACACCGTGGGCCGCCACGACACCTTCGCCCTGGCCTGCACCGCGCGCTACTACGAGGCGCAGGGGTACTTCGGCCATGACAACTGCAGCGACAACCTCAGCCGTGCCCTCGCCGCCCACGGCGTGACAGGTCGCCCCGGCTGGCCGGCGATCAATTTCTTCTTCAACACCGGGGTCGACGCCCACCAGCACCTGACCCTCGACGAACCCTGGTCGCGCCCCGGCGACTACGTGCTGCTGCGTGCCATGACCGACCTGGTCTGCGCCAGCAGTTCCTGCCCGGACGACATCGACCCGGCCAACGGCTGGCTGCCCACCGACATCCATATCCGTGTGTATAGCGAAAAGGAGCGTTTCAGTATCGCCATGGCCACTCGAAAAACGCCCGACGCCGACCCGGTGCTGACCCGCGAAAGCGGCTTCCACCCCGGCACCTCCGCCCTCACCCGCCAGTTCAGCGAATACCGCGGCTTCTGGACCCCGACCCAGTTCGACGGCTACGGCACCCTCGCCGAATACCACGGCTGCCGCGAACGCGTGGCGGTGATGGACCTCTCCGCCCTGCGCAAATTCGACGTGCTCGGCCCCGACGCCGAAGCCCTGCTCGACCATTGCCTGACCCGCGACGTGCGCAAGCTGGCGGTGGGTCAGGTGGTCTACAGCGCGATGTGCTACGACCACGGCGGCATGCTCGACGACGGCACCCTGCTGCGCCTGGGCGCCGATGCCTTCCGCTGGATCGGCGGCGAGGACCATGCCGGTGACTGGCTGCGCGAGCAGGCGGCGAAGCTGGGCATGAAGGTGTGGATCAAGAGCGCCTCGGAGCAGATCCACAACATCGCCGTGCAAGGCCCGCTGGCCCGTGCCCTGCTCAAGGAGATGATCTGGACCCCGGGCACCCAGCCGAAACTCGAAGACCTCGGCTGGTTCCGCTTCCTCACCGGGCGCCTGGACGACTACAACGGCCCGCCGCTGATGGTCTCGCGCACCGGCTACACCGGCGAACTGGGCTATGAAATCTGGTGCCACCCCAGCGACGCCCTGCGCGTGTGGAACCGTGTCTGGGAGCTGGGCGACCCGCTGGGGTTGGTCCCCCTCGGCCTGGCGGCACTGGACATGCTGCGCATCGAAGCCGGGCTGATCTTTGCCGGCTACGAATTCTGCGACCAGACCGATCCGTTCGAGGCCGGCATCGGCTTCTGCGTGCCGCTGAAAAGCAAGCAGGCCGACTTTATCGGCCGCGAAGCCCTGCTGCGCCGGGCCGCCCATCCGCAGCAGAAACTGGTGGGCCTGGAACTGGACGGCAACGAACCGGCGGCCCATGGCGATTGCGTGCGGGTCGGCCGGGCCCAGGTCGGGGTGATCACCAGCGCCACCCGTTCGCCGGTGCTGGGCAAGAACATCGCCCTGTGCCGCCTCGATGTCGCTCACTGCGTGCCGGGCACCCGCGTCGAAGTGGGCAAGCTCGACGGCCAGCAGAAGCGCATCGGCGCAACCGTGGCCGCCGGCACCGTGGCCTATGACCCGGACAAAAGCCGGGTGCGGGCGTGAGGACGAAACTGGAGGAGAAATTGCTAGGTGTAAGTCGAGGGACTGTCCCCACCGTCAAGGAGTAGCGAGCGATGTGGTTCAGCAAAGCGTCCAGTGAACTGGCCAATGAAGTCAGCCAGTGGCTTGAACACCTGTCCAGCAACGGCGGCGGCGCGCTCAATCCGCCGGTTCTGCAGCGTCAGCCGCGCTTGGCCGGCGCCCTGCAGCACCTGCAACGGGATTGGACGGAGCTGCAGCGGGTCCGCCAGCAGGCCGAGCGCCAACCGCCGCCGCCCTGCACCGCCGAGGAGCACGCTGCCCTCGAACGTCGCGTGGCGGAAGCCGAAGCGCGGGCGGCGGCCCTCGCCGCCGAACGCGACGACGCCGAACAGCGCTGCCTGACCCTGGAGGCCGAGCGGCAGCGCTGGGACGAAGAACGCCAGGTCTGGGACCTGACCAAGCGCACCCTCACCGAAGGCTGCTGGGCGATGAACGTGGTCAACGGCGACCCGGACCATCCGCAGAACGTGATCCGCTGGTCCGAGCAGTTCCGCAACCTGATCGGCTACAACCGCGAAACGTTCCCCGATGGCTGGGACAGCTACTTCGGCGTGGTCAACGCCGACGACCTGAAGAACGTCATGAAGGTATTCAACAGCGCCATGGTCGACAGCCAGGGCGACGGCCTGTACGCCGTGGAATACCGCATGCGCCACAAGACCCGTGGCGAAGTCTGGTTCCGCGAGCGTGGGCGTTGCCTGCGCGACGCCCAGGGGCGGCTGACCTGGGTGACCGGTGCAGTGCGGGAAATCAGCGACGAGAAAACCGCCGCCTCGCTGCATGACCGCGAGCAGGCCAGCATCCAGGCCACCTACGGGCAGATCGCCCAGGTCGCCGGGGTGATTCGCGGGATTGCCGAACAGACCAACCTGCTGGCGCTGAACGCCGCCATCGAAGCGGCGCGGGCTGGTGAAGGCGGCCGCGGCTTTGCGGTAGTGGCCGATGAAGTACGCAACCTGGCGCGCCGGACACAAGAGTCGGTGCAGCAGATCCAGACCATGTTGCAGAGTCAGTGACACAGCATCGCTGCGGTTCGGCGCCCCGACTAGCGCGCTCCTACGCGATTTCTGTAGGAGCGAGCTTGCTCGCGAAGAACCACCAAGCAACAAATCCAAAAACAAGAAACCAGCGTCGTCCCCTTCCCTCTGCCCACCACAACTATTCCAGCGACAACGCATCGAGGATTGAGTGATGGAAGAACAGAAAACGCCGACCCTGGAGGAACTCAAGGGTCTGATCGAGATGACCAACACCCTCAATATGGAAATCTTCTATTGGTGGTGCATCGCCCTGATGATCCTGATCCACGCGGGGTTCCTCTCCTACGAAATCGGCGCCTCGCGCCTGAAGAACGCCCTGGCCGCCGGGGTGAAGAACATCCTCGCCTTCGGCTTCATCGTCCCCACCTTCTTCCTCTTCGGCTGGGCCATCTACAACGCCTTCCCCGACGGCCTCGTGCCGCGCATGGACGCCCTCGCCGCGGCCATGCCGTGGAGCCAGAGCATGGGCCCGAACATCAAGGACAACGCCACCGGGATTTTCTGGGGCGCCTTCGCCCTGTTCGCCGCGACCACCGGTTCGATCCTCTCCGGGGCCATCATCGAACGGGCGCGGATGAGCGCCTTCATCATCATGACCATCCTGCTCGGCTCGGTGCTGTGGCTGTTCGGCGCCGCGTGGGGCTGGCACCCGGAAGGCTGGCTGACCGTGAAGTGGGGCTACCATGACGTCGGCGCGGCGGGCGTGGTGCACATGATCGCCGGCTTCTTCGCCCTGGCGGTGGTGATCAACCTCGGCGCCCGCATCGGCCGCTTCAACCCCGACGGCAGCGCCAACGCCATCGTCGGCCACAGCATGCCGATGAGCGTGGTCGGCTTGATGCTGATCATCGTCGGCTTCTTCGGCTTCCTTGGCGGCTGCATCATCTACAGCTCGGGCGCGCAGTGGATCAACATCTACGGCGCACCCACCACCCTCTCCGCCTTCGCCTTCAACACCCTGATGGGCTTCGCCGGCGGCCTGATCGGCGCCTACCTGACCAGCCGCGAGCCGTACTGGATGATGTCCGGTGGCCTGGTCGGGATCATCTCCGTGGCCCCCGGCCTTGACCTCTACCACCCCGGCCTTGCCTACCTGATCGGCATGGGCGTGGCCGCCGTGGCGCCACTGGTGAACAACCTGCTGCTGAAATTCCGCCTCGACGACGCCGTTGGCGCCTTCGCCGTGCACGGCTTCGGTGGCTTCGCCGGGCTGGTCATCAGCGGCATCTTCCTTGCCGGCTACCCGAACATGAACGGCATGGCGCCGATCAGCTTCTTCGGCCAACTGGGCGGCGCGGTGGTGATGGCGGCGCTCGGCTTCATCCCCGGCTACCTGGTCTCCTGGGCACTGAAGAAAGCCGGCGTGCTGCGGGTTCCGGCGCATGCCGAAGAGCGTGGCCTGGACCTCACCGAAGTCCCGGCCCAGGCCTACCCGGAATGGAGCGGGATCTATGGTGAACCGGTCAGCAAACCCAAGGCGAACCTGATCGCCGAAAGCAAAGCCACTGTCTGAGGAGCAACGCCATGAGCATCAGTACCTACGAAGGCGCCAGCGCCGTATTCACCTTCGCCGACAAACCGGTCGTGCTGGGCTTCATCACCCTGGTGGTGGTGGCCGCAACCCTGTATGCCCTGGTGACGACGTTTGTGCATGAGAAGCACAGCTATGCGATGCCGGATGAGGAGTTGCCGAAGCTGAAGTGACGCCCGAAAAATCGCGAGCGAGCTCGCTCCTACAGGCCCCTGTGGGAGCCGGCTTGCCAGCGATGGGGTCAGCCCTGACGACATTTCGCTGGCAAGCCAGCGCCCACAGAGCGCCTGCATCGTTCAAACAGCCTGCCCTTCTCCCACCAGCTTCAACCCGACAATCCCGCCAACAATCATCAACAAGCACAACCCCTTCAGCACTCCCAGCGATTCCCCCAAAAACAGGCTGCCATACACCACCGTCCCCAGCGTGCCGATCCCCACCCATACCGCATACGCCAGGCCCAGCGGCAATTCGCGCACCGAGAGGCTCAGCAGGTAGATGCTCAGCGCCAGGAAAAACCCGCAATACAGGCTTGGCCACAGCCGGGTAAAGCCTTCGGTGCGGGGGATGATCGAGGCGTAAAACACCTCGCACACGCCCGCGAAAATCAGGTAGCCCCATCCATTCAACCCGCCCATCGCACAACTCCCTCAATCCCAATGAAAACGCCGACGCAAGGCGTCGGCGCAGGGTTTTGCCTCACTCAATTCGAGTATTTGTAGCCCACCTCGCCGTGGGCGGAGAGGTCCAGGCCATCGACCTCGGCTTCTTCATCCACACGCAGGCCACCGCACAGCGCTGCCGCCAGCTTGAAGGCGACCCAGCTTGTGACCGCGGAAACGCTGATGCTGAACAGGATCGCGCCGGCGTTGATCGACAACTGTTCCATCAGGCCACGCCCTTCGGCGAAGCCCTGGCCACCGATGGCGGTGAGGGCGAACACCGGGGTCAGCAGGCCGCCGAGAATGCCGGCCACGCCATGCACGCCGAACACATCGAAGGCGTCGTCCAGGCCGATCATCGGCTTGAGTTTGTCCACCGACCAGACGCACACCGGACCAGCGATCAGGCCCAGCAGAATCGCGCCCATGGGCCCGACATAACCGCACGCCGGGGTGATCGCCACCAGCCCGGCGATGGCGCCGGAGATCGCGCCGAACAGGCTCGGCCGGCCGCGGTGCTGCCACTCGACGAGGATCCAGCCCAGCGCCCCGGCGCAACTGGCAAGCATGGTGTTGACCATCACCAGCATGGCGAAGCCGTTGGCCGCCAGCGCGCAACCGCCGCAGAAGCCCAGCCAGCCGACCCAGAGCATGCAGCCGCCGGTGAAGGTCATGGTCATGTTGTGCGGCGCCAATGCCGAGGTGCCGAAACCGCGTCGTCGCCCAAGCATCCAGGCCCCGACCAGCGCGGCAATACCAACGTTGAGGTGCACCACGTTGCCGCCGGCAAAATCCTGCACGCCAAGGTTGAACACCCAGCCGCCGCCCCAGGCCATGTGCGCCATGGGGATGTAGTTGAGGGTCAGCCAGATGGCCATGAACACCAGCACCGCGCTGAACTTCATGCGCTCGGCGAAGGCGCCGACGATGATCGCCGGGGTGATCGCGGCAAACAGCAGCATGAACAGGAAGTACAGGTATTCGGGGATGGTGCCGACCACCGTGTCCTTGGTCACGCCGCTCATGAACAGCTTGTCGAGGCCACCGATCACCGCTTGCAGCGAGCCGCCGTCGGCGAAGGTCAGGCTGTAGCCATAGACGGCGAACAACACCGCCATCAGCGACGAGGTGCAGAACACCTGCATCATGATCGACAGCACGTTCTTGCTCCGCGCCATGCCGCCATAGAACAGCGCCAGACCCGGCAGCATCATCAACAGCACCACCAGCGAGCACAACGCCACGAAGGCGGTGTCGCCACTGTTGATCGCGGGCGGCGCTTCCTCGGCCAGGGCCGCAGTCGCGCTCAACATCAGGGAAAGGCCCAAGGTACCGCGGACCACAGGTGAAAACCGGATCATTGCCCACTGCCTCCAATCGATGGGGATGCCTGCACCCCGTGCTCGGATGACGGGTCGGCATTCGGGTGCCTCGGGAAGAGCATCCTTCCGCGTGGCTGTTGAGTTGCCCCATGGACAAGGCAATTGGCCTGCCAAGTTCTTCGCTCAGCTTTCATCAAGATTCAAGCAGATGATTTAAAAGACTTTTATTTGAAATTTCGGCGGGAAGACGGTCTTTTTGGTATTTCCCCGAGGGAAAGTTAGTTTCTTTTTGTGCAACTTTTAAGTGCACTTCACCGTGAAGGTGCTTCACTCCGGGCGGCCCGCTTCAGCCTCGTGCACCGCCGCTCGAATTCCCGAGGCAGCCGAAGAGGCATCACCTTGATATCATCGTCCAAAACCAAGGACTGGAGAGTCTTGAGCAATGACTACGAACGTTGATATCGCCGCCACGCTACACCGTAAATATGGCGTGCTGGTCGAGCCCTCCTCGCTGAGCGACGAGGTGGTCCAGCGGCTGGCCAAGAAGATCAACTACCCGCGAATCACGTCCTGGCAAACGCTGAAGGACTGGAGTGACCGGGTGCTCGGCGAAGGCGAGTCCGTGCGTTTTCTGCTTCCGCAGTCGCCAGGCCGCAACACCCATTTCGGCACGCTACGCTTCCTCAGCGAAGAAGCCCGGGAATTGGTCGAGCATATCGCCGAGCGTCAGGTGGACCAGGCGATCGGTCAACTGGAGGAAGCCGAAGAGGACGTCGATTTCGACGATGAAATCGAGGCCGAGGTCGCCGTCTTCGCACCCGGCGCCGCAGAAGTTGAAGCCATTACCTCGAGCGCGCAACGCGGCCTGAATACCTTGCACGCCCTGCTCGAAGAAAGTGACCGCTGGGAGCCGGTGATTGCCGCACGCATCGAGGACCTGCTCAAGCAGCACCGCGGCACAGAAGAAGTGGACACGCTGAGCGTGATGAGCGCGCTGCTGGACCAACTGAACAAGCCGATCAAGGCGATCCGCGAACTGAACGAAAAGCGCTCGGCTGACGTAGCCCGTTCGATGGCGCCCGCCGTAAGCAACTAAGCCAAAACGCCTCCCGCCAGGCCGGTAATCCGGCCTGGCATCTCTACGCTAGAACCGCGTAACACCCTCTATTCCAAGACATTTTTCTGTCTGACCCATCAAGTTTTCTGGCATACCATCAGTTTAAAAAGTATTTGCAAATGCGAATTACACGCAGATACTATCTGCCCGCCTTTCTCGTTGTCCTACAACCTCCCGCCAGGATTTCAAACTCGATGCGTCGCACGATCGTCTCGCTGTGCCTGCTCCACGCCATTCCTTCACTGGCTTTGGCTGCCCAGTCCCCCGAAAACGCCACCGGCAACGTCCAGCTCGACGCGGTGAACATCAACGCCGACGCCGCCGACTACGAGCGCGCCGACGGTCCGGTGCAAGGCTACAAAGCCACCCGCTCTGCCAGCGCGACACGCACCGACACGGCGCTGCACGAAACCCCGCAATCGATCAGCGTGGTGCCGCGGGATGTGCTGGAAGACACCGCGTCCACTCGCCTGCAGGACGCCCTCGACTACGCCGGCGGCGTGGGCCGGGCCAACAACTTCGGCGGCCAGGGGCTGACCACCGTGACGGTGCGTGGCTTCACTACCGGCGAGTACTACCGCAATGGTTTCCCGATGAACCGTGGCTACCCCAACGCCCCGGACGCCAACAGCGTCGAGCGCCTGGAAGTGATTCGCGGCCCGGCCACCAGCCTGTACGGCCGTGGCGATCCTGGCGGCACCTTCAACGTGGTCAGCAAGCAGCCACTGCCGGAAAGCAAAGTCACCCTCGGCAGCCAGTTCGATGACCAGGGCATGCACCGCGCCACCCTCGATGCCACCGGCCCGCTGAACCAGGACGGCAGCCTCGCCTATCGCCTGAACATCCTCGGCGAAGGCGGCGACAGTTTCCGCGACGATGTCGAGAGCGAGCGCTACGAAGTCGCGCCGGTGCTCAGTTGGCAGGTCAACGACGCCACGAAGATCATCTTCGAAGGCGACTTCATGCGGAACAACCACCCGCTGGACCGTGGCCTGACCCGCTACACCACCCAGACCGGCAGCGCCTCGCGTGACACCAACATCTGGGAAAAAGGCAGCGACAACCTGCTGCACAACGACAACGACATGGCCCAGTTGCGCTTCGAGCACGCCCTGAATGACAACTGGACCCTCGGCGGTGGCTTCCAGTGGCTGGACGGCACCCTGCAAGGCAACGCCGTCGAAGCCAACGGCGCGCCGGCGGACGGCCGCACCCTGCAGCGCAACTTCAACTGGCGCAAGCTGGACTGGACCGACCGCGATTACCAACTCAACCTCACCGGCCACTTCGACACCGGCGGCTTCGCCCACACCTTGCTGACCGGCGTGGAATACGAAGACTACGACTACCAGTCGATCATCCTGCGTTCGTCCGCCGCCGTCGGCACCTACCCGATCGATATCTACAACCCGGTGCTGGGCCAGCCGCGCCCGGCCCTGACCCGCACCACCACCCACGACCAGGAAAACCTCAAGACCTGGGCCTACTTCCTGCAGGATCAGGTAGCGCTGACCGAGCGTCTCAAGGCGCTGGCGGGTGTGCGCATCGAACGCTTCGAGCACCACTACGACAACTACCTGCCGGGCACCAAGGGTTGGGAAGCTGCCGAGAACGCGGTGACACCGCGCTTCGGCCTGATCTACGACCTGACCGACAGCCTCGCGGTCTACGCCAACACCTCGCGCTCGTTCAAGCCCAACAGCGGCGCCAGCCTGCAAGGCGACGGCTTCGAGCCGGAAAAGGGCAAGTCGTATGAACTGGGAATGAAGTGGGAAGCGCTGGACCGCCAGCTCAGCGTCGACGGCGCGATCTACCACATCGTCAAGGAAAACGTGCTGACCCGCGACCCGACCGACCCGAACTACAGCATCGCCGCAGGCGAGGTACGTAGCCGCGGCCTGGACCTCAACATCGCCGGCAACCTCACCCCCGAGTGGCGCGTGATCGGTGGCTACGCCTACGTCGATGCCGAAGTGAGCAAAGACAACCGCCTGCCGACAGGCACCCGCCTGGCCAACATCCCGCGCAACAGCTTCAGCCTGCTCAACACCTACGAATTCCAGGACGGCGTCGCCAAGGGCCTGGGCCTGGGTGTGGGGATGAAATACGTCGGCGACCGCAACGGCCAGACCGAAGCCGTGACCTACACCATGGAACGCTACAGCGTGGTTGACCTGTTGAGCTTCTACAAAGTCAACGAGCATGTGCGGCTGAACCTGGATGTGAAGAACGTCTTCAACAAGGGGTATGACGAGGGGGCATTCAATACCTACGCCTATCCGGGTGCGCCGCGGACGGTGCAGGTGGGGGTTGCGTATACCTTCTGAGTAGGCTGATGGCCTCATCGCCGGCAAGGCCGGCTCCCACAAGAGCGTGGCTGACCTCGCAATAGAGGCCAGACAAAACCTGTGGGTGCTGGCTTGTCGGGCGCCGAACCGCAGCGATTGCGCCAGTCCATTCACCACCGCTATCGCTGACGACCACGCCTTCTGAATCACTGCACCAAGCTGTTGCGCAACACCGCCAGCATCTCGTCCTCATGGTTCTCGATCGTAAGCTTCGCACCCCAGTTATCCGACACCATCATCAAGTACTGCTTGATACTGTCGATCCCTTGCTGGTGGTAGTGATCCTTCTTCGCCTTCGGCATGTAGTTGCTCAGCTTCGAGTTTTTGCTGTGGCTGATCAGGCACAGGTTGCCGAAAGCGTTGACCCGGCTTTTCGGCAGCCTGAGCTGCTCTGAGAGCGGGTTCTGCGGATAGTAATGCTCCACCGAACTGCGGAAGGTGAACACGAAGTCGCGGATCTTCTGGTCGCTGCCTTTCTTCTGCTCCCACAGCAGATAGTCGAGGTAGTTGAACACCAGGTTGTTCTCGATGACGCCGTACGTCAGCCGGCTAGCGAGCACCTGGTTTTCTTCCACTCCCTCCCGACACGTTTCCTCGTTCGCGTAGATCAACGCGTAGTAACCCGCCTTATCTTCCGGCGCCGCGAGCACCCGGTCGAACACGAATGAGCGGGCGATCATTCGCAATGCCGCCAGGTATTCACCCGCCTCCACTGGGTCTCGTTGCCGATACAGATAGCGCAACGCGGCGGTCAACCAGTACTTGTAGACCTGGCTCGGAGCGGACACATGCAGCGCGCTCGACAGCATCAGGATGCTGCGATTGATGCCGATATCCTCCTCGTCTTCACCAAAGGTGTTGACGTAGCTGATCGCACGCTTGTCCGAGTACTTGAAGCGTTTCAGGCTCCAGCCGTCCGTTGCATTGTGAAATTCGCGCTTGATCACGTAGTGGTCGTAAAGCCATTTGCAGCGCAACAGGGCAAGCACGAAACCCTTTACCCGGTCCGGGTCACTGCCTTCGAGTACATGCGCCTCGAATGCGGGCAGCAATTGCTTGTCATCCAGCGTCAACCGTACCGAACCCGATTCGCCCATCCAGACCTGCAACACCTGCAAGAGGAAGTTGGGGAAGTTGATGACCGAACTGAAACGTTCGGGCGCGCCGTCGTCTTGCTCTTCCTTGTGCTTGTCACTGGTGCTGACAGGCATTTCGAGAATGCTGGTCAGCGTCAGCCTGACGCCCTGATCGAGGGTATCGGAATGCGTGTCCGCTACCGCCAGCAAGGCGCTCAGATCATCGAAGCGCTCGACATTCAGCAGGCCACCTTCATTGATGAACAGCCGTTCTCGCACCACCGGACCGAAGCCCATTTGCACGTACTTTTCCATGTTCGCGCAGGCTTCCCAGACCTGGTGCAGGCAGGTTTGGGCAGCAGGCTCTTTCTCCAGCACCTTGAGCAACCGCGCCTTGAGCACTTCGTGTTTCTCAAGCTGCTCACCGCGGTTGTTCATGACTTCGAAGTAATGGTTCAGATCAGTACCGACGGGCACCTCGACCCGCATGATCTGCACATGGGTGAAGAGGTAATCGGCAAATGCCGACAGCTCCACCGCGTCGCCCAACAACCTTGGCACCAGCTCGCGGATCAGCCGATAGCCCGCCAGGATGCCACTGTTGATTGCCTCGGCCGGCATGCCCTCGGTGCCATCGGCATCACCTTGTGCTGCGGCAATGGCGGCGAAGGTATCGGTGGAGCGCGGGCGGTTCTCGAACTCGATTCGAGGTGCATCCAGCCAGTCCAGCGCCGTCGGCAAACGCTTTTTCAGGTACAGCATCAACAGGGACAGGGTGGTCAGCCGCTGCTGGCCGTCGAGCGTCTCGAACAGCGCCGTACCGGCCCGTTCGCGGCGGTCGACCACCAGCGAGCCCAAGTAGTAGTTCTTCGTGCTACGACCCCGGTCCTGCATGGCATCGAGGACGTCCTGGATCAGTTGCGAGATCTCCGCCTCTTCCCACGCGTAATTACGCTGGTACATGGGGATCAGGTAGTGCGCGCTGCCATCGAGCAGTTGCCGAGTGGACAGCTGGAGAATGGGCTCACTCATGGAAATTCATGTCCTTGAACAGTTGCAGCAACTCAGGTTCCTTTCTTGTGCTCACCACCATCGGCAACGGATGGGCAAGAAAATCCCGGGGCCGTGACAGGTTCTGAATCATCCGAAACAGATTGTTGGCCAGTGCATGGTTGTCCACCGTGGCCAGGTGCACCGCGTGCCGCTCCAGGCGCAGGCGATAAGCCCAGACGAACGCCTTCTCGATCGCACGGGAGATGTCCTCCAGGCCGAAGGTGTCGATGTAGTAGACAAGCAGGCAGTCGAACAACCCGCGCACATAGCGATCGCCGGTGCGGCTGCGGCCTTTGTAGGTGGCGAGGGTGGCGAGAATGGCGCGGGCCTGAAGCGCCAGCTCCGCCGTCGTTTGCAGCGCCTTCAACTGCCGCAGCGCGCCGACCTGGCCCTGGTAATGCACGGCCATTTCGAAAAAACGCCGGCCGTTGATGATGGTCTGGTCGAGGTGGAAGGGAAACGCAAGCGCATCGTCGGAGCCGGCTGGCAGCGCACGGTTCTGCTGGTCCACCCACTGGTGGGTCATGCGCAGTTGTGCCGCGTAGGGATACTGCGCCGGGTCGGCAAGGTTGACGCCCTTGAACAGGCCCACATCCTCCTTGCCGAAGTAGCGCGCGGATTCACCCTTGGCCCAGCGCCGGATCCGGTACAGGTAGTTCTCGAACAAGCGGGCCAGTTGGTCGCTGTCGTTGGCCTCCCAGCCGGCGACCACACTGGCCTTGAACGCATCATCAGCCTGATCGAATTCCCGCAGGTGATACGCCTTGAGCAGGTCATGGGGTTCGAGGTCGCGCCCACGGGCATTCTGCGAATCGAAGAACTGAAAAGCCTCGGAGATATCACCCAGGGAGAAGCACACCACCTCGCAGCGGTTCAGCAGGAAATCGATGTGCGCCTCGCTGAAGTCGCCGGACTGCACCAGGCGGCAAATCGCCTGGTAGTTGCGCTGGAGATTGCGAATCGAGGTCTGGCTGGTGAATTCGGGATTGCTCAACCCGTCCTTGAGCTGGACGAGTTGCTCGCGCAGATCGCGCGACTCCAGCTCATCCAGGCGGTGGGCTACCAGCGCACGCACAATCAGCATCAGCGTCAACGTGCGCTGTTGCCCGTCGACGATGTTCAGTTCGCCGTCATTGCGATGGAACACCACCGTGCCGAGGCGATACGGGTGCTCGCCGGCGAAGGTGGCGAGGTCGTGGAAGAGCTGGCCGAGGTGTTTTTCGGTCCATTTGTAGGGGCGCTGGTACACGGGAATGTCCAGTTGCAGGGACAGAAGCTGCGCCACCGTGCGAACGTGCAGGTGGAGAGGCTCCGGAACGTGGGCAGTCATGGGGTCGGTCCTTGATCGTTGGTAGTGCCGCCGCAAAGGGTAAGGCAGGCGCATGCTCGCCGATACCCGCGTCAGCATATGTCGCGCTCGCGCTCACAATTGCCGCGCTGCTATCCTCTGCGCCTCCCGCCATGACGCAAGGACCGACATGCAGATCCTCTTCTACGAGACCGACAAGCCCTACGGTTGCTTCTCGAATTTCTCCCGGCATCCCATCACCCTCGACGGCATCCTCTGGCCAACAACGGAACATTATTTCCAGGCCTGCAAGTTCACCGAGCAGGTCGATATCGATGCCGTGCGCGAGGCAAAGACACCTTTCCTCGCCGCACAGATCGGCCGCGAGCGGCATCGCTCGTTCCGCAGCGACTGGGATCAGGCCCGCGATCCGGTGATGCTGGAAGCCCTGCGCGCCAAGTTCACCCAGCATGCCGACCTGCGCGCAACGCTACTGGGTACCGGGGATGCGGAACTGGTGGAACACACCAAAAACGACCGGTACTGGGCGGATGGAGGCGATGGCAGCGGGAAGAACATGCTCGGCAAGTTGCTGGAGCAGGTTCGGGCCGAGCTGAACCAGACCCATTGATACCAGATGACGCATCCCCTGTGAGAGCCCACTCCCACAGGGTTTTGTGCCAGCCTGAGACGCTTTAGTAAATCCCGCGATAGATCGCTGCCACCTCCTCCACCGTCATATCCCGCGGATTGCTGTCGATCAAGCGCTTCAACCCCCCGACCACATCCTGCGCCATGCCCGGGATCGAGGCTTCATCGATCCCCAGTTTCGACAACCTCGTCTCCAGCCCGCTATCGCGCACCAGATCCTCGATCGCCCGGACGAACGCCTCCGCCGCTTCCGTCTCGCCGGCAAACACTTCACCCGGCAACAGATGCCCCGCCAACTCGGCATACAGCCGCTGCGCCGCGCTCAGGTTGAAGCGGATCATCGGCGCCATCACCAGTGCATTGGCATGCCCATGGGGAATGTGGAAACGCGCCCCCAACGGATAGG
Organism: Pseudomonas sp. 5P_5.1_Bac1; assembly: GCF_025466015.1. Classification (NCBI taxonomy): domain Bacteria; kingdom Pseudomonadati; phylum Pseudomonadota; class Gammaproteobacteria; order Pseudomonadales; family Pseudomonadaceae; genus Pseudomonas; species Pseudomonas sp. 5P_5.1_Bac1. Next base: position 270,012 of record NZ_JANLNX010000117.1, on the reverse strand, counting down.
CCAAGCCGTGAATCGCCGCCACCGAGGCATTGACGAAGGCCATGCCGGCCATCAGCGACCCCTGCAGCATCGCTTCCCGCGCCGCGACGTCGCTGCCGTCGGCCAGCACCTTGCGCAGGTTGCCGCCGAGCAGGCGCAGTGCGGTGGTGGCCAGGCCGTCGGAAATGGGGTTCTTGCGGGTGCGGCTGGTATAGGCCTCGATGGCATGCACCATGGCATCCAGCCCCGTCGCCGCGGTGACCTGGGCCGGCAGGCCGAGGGTCAGTTGCGGGTCGAGCACGGCCACGTCGGGCATCAGTTGCGCCGAGTACACCGCCTGTTTGCGCTGTTGGGCATCGGTGATGACCGACACCCAGGTCACTTCCGATCCGGTCCCCGCCGTGGTCGGCATCAGCACCAACGGCAGGCGCTGGCCGCGGGCCTTGTCGGTGCCGTAGAGGTCGGCCAGCGGCTGGTCGCTGTTGATCAGCAACGCCACCAGCTTGGCCGCGTCCAGCGAACTGCCGCCGCCAAGACCAAGCACGCCATCGGCCTCGAAGACGCGGCCCTGGCTGACGGCCTGTTCGACCACTGCGGCGGGCGGGTCAGCCACCACCTGGTCGAACACCGCGACGGTGCAGCCCGCCGCTTCCAGCGCGGTCCGGGCCTGGTCGGCGAAGCCGAGCTTGACGATGCCGGGGTCGCACACCAGCAGCACGCGACGGGCTGCAAGGCCGGCGAAGACCTCGCCGATACCCTGCAAGGCACCCGCCGCGCAGACGATACGCGGAACACTTCTGAATTCGTGGTTCATGGCGATTTCCTCACAGCACCGAGGCGTAGATGGCGCGGGCGTCTTCCCGGCTGACCGGGCGCGGGTTGTTGATCAGCAGACGCTCGACCTTCATGGCGTCGTCGCTCAGACGGTCGAGGTCCGCCTCGGTCACGCCCACTTCGGCCAGGCGCTGAGCGAACGGCATGCGTTGCACCAGTGCGGTCATGAAGCCGATAAAGGCCTCGCAGGCCTGCGCCGGCGTGTCGAAACGCTGGCCGGGCAGCACGGTCGCGGCCAGTTCCGCGTACAGCGCTTCCGCGAAGCCGCGGTTGAAATTCAGCACCGGCACCAGCACCAGCGCATTGCTCAAGCCATGGGGCACATGGAAATGCCCGCCCAGCGGATAGGCCAGCGCGTGCACCGCCGCCACCGGCGCATTGGCGAACGCCATGCCGGCCAGCATCGAGCCCAGCAACATGTCCGAGCGCGCCTGCAGATCGCCCGGCTCGGCCAGCACCCGATCAAGGTTGCCGCCCAACAGGCGCAGGGCCTGCAAGGCCAGGCCGTCGGACAGCACGTTTTTCTTGTGCTTGCTGGTGTAGGCCTCGATGGCGTGGACCATGGCGTCGACGCCGGTCATGGCGCTCACCGCCGCCGGCAGGCCAACGGTCAGGCGGGCATCGAGCAAGGCGATGTCCGGGTAGAGCAAGGCGCTGACCACGCCTTTCTTCTCGTGGCTGGGGGTGGTGACGATGGCCACGGCGGTGACTTCCGAGCCGGTGCCGGCGGTGGTCGGCACCTGGATCAGCGGCAGGCGCGGGCCCTTGGCCAGGTTGATGCCGTAGATGTCCGTCAGCGCCTGGTCGCGGCCACAGAGCAGGGCCACCAGCTTGGCGGTGTCCAGCGAACTGCCGCCGCCCAGGCCGATCACCGCCTGGGCCCGGCAGTCGCGCCCCGCCGCCACCGCGTCGAGCACCGACGCCTCGGGCGGGTCGGCCTGGACGTCGCTGTACAGGGTCACTTCAACGCCGGCTTCGCGCAGCGCACGCATCGGCGCCTCCAGCAGGCCGGCGCGTTGCAGGCCGGGGTCGCTGACCAGCAGCACGCGTTCGGCACCGAGTTCGCGGCACAGCGCGCCGAGGCGCAAGGCGCCATCGACTTCGCAGATCACCCGTGGCGTGGTTTCAAAGGTAAAGGTCGACATGGCTTTTTATCCTGCTCGCACGCTGCCGCGCTCGATGCGGTAGAGCGCATCGACGAGGTCAGCGGAATGGGTGTCATCGGATTCGGAGATCAGCACGCACAGGCCTTCCTGTCCGAGCTGGGCGATCACTTCGCTGAGGCGCCGCGACAGCACCGGCGCCACGCCCTCGAACGGCTCGTCGAGGATCAGCAGGCGGTTGCCCGGCATCAGCGCCCGGGCCAGGGCCACCAGTTTCTGCTGGCCGCCGGACAACTGCATGGCGCGGCGATCGCGGAACTGGGCAATTTCCGGGATCAGGCCGTAGACCCACTCCAGGCGCTCGGCACTGCCCGGCAGCTTGTTGGCCCACACCGGCAGCAGGATGTTTTCTTCCACGGTCAGCGCCGGGATCAGCCGGCGATCTTCCGGCAGGTAGCTGATGCCCGCCGCCGCGCGCTGGTGCCCGGGCTGGGCGCAGAGGTCGTTGCCGGCGAAGTGGATCGAGCCGGAGGTGGCGTCGAGCAGGCCCATCAGGGTGCGGATCAGCGTGGTCTTGCCAGCGCCGTTGTGGCCGATCAGGCCGACCATTTGCCCGGCACCGACGTCCAGCGAGACGTCGTGCAGGATCGGCACCGATTCGATGGCGACGTTGAGGTTGCGAATTTCCAGGCTCATGCGGTTGCCCCCTTGTGTGCCCGCTGGCCGCCGGTGACCAGTTCCTGGACCCGGGCGTTGGCCAATACCGTTTGCGGCGGGCCGTCGGCCAGCACTTCGCCGCTGTAGAACGCGAGGATCCGCGACACGTAGCGGCGCACCACGTCCATGTCGTGCTCGACGAACAGCACGGTGACCTGATGCCGCGACACCACCTGCATCACGGTGTCCATCAACTGGGTCTTTTCCTCGGCGCTGACGCCGCTGGTGGGTTCGTCGAGCAAGAGCATCTGCGGGTCGCCGATCAGCGCCATGGCGATATCGATCAGCTTGCGCACGCCTTGCGGCACCGCGGTGACCTTGCTGTCGCGCCAGGCGAGGATGCTGAACTCGTTGAGAATCGCCTCGGCGCGGGCGATCCGCGCGTCATTGCGCAGCGGTCGCAGCAGCGACGGGAACGGCGATTCGGCGGCGGCCAGGGCGATCAGCAGGTTGTCCAGCACGGTCAGTTCGGGGAACAACTGAGCGACCTGGAACGAGCGGGCCATGCCGGCGCGGGTGATCGCCCGCGGCGTGCGGCCGATGATCGACTGACCGTTGAAGAGGATTTCGCCGCGGCTCGGCTTGAGGTAGCCGGTGACCATGTTGATGAAGGTGGTCTTGCCGGCACCGTTGGAACCGATCACGCCCACCACTTCGCCCTTGCTGATGCTGACGTTGACGTCCTTGGCGGCGGTGACCGCGCCAAATTCCTTGTACAGCCCACGGGTTTCGAGAATGCAGCTCATGCCTTGGCCTCCACTGCCTTGGCCCGACGGGCCTGACCACTGAACAGGCTCCACAAGCCCTTGGGTAGGAACACGATGATCGCCAGCAAAGTGATGCCGAGGATCATCTGCCAGCTATGCGGCACCAGCTCGATGGCGTAGGTGCGCACCACGGCGAACAGCACCGCGGCGATGATCGGCGCCGCCACGTGGGCCGTGCCGCCGAGCAAGGCGATGAAGACAAACTCGCCGGAGGTGATCCAGTAAGCCATTTCCGGGTCGATATGCCCGGCGGCCAGGGCCATGAAACCGCCGCCCAGCGCCGATACCCCGCCGGCGGCGACGTAGTTCATGTACAGCACCCAGCGCGGCGACTGGCCGAGGTACTCGACCCGCACTTCGTTCTCGCGGATCGCCTCGCACATCGCCCCGGCGCTGCTGCGGCCGTAGCGGTGCAGCAACACCGCGAGCACGGCGGACACGGCAACGATGATGACGAACAATGCCAGCGGCGCCTGCCCCGCCGCCGGGCTCCAGCCGAACAGGGTCCAGGCCTTGACGTTGAAGCCGTCGGTGCTGCCCAGGGCCGGGCTTTTCACCAGCATGCCGTAGAGGATCATCGAGAACGCCAGCGACAGCATGGCGAAGAAGATCTCGCGGTAGCGGGTCATCAGCAGGCCGAGGATCATCGCCAGCGCCACCGCGGCGGCGACGCCGATCAGCAGCAGGGTCGGCAGGTCACTGAGGTTGAGGAAATGCCCGCTCATGCCCACGGCGTAGCCACCGATGCAGAAATACAGGCCTTGGCCGAAGGTCACCAGGCCGGCGCGCATCTGCATCACCACGCCTTGCACCACCATCGACTTGGCCAGCGCCATGGTCAGCAGGAACACCAGCCATTGCGGGGCGATCAGGCCTCCCGCGGCAAGCACGGCGGCGACGCCGAGCAGAATCAGTTCGGTTTTATCCAGGCGCATCAGATTTTCCTCGCAAGCACGCGGCCGAACAGCCCCTGCGGACGCACCGCGAGGACCAGCGCCATCACGCCATAGATCACGAAAAGTTCGAATTGCGGCGCGTAGTGCACCGCCGCGGCACGGCTCAAGCCCACCAGCAAGGCGCCGAGGGCGGCCCCTTCGATGCTGCCCATGCCGCCAATCACCACCACGGCGAAGGCCAGCACGATGATTTCCACGCCGATGCCGGGGGCGACGGAAATCGCCGGGGCGGTCAGCGCGCCGGCCAGGGTGCCGAGCACCGTGCCGAGCACGAACACCAGGGTGAACACCCGGCGCACGTTGACGCCCATGGCCAGGGCCACTTCGCGGTCATGGATCACCGCGCGCAGCACCTTGCCCTGGTGGGTGCGCTCCAGCCACAGCCACAGGCCCAGGCCGAGCACCAGCGAAACGCCCACCAGCATCAGGTCGTAGTTGGAGACTTTCAGCCCGGCCAGCACGCTGCGGCCCATTTCCGCGTAAGGCTGGTAGGCGAAGTACGGGTTGACGCCCCAGATCATTTTCATGGCGTCTTCGAGGATCAGCAGCAAGGCGTAGGTAATGATCACCATCAGCACTTCGTCGCGGCCATACATGAAACGCAGCAGGCCACGCTCGATCAGCAGGCCGACCACCAGTCCGGCGGCCAGCGCGCAGCCGAGCATCATCAGGTAGCCGACCCAGACCGGTCCGACCCCGTTGTTGAAATACCAGCCCACCAGCGAGGCGGCGGCATAGGCGCCGATCGCATAGAAACTGCCATGGGCCATGTTCAGGATGCGCATGACACCGTAGATGACGGTGAGCCCCGCCGCGACCAGAAACAGCCACGAGGCATAGATGGCGCCGTCGATCAGCACCGCGTAAAGACTCAGCATAAGTGTGTCCCAGGCAAGAGTGGCGGCCAGGACCGGCCGCCACGATCAGTCAGGTGTGGGCAATGCGATCAGTTGCACTGCGCGCCAGGGAAACCGGCCTTGATCCAGTCATGGGCGGTGGTGCCGTCAGGCGGGGTCACGCACTCGCCGGAGAAGGCGATGACGTTTTGCACGCTGCCTTTCTTGGCGGCCGCATCGTAGTGGTACTCACCGTAGGCGATGCCCTGCATGGCTTGGTGACCACCGGCGCGAGCCATCTGCACGGTGCCGGAGACCGATTCAAACGTGGCGCCCTTGAACGCCTTGGCGATTTCCAGTGGCGCCGGCACCTTGCCGGCCTCGGCCTTGGCGTTTTCGGCGGCGAATTTCAGGCCGAGGATGGCCTGGGCCATCTTGCTTGCCGGATAGGTCGGCGCTGCTTTGTAGGCCGACTGATAGGCCTCGGTGAACCAGTTGTTCAGCGGGTTTTCCGGGGCGAAGGCGCCGAACGGGCCACGGCCGCCGATGATCATGCCGTTGGGGGCCTGGTCCTTGTAGCGGGCCAGGGCCGACTCGCCGCAGGTCAGCACCGCGGTGGCGTCTTCCAGCAGGCCGCGGGAGTTGGCCTGGAGCACCAGGGCCTCCATGTCGCCGCCCCAGAAGCTGGAGTGGATGATTTCCGGACGCTTGACCGACAGCGCCGAGATTTCCGCGCCGTACTGGCCCTGGAACACCTTGGGCATCTGCGATTCGACCACCTGGCTCTTCGGCATGACCTGGGCCATGGACAAGGTGAAGTCGTTCCAGCTGTCCTGGCCCCAGGCGTAGTTCTGCTGGATGCCGCCGACGCGCACGGCGTCCGGACGGGTCTTGGCCAGGTAACGGGCGGCGCCGATGTTGTCGACGGCGGCGTCAAGGCTGGTGCGGAAGACGAATTGCGGGGTCTTGTCTTCGCTGAACAGTTGCGAGGTGCCGCAATCGTAGAACACGGTCATCGCGCCCAGCTCTTCGGCCACCGGCGCAATCGCCAGGCAGTCGCCGGACGAGATGTAGCCGACCACCGCATCGACCTTCTGCCGCTGCACCAGGTTGCGGAATTCTTCCACCTGCTTGGCGGCACCACCGGCCTCATCGATCATCACGATTTCGATCTCGGCGCCATTGATGCCCAGCTTGTCGTAGGGCGCGGGCAGCTTGCCCTGGTTGAGGCCTTCCACCAGCACTTTGGCGGCGTTGGCCGACGGCTCGCCGAACGGACCAGCAGCCGGGCCGGAGAGGAAGGTCACCACGCCGATACGGAACTTGCCGTTCTCGGCGGCAACAGTTGCGCCAGTGAAGGCAGTGGCCATCCCCGCTGCGGCGATCGCCAAAGCCAGGGGCAGTGCTTTACGGTGTTGCGGGACGCTTTTCTTATAGTTGTTCATGGTCATTTCCATTACGGGTTTACAGGTCTAGGGGGCATGCCCCTGGGGATTACGGGTGTTCTGGGCTTGCCGGCGCATGCGCACGGCCGGGTCGGGCAGCAGGTCCTGGGCGGAATACACCGACCATTCGCCGAGCATCAGTTGCGCCGGCGGGTAATCGTCGTTGCGCACCGGCGTGCCGATGGCCTGGGTCTGCAGAATCTGGTGGGTCAGCGGGTCGATGCGCGAAACAAAGCCCGGTGGGTCCTCCGGCAAGGCGATTTCCAGCCCTTCGAGGGCATTGACCAGCGATTCGGTGTCGGTGGCGCCGCCGGCCTTTTTGCTGGCCTCGGCCAGCACCATCACGCCGGTGTAGGCGCCTTCGGCGGCGTAGGTCGGGTAGCGCCCGGTCAGGGTGTGGAAGCGCTCGACGAACGACTGGTTGCGCGGCGTCTGCGGCCAGTTGTTGTGGTGCCGCGCGGAGAGGATCAGCCCCGGCGGCGCCTTGTCGCCGAGGGCGACGAGAAAGTCGTAGTTGCCGCCGGTATCGAAGTTGGCCAGGCGCGAGCGCTCGAACAGCCGCGTGCCGGCGGCCTGCTTGACGAAGGCGTGGAAATCGCCGCCCCACAGGGCCGAGACGATGATGTCGGGCTTGGCCTGCTCCAGCGCGGCGATATAGGCCGAGTAGTCCGGCTCGTAGAGGCGCGGCCAGAGTTCGGTGACGTCCTCGAACCGCACGCCAAGCTGGCGCAGCGCTTCGTGCAGGTCGTCCCGCGAGACATGGCCGTATTCGTAGTCGGGGCCGATGAACGCCAGGCGCTTCCAGCCGGTTTTCGCCTGCAGCGCCTTGAGGTAATGGGCGCCGGCGGCCATGGACGTCCAGGTGTCATTGGTGACGCGGAAGTAGTAGCGGTGGCCGTTTTCCAGGGTCATGCGCGACGAGGCGTGGTCGGTGCCGATCATCAGCACCTTCTCTTCGCGGGCCAGTTGGCTCACCGCGATCGCCACCCCGGACGAGACCATGCCGCACAGCACCTGCACACCGTCCTTGCGGATGAACGCGCGGGCCAGGCTGGTGCCGTAGGAGGCTTTGGACTGGTCGTCGTCGATGATCACCCGCATCCGCGGCACCTGCTGCCCGGCTTCGCGCTGGGCCTGCAACTCGCCCAAGGCGACCTGGATGCCGGCGATGCTGTCCTGGCCGTAGATCGCCGCCCGCTCGGTCATCGGGTACAGGCAGCCGAGGGTCAGGTCGGCTTGCGCGGCGGCCGCGCCCAACTCGACGCGACCCGCCTGGGCATTGCCGGCATGGGCAAGCAGCAGGCCGCTCAGGGCGATAACGGTGGGCAGGTGGGAAAACGGCAGTTGCATAGAATCCCTTTTGGGGCGTTCGTCGACGCCCTCTTGTCGGTTTACGGAATGGGTTATCGCAAAGGCTGTGCCAGCCTTCGCGCGAACGCGCATGAGAAACCGCGAAAGCGCTCTGGAACAAGGCTTTTCGCGGTGTTGTGTGACGTATTCGATACGCCGCGGCGGGGTTTGCCACGGCGCTGAGCGGGAGAGGTTGAGCGGCTTGCGCTCAGTGCGCGCGAGCGCTTGAGCGGTTAGCGCTCATCGGGCACTACAGGCCCAGGCGCTGCAAACGGCGCTTGAGCGCATGCCGGGAAATCCCCAGCAGGTCGGCGGCCAGGCCCTTGTGGCCGGCGCTGCGGCTGAGGGCATCGTTGACCAGTTCACGCTCGGCGCGCTCGAGCTGATCGTCCAGCGCCGACAGCGAGGTGGGCGCAGGCTCGCTCGAATGCAGGTGCGCGGGAAGCTGGACGGCGCTGATCGCCTGGCCCGGCAGCAGAATGGTCAGGCGCTCGATCAGGTTCTTCAGTTCACGCACATTGCCCGGCCAGCGATGGCGTACCAGCGCGGCGGCGGCATCGGCCTGCAGTTCGATGGGCGCGGCCTTTTCCTCCTGGGCCTGGCGCGCGGCGAAGTGCCGGGCCAGCAGCAGGATGTCGTCGCCGCGCTCGCGCAGCGCCGGGATGTCGATGGTGATGACGTTGAGGCGGTAGAACAGGTCTTCGCGGAAACGGCCTTGGCGCACATCGTCGGCCAGGTCGCGGTTGGTCGCCGCCACCACGCGCACATCGGCGCTGCTGGCCTGGCTGGCACCGACAGCGCGGTAGCTGCCGTTCTCCAGAAAGTGCAGCAGCTTGGCCTGTAGGGCCAGCGGCAGCTCGCCGATCTCGTCGAGAAACAGCGTGCCATTGTGGGCCTGGGTGACCAGACCGACGCGTTTCTGATGGGCGCCGGTGTATGAGCCCTTCTCCGAGCCGAACAGTTCGGCTTCGATCAGTTGCTCCGGCAGCGCCGCGCAGTTGACCTCGATGAACGGGTGCGCGGCTCGCGCGCTGTTGGCGTGCAGCGCCTGGGCCACCAGGGTTTTGCCGGTGCCGGACTCGCCCAGCAGCAGGATTCGCGTGGCCGAGCTATTGGCGATCCGTTGCACCGCCGCTTGCAGGCCGCGCATCGCCGGGCTCTGCCCGAGCAAGGCGCCCTGCTCCGCGACCGCCACCTCGTCACTGGGCGGCACCGCAAGGGTGTTGTGGATGGTCGCCAGCAGGTCATCCAGCTCGAACGGCTTGGTCAGGTAGTCCGTGGCGCCACCCTTCACCGCCTGCACCGCGGCGCGGGTGTCGCCATGGGCGGAAATCATGATCACCGGCAGGTCCGGGCGGCATTTGCGCAGGCCCTCGAGGGTGGCGATGCCGTCCATCCCCGGCAGGCCCAGGTCGAGCAGGACGATATCGACGTCCACCGTGCTGTCGGCCAGCAACTCCAGCGCCGCCTCGCCGCTGTAGACCGCGCGGGGCAGCATGCCTTCGCCGCGCAGGGCGTAGCTCAGGGAGCGCACCAGCGCCTCTTCGTCATCGACGATCAGTACATGTATTTCAGACATCGGTCGCTCACTTCAGATAAGTCACTGCGGGCGTGGGGAAATCCAGGGTCACCACAGTGCCCTCGCCCGGGTTGCTCGCGAGCTCCATTCGCGATGCGTTGGCTTCCAGCAGTTGTTGGCAGATGCTCAGACCCAGCCCGGTGCCGCGGGCTTTCAGGGTGAAAAACGGTTGGCGCACCTGTTGCAGCGCGGCTTCGGGAATGCCGCAGCCTTGATCCACCACGGTCACGCAGACCCGCTCGCCCCAGGCCTGGCCGTCGATGGCCACGCCCTGCCCCGGCGCGCTGGCTTCCACGGCGTTGAGGCAGAGATTGAGCAAAATCTGCTGGGCCTGGTCCGGATCGACCCACAGCCGCAGGCCGGTTTTACAGGTGGCGGAAAAGGCGATGCCCTTGACGTCGGCCGCGGGCGCGATCAACCGCGCCGTGCGCTCGAACAGCACGGCCAGGTCCACCACCTGCGGGTTGGCCGGGTGTGGCCGGCCATATTCGAGCAGGTCGCTGGTGACGTGGGACAGCCGATCGATTTCCTGGCAGAGGTCGCTCAGCAACAAGCGCCGCTCGGGTTCTTGTTCGCGGCGCAGCAACGCCTGCACGGTGGTCTTCATGGTCGCCAGCGGGTTGCGCACCTCATGGGCGACGCCGGTGGCGAAGGTGCCGAGCACCGCGAGGTTTTCCGAGCGCACAGTGCGCTCCATGACATCGGCCAGACGCCCGGCCATGACATTGAAGGCCCGCGTCACCCGGCCGATTTCGTCGTTGTGGGTCTGCTCCGGCAGGCGATAACCGAGGTCACCCGAGGACAGTTGATGCGCGCCGTCCACCAGCGTGCCGACCCGCGCGCGCAACTGCCGCGACAGGGTGAAGAACACGATCAGGATGAAACCGATAAAGCCGACCGCCGCCAGGTACAGCCACCAGCGGGCGTCGTCCAGCGGCTTGAGCACGGCGTCGGGCTGCACGCTGAACACCACCTGCCAGCCGGGCAGGATCACCGGGCCTTCGCGCCAGTCGGCGGGGGCCTCGACCTGACGCCCGGTGGCATCGATAAAGGCGCCGCCGGGCACCCGCAGCAGCGGCGTGACCACCCCGCCCAGGCCGGAACTGACCAACAGCTCGGTGACCGAGGCCAGGCGCAGGTGCAGGCCGATGCGCACGCGGTGATCGGTACGGCCATTGCGAATGGTCTTGCGGATCAGCAGCCAGCCCGAGCGCCCAGCCTGGGGCGTTACCGGACCGATCACCTCGATGTCGCCGACCATTTGCCGTGGCAGGCCGTCGAGCGACCAGCCCTCGCGGCCCCAGTACGGCGCGCCCGAGGCGGCCTGCCCGGGCATGACCTTGAGCAGGCGCTCGTTCTCGTCGAAAAACAGCACGCCGTAGAGAAACGGCAGCTCGCCCTCGAGCTTGAGCAAGGCGTCGACATCGCCGGCCGGGTGCGCCTGGTCGGCGATGAAGTCCGGCATGTTGGGGTGATTCGACAGGGCCGAGAGCTGGTAGAAACGGTCGTCGAGAAACGACGACAGCCGGTTCGCCGTGGACAGCGCCTGGGCATCGAGACGTTCGCCGGTCAGGCGGTTGAGCAGGTCCTTGGCGAGTTGCTCATAGAGCACGGCCAGGGCGATCAGCGCGACGCTCATCACCACGATGGACAACAAGGTATAGCGCGCCACCAGGCTGCGCCGCGGGCGAGCAAGCCGTCGCCAAAAGGCGCTGGCGGGGAATTCGATATCCATGGGATTTGTAATTGTTTTTCATGTGATGGCGGGGAGGATAAGGAGCGCGGGTCGGGGTTGTCCATTGATTCAGAGACAAAGCGCCCACCCTGCTGAACTGTTGATGTGTTGCTCCAACAGCAACACCGCACTGCTTGCGTGGCAGCAATCGCCAACCGCCTCCGGCCTGAACACCGCGCCACGCCGGCCTTTGCGCCACATGGCGCGAAACCTGCTCTGACCCGTCGATTGGACAGTCAAAAGGCCCCCTCATGAGTTACGACAACGCCCCCTTCTCTCGCCGTCGGTTTATCGGCAACAGCCTCGCGCTCGGCGGCCTGGCCCTCGGTGGCAGCCTGCTCGCCGGTTGCGGCGACGATAGCCAGTCCGCCGCCGACGGCCTCAGCAGCAGCGGCCCGCGCCAGGGCGGCCGCCTGCGCCTGGGCATTCTCGACGGCAGCAAAAGCGGCAACCTCGACGCCCACAAGCCGACGGGCAGCGGCATCGTTCGCGGCTTCGCGCTGTACAGCAAACTCTGGGAATGGGACGAGAACATGCTGCCGCGCCTGGCCCTGGCCGAAGAAGCCGAGGTCAGCCCGGACGGCAAGGTCTGGACCTTGCGGTTGCACAAGGACCTGGAATTCCACCACGGCAAGACCATCGATGCCGACGACCTGATCTTCTCGATCCGCCGCCTCACCGACCCGCAACTCGCCTCGCCCTACGCCGCGCTGCTGCACTGGATCGACCGCGACCACCTGGAGAAACTCGACAACCGCACGATCCGCGTGCGCTTCAAGGACGGTGCCGGCTTCGTTCCGCTGCCGGAAACCTGGGTCAATTTCGGCGGCATCGTGCCGGTGGATTACCACCCGGTCAGCAACCCGGTCGGCGCCGGCCCGTACAAGCTGAAAAGCTTCAACCCCGGCCAGCGCTCGCTGTTCACCCGTTTCGAGAACTACTACAAGCCCGGCCGGCCGTATGCCGACGAGCTGGAAATCATCGAGTTCAAGGACCAGACCACCCGCCTGGCGGCCTTGCAGGCCGGGCAGATCGACATGGCCAATGCCCTGGCCAACGAGCACCTGAAAGTGATCGAAAGCGACCCGCGTCTGCAGTTGATCAGTTCGGTCACCGGCAACTGGCTGAGCCTGGACATGAACACGCAGAAAGCGCCGTTCAACGACCCGCGAGTGCGCCAGGCCTTCCGCCTGCTGGCCGACCGCGACGAGCTAGTGAAGCGCGTGCTCAATGGCCAGGGCCGGGTGGCCAACGACCTTTACGCACCAAACGATCCGACCTTCGACCACAGCATCCCGCCGCGCAAACAGGACCTGGAACAGGCCCGGACCCTGCTGCGCGAAGCGGGTCAGGAACAGCTCAAACTGGAACTGGTGGCCGAGCAGAACAACGTCGCCCTCGCCTCCGCGCTGGTCTACGCCGAGCAGGCGCGCCGCGCCGGGGTCGAGATCACCGTGCGCCAGGTCGATAGCGCCACATTCAACGGCCCGCAGCACACCGAGTGGACCTTCAGCACCGGCGGCAGCATCGGCGCGCCATTCCTGACCTGCGCCCTGCATGCGGATGCGCCGGTGTCGGTGGCGAACAAGACTCACTTCGACGACCCGCGCTTCTCCGAGCTGTTCCTCAAGGCGCTGGCCGAACCCGACCTGGAGAAACGCAAACCGCTGGTGCATGAAGCGCAGCGTATCCAGTACGACCATGGCGGCCTGCTGGTGTGGGGCTACGCCAACCTGCTGGATGGCTTCTCGCAACGCGTCGGTGGTGCGGCGGCGGAGAAGACACTGTTTCCGACGTGGCGGTTTGATCAGTTGTGGTTGAAAGGCGGGGTTTGAGTTTCAGGCCCCATCGCTGGCAAGCCACGCGCCGCAAAGCGCGTGGCCCTTCCCCAATCAGAAGTGCGTCGTCACCGACACCCCATACGTCCGCCGATCGCCCCGGGCATCCCAGGCGATATCGAACGGCAGCGGCACGCTGTCGGTCTTGTAGCGCTTGTCGGTGAGGTTGTTGACGTAGGCGCTGACGTCCAGGTCATTACGCCCGCCGAAGTGGTAGGTCAGGCTGGCGTTGCCGAGGGTGTAGCCGCCTTGCGAAACGCTATGGTCTTCCTGCGCGGTCGGCAGGAAGAAGATCCGGCTCTGGTAGCGCCAGCTATTGTCGAGGGTCAGCGCGTCGCCACCTGACAGCGGAATGCGGTAGCTCGCGCCCACCGACAGCGTGCGCGACGGCGAACGGGCGATGCGGTTGCCGGAGTAGTCCGGGCCGCCTTCGGAGGCGAAGTCCTTCAGTTCGGTGTGCAGCAGGCCGAGGGAGCCGCGCACTTGCAGGTTCTGGATCGGCAAGGCCTGCAGCTCGAATTCGGCACCGCGAATCACCCCGCTGCCGCTGTTGGTCAGCAGCGACACCACTTCGCCGTTGCTCACCATGACGTTGTTCACCTGGATATCGGCGTAGTCGTAGTAGAAGACGTTGGCGTTGGCGATCAGGCGTTCGTCGAACCACTCGCTCTTGATCCCCAGTTCGTAGGCATCGACGTTCTCCGGCGCCACCACCGAGGTTTCCGCCTGCACCGTCGCGCCGCCGTTGAAGCCACCGGAACGGAAGCCCTTGGCGTAGCGGAAGTAGACGCGGGCGTTGTCGTTCAACTGGTACTCGGGGGTGAAATCGTAGGTCAGCTTGCTCCAGGTGCGGTTCTCGTCCTGCACGGCCACGGTGGCCAGGTCGCCGGTGTAGTTCTTCCACCAGTGCTCGCTGCTGCCGAAGGCGACGACGTTGGCGCCCGGCGCGGCGACGCGGTGCAGGTCAATGTCCTTGGTTTCGCGGGTCCAGCGCAGGCCGAGGGTCAGGCTCAGGTCGTCGGTGGCCTGCCAGGTGCTGCTGCCGAACAGCGCGTAGCTGGTGGTGGTCTGGTCGAGGTCGGTACGTCCATAGCTGGCCACCCCGAACGGCGCGTTGTAGGCGGTCGGCAGGATGGCGCTGCTGCTGGCGCTGTCCAGGCTTTCGTGGAACAGGTGGGTGCCGACGATCCAGCTCACCGGCTGGTTCTTCGGCGAGGACAGGCGCAATTCCTGCGACACCTGACGCCAGTGGTCGTCGGCATAGGAGCGGCCGAATTCGTAGATGCCCATGTTCGGTCCCTGGGCCTTTTCGTGGACATCGTCCAGGGCGGTGATCGAGTCCAGCGTCAGCTCGCCCAGTTCCCATTGCAGGTTCAGTTGCACACCGTTGTGCTCGACGCGGTCCTCGGCCTTGCCGGTGTACGCCGCTTCATCGTCCTTCAACGATGGCGCCGGACCGAACAGCGTGGTGCCGCCTGGGCCCGCGCCCCAGGCCCGGGTCGGAATGCCCTGGCCTTTGTAGTCGCGGGCGCGTATTTGCAGGGTGGCCTGCAAGGTGTCGCTCAGGCGGGCGAGGATTTGCGCGCGCACCGCCTGGTCGTGAACGTCGCCGTAGGTGTGGTCGTCCACCAGGTTCTTCAGTTGGCCGTCCTTGCTCTGATCGACGAAGGCCACCCGCGCCGCCAGCCGATCCTCCACCAGGGTGCCGCCATAGGCGCCCTCGTAGAGCCGCGAATCGTAGTTGCCGGCGTCCACCTTGAAGTAGCCGTTGCCCTCTTCGAAGGCCGGCTTGCGCGAAACGAAGTTGATCGCCCCGCCGGTGGTGTTCTTGCCCCACAGCGTGCCTTGCGGACCACGCAGAATCTCCACCCGCTCCAGGTCATAGAGCGGACCGCCGGTGGCGATATGCGGGCTGATGTAGGTGTCATCGACATAGATCCCCACCGGGTAGACCGTGGTCGACGCCATATCGCCCGAGCCCATGCCGCGGATGTACCAGCGCGGCCGCTGGTTGCCGGCGAACTCCGGGGCGATGGCGTTGGGCACATCCTGCAGCGCCTTGCCGGCGGTGAAACCGCCACCGGTATTGCGGATGCTGTCGCCGGACACCGCGGACACCGCGGCGGCCACATCCTGCAGCGACTCCTCGCGCTTCTGCGCGGTCACCGTGACCGTGGGCAACGCATCCTGATTCTTCGCCGGAGCGTCTTCGTTTTCAGCGGCCAGCAAACCCTGGACAGGCAACACCGCGGCAGCGATCAACAACGCCAGGCTTTGGCGACGGAACGGAACATTCATGTGGGCAGATCTCTTTTTTCAAGTTGCTGCCCGTATGGCAAGCCCCGTGCCAAACGCTACGCGCCAGGCGGGCCGGGGGTTTCGGCCTGGGTGGTGAAGTTGACTGCTGCGTCAGAGGCAGTGTGCCAGCAGGGTTGTGTTGCCTGGGATGCAAGTTGCCATCATCCTCTTGAGTCCGCGCACGGCACGCCGTTAATCTGCGTGCTGGGCTTCACCGCGATAAAGTCCCCTCCACTCAGCAAGGACGTTCAAATGGGTCAGCTTAATGAAGTACTTCGCGCGTTTAACGGCGATGCGTTTGCAGAGGCACGGGAGCAGGCGGCCACACTGTTTGAGCTAGGCGCGACGCGTGCCGCGCTGATGGAACTTGAACTGAACCAACACCTGAACGCCCTGCTGGCGGGCGGCGACGACAAGCAGACCATTCCCGTGTCGAACATCCTCGACGCGCACTCGGAAGTTCACGCACTGACCGCCTACACCGACCCTGGCCATATCATCGGCACGTTCAAAAACGCCCTGGCCAATTTCGTGCCGGGTGGGCGGGCCGCGGTCATCGATAGCATCAGCATCCTGCTTTCCGGGGTTCTGAAGGCGTCCCTGCAGGATCCCAACACACACACCGAGGGCAAAGCCCTTTACGTGGTGCTGGCAGATGGGCCGTCGCTGGTGAGGCTGGACATCAAGATGTGGTACAGCGATGTGTCGTCGCGCGCGCTGCACAGGGCCGCGGAAAAAATCGTGGTCGTCTCCGCGGTCAAATCGACGATCGACGTCACACGGTTGGAGCTGAACACGTTCCTCAGCGTCTATCAGCGCCAGTTGATGAGCGGCTCGGGAAGTAGGGTTGATCTCACCAGAGAAATCGAAGACATCGCCGCCTTGTTCAGGGCCTTGAAGCGGGCCCACGAAGCGTAGTGGGTGATGCTCGCGATGCAGTTATCGCGAGCAAGCTCGCTCCTACGGGAGGAGACGTGCGTGCAGCCAATCGGCAATCTCGTCCCAAAGCTGCTCCACCCGCGCCACGCCGAACGCCCGCAACCCGGAGTGCACCAACCCTTCCACCACGCGCACTTCGGCCTGCCCGCCCACCTCGCGCAACGCTTCGCCATAGGCGACCCCGTGATCCCGTAGCGGATCGATGCCGGCCACGCCGATGAAGGCCGGGGCCAGTCCGCTGAAGTCGCTGGCTTCCAGCGGCATGGCGCAAGGATCGAGGCGCTGGTGGGCATGCGGCAGGTAGCCCGCCAGCGATTGCTTCAGGCCCGCGACGGTGAGCATCGGCGCCTGGGCGTGTTGGTGCATCGACGGCAGGTGGTCCCGCGCTGTCAGCACCGGGTAGGCCAGC
Source organism: Pseudomonas sp. 5P_5.1_Bac1 (assembly GCF_025466015.1). NCBI lineage: Bacteria > Pseudomonadati > Pseudomonadota > Gammaproteobacteria > Pseudomonadales > Pseudomonadaceae > Pseudomonas > Pseudomonas sp. 5P_5.1_Bac1. Next base: position 253,227 of record NZ_JANLNX010000117.1, on the reverse strand, counting down.
AACTGACCCAGCGGCTGGGGCTGGGCATCGCGACGCAGGGCCAGGCACAGCCCCGCCGCGAGGCTGCCGCCCGCGCTGTCGCCACCGACGATCAGGCGTTCACGACTCAGTTCGGCATCGATCATTCCACGACGCAGCCCGTGCCACGCCGTCAGGCAATCGTCCAGTGGCGCCGGGTAGCAGTGCTCCGGCGCCAGCCGGTAGTCCACGGCGACGATGGCGATCGTCACTCGCGTTGCCAGGGCGTAGGCGAACCAGTCGTGGCTGTCGAGGCTGCCCAGGTCCCAGCCGCCGCCATGCAGGTACAGCAGCGTCGGCCAGCCGCCTTCGGGCACCGCGCCCTCCGGTTTGTAGACCCGCAGGCGCAGGCCATCGAGCGAGTGATCGGCCACCCGCAACCCCGCCGGTTTTTCCGGCGTGCAGGCCCGGCAGGCGCGCAGGAAGGCTGCGCGGCGCGCGTCGATGTCGTCGCTGGCCGGAGCGAAGCGCTGCGCGGCTTCGACGTAGGCGCGGATATCAGGATCAAGCGTGTTCATGGGTTACTCCGGGAAAGCAGTTGCACGCCGCAAGCGCCAGGCCGCCAGTAAAAGCAGCCCGTGTCGCCGCCGCTCTTTACTTGCAACTTGCCGCTTGCAACGTGGAGCTTGCCGCTAGAACAGCGGCAAGGTGTAGGCCAGGATCACCCGGTTTTCATCGCGCCGGCCGGTGGCGTCGCCTTGCAACTGGACGTTGCGCCAGCGCAGGGCGAGGTTTTTCAGCGGGCCGTTCTGCACCACGTAGGTGATGTCGATGTTGCGTTCCCACTCACTGCCGTCCGTGCCGGCGACCTTGAAGTTGTCGCCCTTGACGTAGCGGGCGAAGGCGCTCAGGCCGGGCACGCCGAGGGGCGCGAAGTCGAGGTCGTAGCGGGCCTGCCAGGAACGTTCCTGGGCGCGGTCGAAGCGCAGCACCTGGACGGCGTTGGCCACGGCCGGCAGGTCGGTGTCGTGAATGAAGGGCAAAGCGCTGTCGCCGGCGTTGTACTGGTAGCCAAGGCGGAAGGTCTGCGGGCCGAGGTTGGCGCTGAGCATGCCCGAGGTCATGCGGCTGTCCAGCTTGCCGGCCTTTTCCGCGCCGGACTCGCCGGTGTCGAGGTAGTTGAGGGTGCCGCCGAGGGTCCAGTCACCGAGCTTGCGGCTGTGGGTGACGGTGGCCAGGTTCTGCTGGTAGACGTCTTCCAGGCGCCCGCCCCACAGGCCCGCCGACCACTGCGGGGTGATGCGCCAGGTGCCGCCGAGGTAGTCGAAGCGGTCGCTGAACACGCTGTAGTAGTTGCCGACCTGGATGTCCCGGGCGCCGGCGAACTCCCGCTGGTTGACCTGGCGCATCTGCCCGGCGCTGAGGTCGAGGTTATCGATCTCGCGAACATCGAGCATGGCGCCTTCAAAGAACTGTGGCAGCAGCCGCGCGTCGCCGGAGCTGACCAGCGGGATTTTCGGGAACAGGCCGCCCACTTTCAGTTCGCTCTTCGAGTACTTGAACTTGATGGCGGCGGTGGCTTCGGAAAACTGATCCACCGAACGCGGATCGGCATTGCGCGGGCCACCGGCGCGGTCATAGGCGCCGGGCAGCAGCGCGGAACCGCTGCGCGATGGCGAAGAATCCAGCTTCAGGCCCAGGCCGGCGTAGACGTCAACACCGACGCCAATGGTGCCTTCGGTGTAGCCCGACTCGCCCTTGAGGATAAAGCCCTGCGCCCATTCTTCAATCTTGGACTGGGCCGGCGCGGTGGAGTCGCGCAGGTCGTGGTTGTAGTAGAAGTTGCGCAAGGTCAGGTTGGCCTTGGCGTCGTCGAAGAATGCCGCGTGGGCGCCCAGTGGCGCGAGACCGAGCAGCAGGCTCAGGGGTTTTGCAGTGCGAGCGAAGCCCGCCCCTTTCGAGGTGTCTTTCATTATTTTTGTTCTCGGTTGTGGTGTTGAATCAGGGTTGCGCGGCAGGTCTCAATGGCCTTGCCAGGTAAATGTCAGGGTCGCTTGCAGCGACGCGCCGGGTGCCAGTTCGCGGGTGCCGGTTTCAGCCCAGGTGTCTCGCGGCTGGTTGAAGGCATCGGCCAGGTGCGACACCGGTTCCAGGCACAGGTACGCGGCACCGGCCGGGGCGAAAGCGACGAAGTGGCTGAGTTCAGGCGAGGCCTGGATGCTCAGCCGCCCTTGCGGGTAATTCAGGTCAAGCTGGCCGTCCCAGCGCGACTGGTAATGAGCCCGGGCGTCGCGGTCGGCGGCGGCGATGGTCCAGGTTTTCAGGACGTCTTCGAACGCGCCGGTCGCCAGGTATTCATCGTCGATCCGCCATTCGCGGCCCGTCCGCCAGACGGCGCGCATGCCCGCATGGCGCTGGAAGTATGGGTGCAGGCCAAGCCCGGCGGGCATCGGCGTATCACCGGCGTTGCTCAGGCGCAGCGTGACGGTCAGGCGGTTGCCGTCCAGGGCGAACGCCTGCTCGGCACGAAACGCCCAGGGCCAGTGCTCGCCCTGGTAGTCGCAGCGGATCAGCGCCTGTCCGCCCTCGGCGCTCAGCACGTGCCACGCTTGCGTGTGGCTCACGCCATGCAGGGTGTGCGGCCGCGCCGCCGGGTGCGCCGGCAGCCCGTGCTCGACACCGTTGAACGCCAGCCGTGCATTGCGCAGGCGGTTGGAATACGGCATCAGCGGATAGGCGCCAGCCCGTGGCCAGTCCAGCGGATCGAAGGCGTCGCTGGCGATCGGCAGCAACAGCTCCAGCCCCTCGGCACTCAGCCCGGCGATGCGCCCGCCCCAGGCGGGCAGCAGGCGCAGGTTCCAGATCGAATTGCTCAGTACAACGGCTTGCATGGGACCTCCACTGCCCAAAATCGGGCATGACAAACCCCTGCCGCCACTGAAGCCAGTGGCGGAGGTTGACGATGGAATGAAGCGCCGCGATCAGGTGCGGCGGAAGCGCTCGATCACTTGCAGGTCGATCTCCACGCCCAGGCCTGGGCCCTGCGGGATCTGCAACTGGTGGCCGCTGCGCAGCGCCTCGACCGGGTACAGCCAGTCCGCCGGCTCGACGAACAGGTACTCGATCTGCGGCACCCACGGCTGCACCGCCGCCAGGTGCAGGGTGGCGATCAGGCCGGGGCCGAAGTACGGACAGTGCGGCAGCACCACGGCGTCATGCTGGCGGGCCAGTTCACCGATGCGCAGCGCTTCGGAAATCCCGCCGACCTTGGTCACACTGGGCTGCACCGAATCCACCGCGCCGCTGACGATGGCCTGCTCGAACTGCACCGCGGTGCACCAGTTCTCCCCCGCCGACAGCGGCACGCCCTGCCCGCGCAGGCTGGCCAGGGTGGCGAAGTCTTCGGGCGGGAAGATCGGCTCTTCCAGCCAGGCCAGTTTCATCTCGCGCAACGCCGGCAGCCACTCGCGGGTGTCGCTGACGCTCCAGCCGCAGTTGACGTCCGTGGCCATCGGCACCGCGTCGCCGATGGCGCGGCGGCAGGCGGCGATTTCGTCGAGGGTGACCTCGTGCAGCTTGATCTCGCGAAAGCCCATGCCCAGGGCTTTCTCGCAGATGGCCGGGGCCACTTCGTTGTCGGCGTAGCGCACCAGGCTGGCGTAGGCCGGCACCTGCTCGCGGATCGACTCGCCCAGCAGGCGGTGCAGCGGCACGCCCTGGCGGCGGGCGCTGAGGTCCCACAAGGCGATGTCGACGCCGGAAATGGCGAACATCGTCACGCCGTAGCGCCCGAACAGGTGCAGGCGCAGTTGCAGCTCGCGGTTGAACGCCGGGATGTCGGTAATCTCGCGGTTCAGCAGCAGCGGCGCGATCAGGCGGTCGATCAGCGCCTTGGTCGCGTCGGCGACAAAGTAGCCGAACGCCTCGCCCCAACCGACATTGCCGTGTTCGTCTTCAAGGCGGATCAGCACGTTTTCCAGGCTGTGCCAGGTGGTCGGGGTGATGCCCAGGCCCTTGCCGCCATCGTGGAAGGGAATCTCGACGACGTGGGTGTCGATGCGGACGATCTTCATACGCGCTCCAGCACACTGGTCAAGGCGGCGCCGGCGTAGGCTCCGCCAACATGGTCACGGCCCGCGCCCGCCGGGGCCATGGCGTCGTAAGGCTGGTAGTCGTCGGCCAGGTGCTCGCCGGCGTTGTCCTGCGGCGCATAACCCAGTTCGCGGGCGCGGCGGTTGTGGAACAGCGGGCTGGGGCTTTCCGAGACGCCGTAGACGATCTCGTTGCGCACCTCGGGATGTTCCAGGCCGATCAGCAGCAACTGCGCCAGGTCGCGGGCGCTGGTCCACATACGCAGGCGGCGGGCGTCGGAGACTTTGGCATCGGCATTGCCGATGCGCACGATGAAGGTCGCCAGGTCGCCGCGCAGGGAGAACGTGGCGCAGGCCGCCTCGCCGAACACCTTGCTCAGGGCGTAGTAGCTGTCCGGGGCGACCGGCATGTCATCGAAATACTCCGCCTGGTCGCCGCGGTACTGGCCGAGCACATGGTGGCTGCTGGCGAAGACGAAGCGCTTCACGGCAAAGCGCTGCGCGGCTTCCAGCAGGTAGAGGGTGGCGTGGTAATTGGGCTCGACGGTGCTCTGGAACGCGATGTCGGTGCCATGGGCGCAGGCCAGGTGGACGATGCCATCGACGCCCTCGACCGCCTGCTGCACGAAAGCCGGGTCGGTCAGGTCGCCGACCAGCGCGCTTTCGCCGCTGACCAGCCCTTCGACGGGCTTGCGGTCCAGCAGGCGCAGCGTGTAGCGCTGGCGCAGGAAGGGCCGCAGCGCGGTCCCGACGATACCGGCGGCGCCGGTGACAAGAAGCGTAGGCATGACAAATTCCTGAAGATCATTTCTGCCGCCGGCTCGCAAGCCGGCCATTTACAGGGTCTGGCGGTGATCCACCGCCGTCCCTGTCACCTTGGCCGGCCCGGGTTGGGGTCGGCCTTGCGCGGCGCACCGCGCTACGGGTTCCGGCCCGAAGGCCGGTGCTCAAGTATCAGGCCGCGGCGATAACCACGCCCTGCTTCGCCGGTTTCTGGCCGACAAAGAACGCCACGATCAACGCACCGAGAATGCCCAGCCCGCCGGCCAGGACAAAGCCGCTGCCGTAGGTGCCGGTGGCCTGGATGATGAAGCCGGTGACGGTCGGTGCAACGATACCGGAGAGGTTGGCCAGGCCGTGCATGAAGCCGCCGGCGGTGCCCACCTGGTGATCGGGCACGGCGTCCTGGATCAGCGACCAGTAGGCCGGCGCGGTGAGCATCAGGAAGCCGATGGCGACGGTCATCACCGCCACGGTGGCGGTCACGCTCTGCACCTGGCCGGTGAGGCCGATGCACACCGCAGCGATCAGCAGGCAGGTGACCAGCACCACCTTGCGCGAGAACAGTTGCTTGCCGGTGCGCTTGAACACCCAATCGATCAGCAGGCCGCCGCAGATGAAACCGACGGTGCCCACCAGCCACGGCAGCGCGGTGACGATGCTCATGGCTTTCAGGTCGATGCCCTTGGCGTCGATGAGATAGCTGGGGAACCAGGTCATGAAGAAATACAGGATGTAGTTGTAGCAGAACAGCGAAACACCCGTGACCAGCACCGAACGCTGCAGGACGATCTGCAACACCGGGGTGCGCGGCGCCTGCTCGGCGGTCATCACCGGCGCTTCGCGGCCTTCGTTGATCTCGGCCAGTTCTTGCGGCGATACCTGCGGGTGCTCTTGCGGGGTCGAGGTTGCCAGGCGGTACCAGGCAATCGCCCAGAGCACGCCGATCACTGCGATCACCACAAAGGCCACGCGCCAGCCCAGCCACAGCGCGAGGAAGCCGACGATCGGCCCGGCCAGGGCGCCGCCCAGCGGGCCACCCGCCTGGTTGATGCCGATGGCGCGGGCGCGTTCCTTGATCGGGAACCAACTGTTGACGGTCTTGTTGGCGGTGGTGGACACCGGGCCTTCACCGATCCCGAACAGCGCCCGGACGATCAGCAGCGACCAGAAGTTGAACGCCAGCGCGGTGGAGCCGCACAGCAGCGACCAGAAACTCATCGACCAGGTCAATACGCGCTTGGGCCCGAAGCGGTCGGCCAGGTAGCCGCCGACGAAGCAGAACAGCGCATAGCCGAAGAAGAAGCTGCTGAAGATCATGCCTTTCTCGGAAGGCGTGAGGTGATATTCCTGGGTAATGAACGGCATGGCGATGGACAGCGCGGCCCGGTCGACATAGTTGATGATCATGGCGATGAACAGCATCGTCAGGATCGTCCAGCGGTAGTTCTTTTTCTTGTTCATGTACGTCTCCGTCCGGCGCCAGTGGCCACCGGATCTTGTTGTTATAGCGCCTGCCCGGAGGCAGCGGAACAGGCGCCTCTGAGGTCTAGACGCTGTAATCCACCGCCACCCACTCGAAGTACTGCTTCAAGTCCGCCACCAGGGCCTGGTGCGCGGGATGTGGCAGGTAACGCTCCACTGCGGCCGCGTCGTCGAAGCCCGCGTCGAGGATGTAGTCCCAGCAGATCGGGCGCTCCAGCTCGTTGGCGGCGACTTTCCAGTCACGGATGAAATCGATCTCCCCTTCCAGCGTGCGCATGCGCTCGACCAGGCGGGTTTCCAGCTCCGGCTGCGGCGCGACGCCAGCCAGGCGGCGGAACAGCACGACATGTCGCATCATCGCCCTGCCCTCCGTCAGCCCAGCACCCAGGCCGGCGCATCCTGCAGCGCGACGGGGCGCAGGAAGCGCTCCAGCGCGGCATAGCCGACCGAGGTGGTGTGCGGGGTAGTCGACGACGGCCACGGACCGCCATGCTGCTGGGCATGGCACACCGCAACGCCGGTCGGCACGCCGCCGAACAGTACGCGGCCGGAAATCGCTTCGGCGGCGCGCAGCAGTTGGCGGTTGTCCTCGCTCGGCGCCTCCGCGCCCCACAGGGTGGTGGTCAGGCTGCCGCCCACCGCCAGCAACACTTCGATGATCTGCGCGGGCGACTGGGCACTGACCACCAGCGCGGCCGGGCCGAACATCTCTTCATGCAGGTGCGGGTTGGCGATGAACGCGGCCGCCTCGGTGGCGAACAAGCGTGGCGCCGGACCGGCCCCGTCGGCCGCCGGCTCGAACACCGCGCGGGCATGGCTGGCGACCGTGGCCGCGGCGGCTTCGAAGCCCTGTTGCATGCCCGGCGTGAGCATACGGTGCGTGGCAATCGGCGCAATGGCTGTCGCCAGTTGGGCGACGAAGCGCTCGCTGAGGTCCGAGGCCAGCAGCACGATCAGGCCCGGACTGGTGCAGAACTGACCGCAGCCGAGGGTGATGGACGCGGCGAGGGTCTTCGCCAGGCCTTCGCTGTCTTTTTCGAGGGCGGCGGGCAACGCCACCAGCGGGTTGATCGAGCCCAGCTCACCGTAGAACGGCACCGGACGCGGGCGGTCATTGGCCGCCTGCCACAGGGCCTTGCCGCCCTGGTACGAACCGGTGAACGCCACCGCGGCGATCCCCGGATGCTGGACCAGATAAGTGCCGCCAGCGCGAGAGGTGCTCTCGATCAGGGTCAGCACGCCTTCCGGCAGGCCCTGTTGGCGCACCACGGCGGCGGCCAGTTCGAACACCGCGCGGGACAGGTCCGGGTGACCGGAGTGGGCCTTGACCACCACCGGGCAACCGGCGGCCAGCGCCGAGGCGGTATCGCCGCCGAGCACCGAAAAGGCAAACGGGAAGTTGCTCGCCGAGAACATGGCGACCGGGCCGAGCGCCCGTTGCACCCGCACCAGCGCCGGACGCCCGGCCGGCGGCGCGCCAGCAACCGCGTCGCTGACCACATGGCGGTACGGCACGCCAGCCTCTACTTCGCTGGCGAAACCGCGCAACTGGAACGCCGTGCGCGCCACTTCGCCATTCAGGCGCGCTTCGCCCAAGCCGCTTTCGCGGTCGGCGATGGCCACCAGTTCAGCCTGTTGGCGCTCTAGGGCAGCGGCGAGCCCACGCAGCAGGCCGGCACGCACGGCGGCAGTGGATTCGGCCCAGAAGCCGGCGGCGGCAACCGCCTTGGCGACGGTCTGGTCGATGATCGCCAGGGACGGGTCTTGATGATCGGTCATGGCAGGCTCCTTCAGCGTGGGTTCGGTTCGAGGTGATAGCCGCGGCCGGTGTAGTCGAAAGCCACCAGCTCGTTGATCGCCACGTCCTTGTCCGCCGGCGAGGCGTAGTAGGCGCGGATCTCCTTGATCAGGCCGGTGGCTTCGTCGAACACGTACCACTCGTCACCGCGCAGCGCGGTGCCTTGTTTGCTTTTCCAGTGGGTCCACTCGATCACCGCTTCGTGGCTGTCGTGGCTGACCAGAATCCTCTCGATGGTCCACTGCGAACCGAGGTTCTCCACGCACCAGACCCATTTGCGGGCGATGGTGTCGGCGCCGCGCCACGGCACTTCCGGCAGGCCGGCGGGGAAGTAATGCACGGCGTCGGGGGTGAAGCAGGACACCAGCTTGTCGTAGTCGGCCTCGTTGCAAGCATCGAAGTAGCGACGGATCAGTTGCGCGTGTTGGTGCTCGGCCACGGCTCAGCCCTCTTTCTTGTCGATGATCGACGGGATCGCCGGGCGGCCGCTGGCCACCCAGGCGTGGTAGTCCGACACCGACGTCGGGCTCGGCGGGTACACGCCCCACAGCGGTTCGCCGGAGGCGATGCGCATCGCCAGGTAGTGCTCGATGTCGTCCTGCACGGTGCAGACCTCGGCCAGTTCCTCGGCCAGGTGCGCCGGGACCACGGTCAGGCCGTCGGCGTCGCCGACAATGATGTCGCCGGGGTACACGGCAACACCGGCGCAGCCGATCGGCACTTGCAGGTCGGCAACGTGGTGGTAGGAGATGCGGGTGGTGGCGGTGATCTCGCGGGCATAGGCCGGCAGGTTCATCGCGGCGATCTCGCTGCCGTCGCGCAATGCGCCGTCGGTGACGATGGCCTTGGCGCCACGGGCCAGCAGGCGGGTCACCAGGATATTGCCGGCGGAGGCTGCGGCCGGGTCGTTGCGGCTGTCGATCACCAGCACGTCACCCGCTTGCACCTGCTCGACGCCGACCCATTGAAGGTTGTCGTCGTTGGGCTTGGTGGTCATGGTCTGGTAGGTGTCGATGTCTTCGCGGGCCGGAATGAAGCGCATGGTGAAAGCACGGCCAGCGAACGGCTTGGTATCGCGGCTCATGGCGCGCAGGCCGACCAGCGCCGGCTGGCGGAAGCCGCGCTTGAACAACTGAGTGGTCAGCGAACCGCTGCTGCAGGCGGCCAGTTTTGCCAGCGTCGCATCGCTGACCTCGACCTTCTTGCCCGAGGCGCTTTCATGGGCGTCGGAATAGGTATGGATGACGGACATTCTTATAGGTTCTCCAGGCAGGATTCATCCGATGGGCGGCCGGCTGAAAATCCCACGATGTGGAACAAAGGCCGGCTTCAAGCCCCGCTGAGGTCGATTCTATGGGGGAAAAACTGCCCGGAAAGGGGCAGAATCGGCCCCATGACAGCCGCGTTCCAACTGATGGGAATAACCGATGAAAACAGGTGAAGGCACCGCCGCCCTCGAAAAAGCTCTCGATGTGCTCCAGGCCATTGGCGCCATGCCCTCGGGCATCACCCAGGCGCACCTGGCCGAGCAGGTGCACCTGCCGCGCACCACGCTGTACCGGATTCTCGCGACCCTGGTGGAGCGCGGCATGATCCGCCGCGACCCGACGCGCAAGGTCTACCGGCTCGGCTTCAACTACCTGGAGATGGTCCGCAACGCCTACCTGGAGCCGGACCTGGTGGCCGCCGCCAGCGCCGAGTTGCGGGCCTTGCGCGACCTCAGCGGCGAGACCTCGTACCTGGCGGTGCTGGACGGCAATCAGGTGTTGTCGCTGGAGCGCTGCGACGGCGCTCACACCTTGCGCTCGGCCGCCAGCCTCGGCCAGGGCAAGCCGGTGTATTGCACGGGGCAAGGCAAGGCGATCCTGTCCGCCCTCGCCCCGCTTGCCCGCGACGAAATTCTCAAAGGCCTGGTGCTGGAGCCGCTGACACCGCTGACCATCACCGACCGCCGTCGCCTGCTGGCCGAATTGCAGATCACCCGCACCCGCGGCTACGCCCTCGACGACGAGGAAATCCGCCTCGGCGTGCGCTGCGTGGCGGCGCCGATCATCGACAAGCAAGGCGTGGTGCGCGGCGCCCTCAGCGTCGCCGGGCCGGCGTACCGCTTGACCCTCGAGCGCCTGACCCTGCTCGGCCCGGAACTGGCCGACGCGGCGCGGCGGGTGGGCGAACAGTTGCGCCCGGAACCGGCCCAGCGCCCGTCCGGGGCGCTGGGCGTGGTGCCGGCGCCCTGGGCGTTTCATGGTGCCTTTGCGCGCTGGCATGCACCGAGCAAGACGCTGTACTGGGCCGACACCCTGGCGCCGGCGATCCATTGCTGGGACGGACACGCCAGCCGCCTGTTGACCCGCCTCGACATGCCGGTGCGGGCGATGGAACTGCATCGCGACGGTTTGCTGGTGGCCCAGGCCGGTGGCTGGTCATTGATCGACTGGCAGGGTCAAGAGCACCCGATGCAGGACCTGCTCGGCAGCCGCCTGCTGGCGTTGGCCAGCCATCCCGGCGGCGGACTCTGGGCCTGCGCGCGGACGGCCGGCGGTTGTCAGATCGGCGAAATGAGCGCCGAAGGCGACCTGCGCCACGGCTGGAACCTGAGCGAGCAGATCAGTAGCTTCCGCTGGGACGCCAGCGGCAGCGCGGTCTTCGCCATCGCCCCCGAGACCGGCGACATCCTGCGCCTGCAGCCGGGCAGCAACGCCGTGCGCCGCCTGGCCTCACTGCCCCGTGGCGGCGGCAGCCTCAGCGGCCTGGCGCTGGATGCGCAAGGCGGCGTCTGGACCACCCAACGCGACGGCTGGAGCCTGGCGCGCTTCGACGCCGAGGGCAATCTGGACCGCATGATCGGCCTGCCGGTGCCCTGCCCGACCGACCTGTGTTTTGGCGGCGAGGACCTGCGCACGTTGTTCATTACCAGCGCCCGGCAGGAGTTGAAGCTGGAGGCGCTGGGCAGTGCGCCGGATTCCGGGTGCGTGTTGCAGGTGCAGACCGAGGTGAGTGGGCAAGTGGGGGTGGCGGTCAGCGGGGTGTTTTAAACCGCAGCGATGAAGCGCTGAAAATCAATTCCATAAAGCTATTAATAAATACGAATTCATTATTTCTGGTTCTAACCGGAAATCCGTAGTCTGCGCTCATGGCCCCACGCTTCAGACCAAGGAATTCTTCATGAGCCACGCCGCCAACATCGTCGACTTCACCCTCTACCGCAAACGCAAGCACGCGCAACAAACCGGTCGTCTGCTGTGGGCGATGTACGCGCAACAGGCCGGCTTCGCCGCGCAACCAGGGAGCGTCGCGGTATCCGCCTCGAAAGCCCCGCGCCAGGCGTGAGGCGATGAATACCCCAAACCGTTTTCTGGTGACCTCGGACGAGCCACCCCTGACCCTGCCGGAAGTTCCCGGCCAGGATGACGACGGCGTCGGTTTGCGTGTCGCGCGCAACCTGCAACGGCTGCGCAGCAAGCGTCAGTTGTCGCTGGATGCGCTGGCCAGGGCCAGCGGCGTGAGCCGGGCGATGCTGGCGCAGATCGAATCCGGGCGCAGCGTGCCGTCCATCCGTGTCCTGTGCAAGATCGCCCACGGGCTGAAAGTCTCGGTCGCGGCCTTTCTCGAACAACGGGAATGCGAGGGAGTGACGCTGTTGCCAGCGCGGGACAGCAAGCGCCTGGTCAGCGCCAGCGGTGCGTTCGTCAGCCGCGCGCTGTTTCCCTACGATGCCGCGCACCAGACCGAATTCTACGAGTTGCGGATCAGTCCGCTGGGAGAAGAGCACTCCGACGGGCATGGACCCGGGGTGCGAGAGAACCTGGTGGTGGCCCAGGGCGCGCTGGAAATCAGCGTCAACGAAGAGCGTTTTCTGCTCTCCACGGGGGATTCGATCGTGTTCTACGCCGACCAGCCCCACCGCTACCGCAATCCGGTAGACAGTGAGGCCGTGGCTTACCTGGTGGTGACCCACCCCGAACGCCGCGACTGAACAGCGCGGCGCTGCTGCATCAGCAGGTGCAGCACATCATCGGCATGCCGTTGCAGCTCATCATCATCGGCATGCTGCAGTCGTTCATCATCTTCATCATCAGCATGCAGCAGTTGTTCATCATTTCCATGCTCATGCCGGCCATCGGCATCATCTTGCAGGTCATGCAGTCGGCCATCAGGGTGCATTCCATCATGCACTTCATCATCGGCATGCCGTTCATTGGCATCATGCCCATCATCGGCATCATCATGCCCATGGCTGCCTGAGACATCCCCATCATCGACAGGTTGCCGCACTGCATCATCATCGGCATGCCGCAGTTCATCATCATCTGCATCATTTCCGCGCTGTTGCGGAACATCGCCATGTCCATGCCGGCAGCAGGCTTCATGGTGCACATCATGCCGTCATCGACCATCTTGCAGGTCATGGTCGCCATCATCATCGGCATGCCCATCATTGGCATCATCGGCATGTTGGCGCTCATCGGCATCTGCATCTGCATTGCGTTCATCATGGTGAAATCCTCTTCAAATTCGACGATAGGGTGTGGAGTTGATGGCGCCGATTCTAAGCCGGCGCGGCGGCGCGACAAGATGGCGGCCCAGCAGCGCCGGACGCTGCCGGAACGACCCCGCACAAGCGATCACGACCCCAAAAGACGCAATGGCCGCGCTATCGAAGCGATAACAGACAGATGCTCCCGTTTCATGACGAAAGCGACGCGATGGATATCGCCAACGCTTCCATGCTCATAACCCAGATGCATATTTGATCTAAGCCACCGGCAAAAAATCTCCGAGCGCCGCGCAGCTCCCGTACTACGCGCCTCTTCACCCCGCCACGGATCACGGCTAACCTTGGCGACCGGCCAGGACGGCATGTCGCGCCGACCGTTCACCCAGCTTTCGGAAACCACTGTCACGATGGAAATTTCTTCGACTCAACCCGCGCACAGCAGCAAGGACAGCGGCGGGCGCGTTCAGGTCATCGACCGCTCGATCGTGCTGCTACGCACCCTCGCCGGCCTCAAGCACGGCGCCAGCGCGCTGGACCTGGCACGGCTGACCGGCATCGATCGTTCCACCATCCATCGTCTGCTCAAGACCCTGACCCACTGGAGCCTGATCGAATCCCGCGGCGCCACTTACCACATCGGCCCGGAAAGCCTGATCTACTCGGCGGCCTACCTGAACCGGCTGAACCTGCGCCGGCTCGCCCTGCCCTACGCCATCGAACTGCAACGGGTGATCGGCGAAAGCCCAGCGATCGTCTCGCTGTCGGTGCCGGTGGGCGACCAGGTGGTGTTGATCGAACGCATGTGGACCCCGGCAACGCCGCTGAACGTGATTGTCGACCTGGCGGACCAATTCCCCATCGAAGGCAGCCCCAGCGGCCGTGCGGTGCTAGCCACCTACACTGAGGCGACCGCGCTGGCGGTGCTGGGTGAAGAACGTTATGCCAAGGCGCTGCCGGCGCTGGAACTGATCCGCAGCCAGCAGGATTTCGCCTTTGGCCATGGAGAGTTCAAGCCTGGGTTGTCGTCGGTGGCGTTTCCGATCCGCGTCGAAACCGGCCAGGCGCTAGGCGCTGTGGTGGTGGCGGGCCTGGGCATGGAAGAAGAAACCCACCCGGCTTCGCCGCTGGCCGCCCATGTGCGGCGGGCGTGCGAGGGGATTGCGGCGCAGTTGGGGAATTTGTGATTCGACGGCGCCTGGGTTGAGGTTTGCGGCGTTCTCGAGATCGAGCGCCGCCTGTGCGGCGCTCGATCTTGAAAGCGCTACAGTTTCCCCGCCAAGCGCTTGAACAAATCCGAATCTCTAGACCCTGTACGGATTCAAACCCCCAACACCTCCAGCAACCGCTTCTTCTGCACCTTCCCATAATGCGAACGCGGCAGTTCTTCGATGAACCACAGCCGCCGCGGGACTTTGTAGCGGGACAACAGTCCGCGACAATGCTCGACCAACACTTCCACGGACGCCGACGCACCACCTTCCAGCACCACCGCCGCGCACACCTGCTCGCCCCACTCCAGATCCGCCAGGCCGAACACATGGGCCTCGCGCACGGCGGCGTGGCTGAGCAGGGCCTGTTCGACTTCGCCGGGCTGCACTGATTTGCCGCCGCTGCGGATGATGTCCTTGCAGCGGCCGAGGACTTCGAGCTGGCCGTCAGCGCGCAGGCGGCCGAGGTCGCCGCTGCGCAGCCAGCCTTCTACCAGCACGTCGCCGGTGAGGCCTGGCTGTTGCCAATAGCCCGCCATCAGTTGCGGGCCCGCCAGGAGGATTTCGCCAATGCCGTTGGCATCGACGCGGTCGATGCGCGCGGCGGCGGCGAACAATGAGCGCCCCACCACGCCCTCGGCGCTCTCGCCGGCCTGACGCAAGGCCTTCATCTGCGCGGCGGCCAGGTAGCAACTCCACGGTGCCTCGGTCATGCCATAGAGCACGGCGATGCGCCCGTCGAACAGGCTGAAGGCGCCCTCCAGTACTTCGCCGGTCAGCGCCGCCGCGCCGATGTCCAGGCTCTTGAACGACGGCAGGTCCGCCGGCGCGCTGCCCGTCTCGCGCAGCAGGCGCAGCAATTGCGTCGGCACCAGCGAGCTGAAGGCCACGCGCTGCTGCGCCAGTTGAGCGAGGAAGGTTTTGCTGTCGAAGCGCCCGCCCAGCACCACCTGCCCACCGCTGAGCAGATGGGCGAGCACCGCCACCGCGGCGATCGGCCAGAGCGGGCGGACATTGAGCAGCACGTCCCCCAACACCGCGCCGCGGGCCATGACGATGTTCTGCAGCACGGCGCACAGGCTGGCATGCCGGTGCATCACCGCCTTGGGCACGCCGGTGGTGCCGCCGGTGTAGTTCAGCGACGCCAGCGACTGCGGCGGCCGCGCCGTACGCGGGGGCAAGGGCGCCGCGGCAGCGCCTGTCAGTTCCTCCAGCGCCCGGCAGGCAATGCCCTCGACGCGCAGTCCGGCGGCGACGTCGGCGTACTGCGGCGAGAACAACAACAGCGCCGCACCGGCGTCGCGCAACTGGGCCAGCAGTTCGACCGGGGACAAGGTCGGGTCCAGCGGCACCCGCACCCGGCCGTTGGCCATGCAGCCATAGTCGGCGATCAGGTAGTCGATGCCGGCATCGGCCAGCAGCGCCACCCGCTCGCCCTCGCCCACGCCGAGCTGGTCCAGCGCCTGGCCGAACGCCGTCAGTGCCTGGTCGAGCTGGCGGAACGTCAGGTGGCGATCCCGCGCGGGCTCGCTGAGGGCCGCGGCCTGCGGCCATTTGCTGGCGGCCTGACCCAGCAAGGTACTGATATCCATGCTTACCACCCGCTCAGGACGATACGTCCGCTGACCTGCCGCGATTCCAGCAGCGCATGGGCCTCGGCCACTTGAGGGAACGGCAGCACGCGGTCGATCAATGGCCGCACCTGCCCGCCATGGATCAGCGCCAGCGCGGTGCGCAGTTGCTCAAGCGTGGCACTGCCCGAGCCCTGGACCTTGAGCCGGCGACCGATCAGCAAGCCCGGATTCACCGCCACAGCGCCCGGCTGCACATTGCCCAGCACCACCACGCGACCGCCGAGGGTCATGCTGCGCAAGGTGTCTTCGAGGGTGTGGCCGAGGTTTTCCATGGCCACGTCGACGCCGCGCTTGCCGGTGAGTTTCCACACCTCGGCGCTGTAGCCTTCGCTGGCCACCACCACGTCATGGGCACCGAGTTGCTGGAGGAACTCGCGCTTGTCAGCGCTGCCGGTGACCGCGATCACCCGCGCGCCCAGCGCCCGGGCCAACTGGATCTGGTGCGCGCCGAGGCCGCCACTGGCGCCGTTGATCAAGACCGTCTCGCCGGGTTGCAACCCGGCCTCGCCGTACAGCGCACGCACGCTGGTGGCTATCGGGCAGGACGCCAGCGCCGCCAAGGTGTAGTCCAGGCCGTCGGGCAGTTCCACCGCCGAGATCGCCGGGATTCGCAGGTATTCGGCGTAGGCGCCTTCGGTGTCCACCGACGGCAGGCCCAGCGCCCGGCACAGGTCCTGGCGACCGCGCAGGCAGTCGCGGCACTGCCCGCAGAAGCGCCGCTGATACACCACCACCCGCGCGCCAACCTTCAGTTGCAACACGCCGGCCCCCAGCTCGAGCACTTCGCCGGCCACTTCATGGCCGAGCACGACCCCGGTATGCGCGCCCGGCAAATGGCCGGCGCGGTGCAGCAGGTCGTGGTGGCAAACGCCCGCGGCGTGCACGCGAACCAGTACTTCACCCGGACCGGCCGTCGGCGTGGGGACGTCTTCCACCTGCAATTGCTCCGGCCCGCCGAAGGCTTTTAGTACTATCGCTTTCATTTTTTATAACCATTTTCTAATTGCTAAGAAGATGTTCATATAACAAACATGTTGTTTGCATTGTGAACATCAATTAAGTTTTCCCCACTTTGACGCCGACCTGCAAGAGGCAAAGCGTCTTTCTTTCACTCTTAGCGAAAACGAAGTCATGACAGTCGAGTATCAACACCTGGGTGACGGGGTTCTGCAGGTCACGCTGAACCGCCCCGAGCGCCTGAATGCGCTGGATGGCCAGGCCAAGCGCGAGCTGGCCGAGGTCTGGGCCCGTGCCGCGGAAGACGACGCAGTGCGCGCCATCGTGCTGCGCGGTGCCGGCGAACGCGCCTTCTGCGCCGGTTCCGACCTCAAGGAAATCGAAGCCACTGGCGAAGCCGTCCCCAGCGACCTGCTGGCCCGCGCCCTGCCCGGCGTTGGCCTGGAACTGCACAAGCCGGTGGTCGCCGCCTTGCACGGTCACACCCTCGGGCTGGGCATCAGCCTGGCGATCCACTGCGATTTCCGCATCGCCCGTCCCGACACCCGCTTCAGCTTCCCGGAAGTGCGCCACGGCATGCTCTCCGGTTTCAGCGCGATCACCCTGCCGACGCTGATTGGCGAGGCAGCCGCGCTGGACATCATGCTCAGCGCCCGCAGCTTCGATGCCGAAGATGCGCTGCGCCTCGGGCTGATCAACCGCATCGCCGAAGACCCGCACGCCGCCGCCCTGGAACTGGCGGCGCAACTGGCCGGACATTCGGCCAAGGCCATGGAATGGACCAAGGCCCTGCTCCTGGCGCAACGCAAGCGCCATCTGACACACCACATGGCCCTGGTCGACCAGGCCCGCCAGGACGTCATGCGTTACCGATAACCAGAAACTGCCAACACAACATCGCCTCGCCAGTACTGTCAGGAACACCCACCACCAGGAATGGAAAGCGGCACCTCAACGGAGCCTCACCATGTCTCGCCCCAACACTTTCCATCCCAGGCTCAACCTGCTGACCGCGGGCATCCTCGGACTGTGCGTCACCCCACTGGCGCTGGCCGCCGAAACCCCGAGCAGCGACACCGCGCTGCAAACCGTGGTCGTCACCGGCGCCCGCGACAGCGGCCGTACCGTGGCCAAGAGCCTGGCGCCGATCGACGTGATCAGCGCCGATGACCTGGCGCGCTCGGGCAAGCAGAACCTGCGCGACGCCCTCGCCGCCAGCGTGCCCTCCTACACCAATGCGGCCGGTTTCACCGGCGGCACCGGGCTGTCGGTGAAGTCCGCGACCCTGCGCGGCCTCGGCGGCAACCATGTGCTGGTGCTGGTCAACGGCAAGCGCCGCCACAACACGTCGCTGATCTTCGTACAGACCGCCGCCACCTCCAGCGGCCAGTCGCCGGCCGACCTCGACCTGATCCCGGTCAGCGCCGTCGACCACATCGAAGTGCTGCGCGACGGCGCCGCCGCGCAGTACGGCTCGGACGCCATCGCCGGGGTGATCAACATCATCCTCAAGAAAAACGACTCCGGCGGCAGCGCCAGCGCGCTGTACGGCCAGTACGAGAACCGCATCGGCGGCAAGGGCAACTTCGGCGCCCGCGGCCAGGGCCAGATCAACCAGGGCTTCGCCCTGCCCAACGACGGTTTCTTCAGCCTCAGCGCCGATATCGGCATTCAGGAAAGCTCCAACGTCGCCGGCGCGGTGCCGGACCGCACGCGCATCTATTTCCCGGTCAACGGCGCCGCCGACCCGCGCGAGAACAGCGAAAGCCGCTACCGCCAGCAGCTCGGCCAGCCGCGTTCGCAGACCTACAACTTCGGCTACAACGCCGAACTGCCGCTGAACGACACCGTCAGCCTGTATTCCTTCTCCACCCTCAGCCACCGCAACTCCACCAGTTGGGGCACCTACCGCACCGCCAACTCGCCGCAGAACATCGTCTCGGTGTACCCGGAAGGTTTCTCGCCGCGCTTCGTGGTGGAAGAAGATGACTTCCAGACCGTGGTCGGCCTGCGCAATGACGATGTGGCGGGCTGGAAACTCGACCTGAGCACCAGCTACGGCCGCAACGACGCCAACACCCGCAACGAGAAGTCGCTGAACCCGTCCCTCGGCCCGGACAGCCCGCGCGACATGGACGGCGGCCATCTGATCGCCAGCCAGTGGACCAACAACCTCGACCTGACCCGCGCCTTCGACACCGGCCTGTTCGCCAAGCCGCTGAACGTGTCCACCGGCCTGGAATTCCGCCGCGACGGCTTCGAAATCCAGGACGGCGACTACGCCTCCTATGCCGATGGCGGCTACGTCTTCCCGGTCGGCCACCCGCTCGCCGGCCAGCGCCCGAACCCCGGCGCGCCAGGCCTGGTGGGCTTCACCCCAGCCGACGCACACAACTATTCGCGGACCAACACCGCCGGCTACATCGACCTCAGCCAGAGCCTCACCGACCAGTGGGACGTCAGCCTCGCCGGGCGTTTCGAGCACTACAGCGACTTCGGCGACACCGGCAGCGGCAAGCTCTCCACCCGCTACGCCTTCACCCCGGCGTTCGCCGTGCGCGGCACCATCAGCAACGGTTTCCGCGCGCCGTCGCTGCAGCAGCAGTACTACTCGTCGTCGCTCACCGCCTGGCGCACCAGCCCGCTGACCGGCGTACTCGAACAGGCCACCACCCGCTACGTCACCGTCGACGACGCGGCCGGCAAAGCGCTCGGCGCCAAGCAGCTCAAGCCCGAGAAATCGCTGAACTACAGCCTCGGTTTCGTCGCCACGCCGACCGACAACCTCAACGTCACCGTCGACCTGTACCAGATCGACATCAAGGACCGCGTCCTGCAGACCAGCAACCTGCAAGGCACCGCCGTGTCCAACGTGCTGGCGGCCAACGGCCTGGACCCGAACCAGATCGTCTCCTACTTCGGCAACCTGGCCGACACCCGCACCCGCGGCATCGACCTGGTGGCGGACTATCGCTACGACCTCGGCGAGTAC
The DNA here is from genome assembly GCF_025466015.1 of Pseudomonas sp. 5P_5.1_Bac1. NCBI lineage: Bacteria > Pseudomonadati > Pseudomonadota > Gammaproteobacteria > Pseudomonadales > Pseudomonadaceae > Pseudomonas > Pseudomonas sp. 5P_5.1_Bac1. The sequence continues at coordinate 233,826 of NZ_JANLNX010000117.1, read as the reverse complement.
GGCAAGACCAAGTGGACCCTGCTGAGCAACCAGAGCCTGCAGACCATCGAGAAGATCAAGGAACCCGACGCACTGGCCGGCACCGGCGTCAGCGCCGTGGGCCGCGACCGCCAGGGCAACCTGACCAGCGCCTACCCGAAAAACGTCACCTCGCTGACCGCCGCCTGGCAACTGGGCGACTTCGACGTCACGCTCAAGGGCACCCGCTACTCCCGGGTCACCGGCCGCAACCAGATCTCCGCCAGCCGCGACGAGGAAATCCGCGCCGCCTTCATCACCGACCTGAGTCTGGGCTACTGGATCAGCGACGCGGTGAAAGTGACCGTCGGCGGCGAGAACATCTTCGACCGCCGTCCGCAGCAGCTCAACGACGAAGCCAAGCGCTTCTACTTCTTCCCCACCGACGACCCGACCTATAGCTGGTACTCGCCGTACGGGCTGGAAGGCGCGTACTTCTTCGGCAAAGTCGACGTGAGCTGGTAATCCGATGAGCACTCCCGGCAGCCTGTCCGCAACCTCGTCCGCCGCCCCTGCGGCGGACGCCACCGCCTTCGACCAGCGCCTGTACCGCAAGCTGGCGTGGCGCATCATGCCGTTCCTGTTCCTGTGCTTCGTGCTGAACTGGCTCGACCGGGTCAACATCAGCTTCGCCCACTTGCAGTTCAAGGCCGACCTGAACATCAGCGATGCCACCTTCGGCATCATCGTCGGGGTGTTCTCCATCGGCTACCTGCTGTTCGAAATCCCCAGCAACCTGTTGCTGGAGAAGTTCGGCGCGAAGAAGACCATGACCCGCATCATGATCCTCTGGGGACTGGTGACCATCGCCACCGCGTTCGCCCAGACGCCGGGGCAGTTCTACGTGTTGCGGATACTGCTGGGCGCCGCCGAAGCCGGCTTCTTCCCCGGCGTGATCCTGTACCTGACCTACTGGTTCCCGGCCGCGTACCGGGCGCGGATCACCTCGCGCTTCATCATGGCCATCGCCGTCTGCGGCATCGTCGGCGGGCCGCTATCCACCTGGATCATGGGCCACTTCGCCGGGTTTGCCGGGTTCAGCGGCTGGCAGTGGCTGTTCGTGGTCACCGGCATCCCGCCGGTGCTGGCCGGGCTGTTCGCCTGGTACTGGCTGGACGACAAACCGGCCAACGCCAAGTGGCTCAGCGAGGACGAAAAACGCGCCATCGAAGGCGCCCTGGCCCATGAACGGGCGAGCCGCAAACCCGGCGGTCACCAGCGTTTCGTCGAAGCGCTGAAAGACCGCAAGGTCTGGTTCATCACCCTCGCCTACTGCCTGACCATCATGTGCACCGGCAACGTCACCAACATCTGGGCACCGTCGATCATCCGCGACGCCGGGGTCAGCAACCTCGGCCAGCTCGGCCTGTTCTCGGCGCTGCCCTATGTGGTCGGCGTCGGGGTGATGCTCTGGGCCTGCCGTCACTCCGACCTGCACCAGGAGCGCCGCTGGCACTTCGCGCTGGGCGGGCTGACGGCGGCGCTGGCGATGACCCTGCTGCCCAACCTGATCGCCGGGCCCTGGTCGGCCATCGCCCTGCTGACCCTGATGACCAGCGGTTATCTGGTGGCGACGGCGGTGTTCTGGACCATTCCCACCTATTACCTGTCCGACCGCGCCCGCGCCGCCGGCCTGGCGCTGGTCAACTGCTGCGGGCAGGTCAGCAGCCTGCTGACGCCGATCATGATCGGCACGATCAAGACCAACACAGGCGAAATCAGCCTGGCGCTGTACATCGTCGCCGCCCTCGTGGCGTGCGGCACCCTGATCCTGTTGTTCGGCGTTCCGCGCCAGGCCTTGCGCGATGCACCCTGATTTCCTTTTCGAGACTGACTCATGACCGATTACCTGGCACTGGCCACTGAACTGGCCACCCACATCCAGCCTGGCGCCGCCGAACGCGACGCGCAGCGCATCCTGCCCCACGCGCAACTGGACCTGATCCGCGAATCCGGCCTCGGCGCCGCGCGGGTCCCGGTCGAACTGGGCGGCGGCGATGTCAGCCAAGTGGACGTGGCGCGGATTTTCATCACCCTGGCCAAGGCCGACCCGAGCGTGGCCCAGGCGCTGTTCCCGCACTTCGCCACCGTCGAGCACCTGCGCCTGATAGCCCATGAAGACCAGCAACGGCGCTACCTCGGCGCCTTCGCCGAGCGGCAACTGTCCTCCGGCGCCATCGCCGAACGCAGCGGCAAATTCCGCGGTGAAATCCACACCCGCCTGGAACGCCAGGGCGAGCGGCTGGTGCTCAACGGCAGCAAGTTCTACAGCACCGGCTGCCTGTTCGCCGACCTGCTGAAGATCCAGGCGGTGGACGAGGACGGCAACGCGGTCTACGTCATGCTGCCGGCGAACACCCCCGGCATCACCCTGCTCGACGACTGGGACGGCATGGGCCAGCGCATCACCGCCAGCGGCACCACCTTGCTGGAAAACGTCACGGTGCTGCCGGAGCAGGTGATTCCCCTGGCCGAGTGGTACCAGCGGCGCAACTACATCGGCGCCAGCGCGCAACTGATCCACTGCGCCATCGATATCGGCATCGGCCTGGCGGCGCTGGACGATGCCGTGGCGTGGTCGCGCACCGGCGCCCGTCCGGTGCGTGAAAGCGGTGTCGACCAGGCGCGCAACGACCCGTACATCCTGCACACCGTGGGCGATCTTTCGGCGGCGATCCATGGCGCCGAAGCGCTGGTGGAAAAAGCCGCGCTGACCGTCGACCTCGCCGCCCGCAGCCAGTTGCAGGGCCTGCTGGCCGGAGAAGAACTGGACGCCCTGCTGGCCCGTTCTTCGATCGCCGTGGCCGAAGCCAAGATCGCCTCGACCCGCGCCGCGCTGCATGTCTGCGAGCGTCTCTATGAAGTCGGCGGCGCCGCCACCACCCAGTCGCGCTACAACTTCGACCGCCACTGGCGCAACGCCCGCACCCACACCACCCACGACGCCGTGGCCTACAAGTACAAGGCCATCGGCGACTACCTGGTGAACGGCAACTACCCGCCGATCGCTTTCACTTACTGAGCACGGAAAGCCCCCATGCCGCCGTACCGTAAAACGCTGGTTGCCTTGTTCCTCGGCCTGCTCGCGGGGCCGATCAGCGCCGCGCCGACGGCGGACTGGGGCGACCTCGATGCGCGCATCGCCAAGGCCCTGCCCGGCGTGATCGCGCTTCGTCACGAAATCCACCAACACCCGGAACTGGGCAACCGCGAGGTCGAGACCGCCAAGCGCATCGCCAAACGCCTGCGCGAGCTGGGCCTGGAGGTGCAGACCGGCGTCGCCCACACCGGCGTGGTCGGCATCCTGCGCGGCGGCAAGCCGGGGCCGGTGGTGGCGATCCGCGCCGAGCTGGACGCCCTGCCCCTGACCGAACAGACCGGCCTGCCCTTCGCCTCCACCGTCCGCGTCCCGGACCCGAGCGGTGACCTGCGCACCCGTGGCAAGGAAGTTGGCGTGATGCACGCCTGCGGCCACGACGCGCACATGGCAATGGCCCTCGGCGTGGCCGAAGTGCTGGCGGCGCGGCGCGACGAGCTGCCCGGCACCCTCAAACTGATCTTCCAGCCCGCCGAAGAAGGCCCGCCGCTGGGCGAAGCTGGCGGCGCGAAACTGATGATCGAACAAGGCGTGCTGCAAAACCCGGCGCCGGCGGTGATCTTCGGCATCCACGTCACCGCCGGCACGGCCGGCACCTTCACCCTGAGCCGCACCCGCACCACCGCGGCGGCGGACACCTTCGTCGCCCGGATCAAGGGTCGCCAGACCCACGCCGCGTTCCCCTGGACCGGCATCGATCCGGTGCCCGTGGCGGCCCAGACCATCCTCGCCTGGCAGACCATTCCCAGCCGCCAGTCCAACCTCAGCGTGCTGCCGGCGCCAGTGATCTCCGTCGGCCGCATCGAAGCGGGCGACCGGCACAACATCATCCCGGCTGAAGTGCGCCTGGAGGGATCGATCCGGACCGTCAGTGACGAGCAGCGAGAGGACGTGTTGCAACGCATGCGCCGCACTGCGGAGAAGATCGCCGAAGCGTCCGGGGCCAGTGCCGAGATTGATTATTTGCCCGGCAACTACCGGGCCGGGCACAACGACACGGCCTTGGTGGACAGCTTGTTGCCAGTGCTGGAGCAGGTTTCCACCACCCCGGTGAAGATCGACAACGGGACTTATGGCGCGGACGACTTCGCCGAATATGCCCGGGAGATCCCTGGCATCTTCATGCGCATGGGCGTTACCCCGCCTGCCTTGGCGGACAAACCGGTGTGGCCGACCCATTCGCCGGGGTTCCAGGTGGATGACCCGAGCCTGGCGGTGGGGATCCGGGCGTTGAGTCGGATGACGTTGAGTTATATGCAACGGCAGTGAGCCTAGAGGCCGCTATCGCTGGCTTGCCAGCGATGCGCCGCGCAAAGCGGCGCTCGATCTCAAGGGCGCTGATACTGCCCCAGATACCGATCCAGCACCGCCTTGTCGCCACTGCCATCCCCCGCCACCTGCCACAGTCGCCGCTCGATGCCCTGGGCCAGCAAATGCCCCACCGCCGCTTCGATCGCCGACAGCACGCAAAGCTGCGCCGGTTCGTTGGTGGTGTAGCCCACTTCCGCTTCCAGCAGTTTCTTGAATTCGATGAACTTGAACACGCCGGCGCTGCGCCCCACCGAATAAATGGTCTTGCTGGTCATGACATTGGCCAGCACCTGTCCACTGCGCACATCCACCGCCCGCAGGTTGACGGTGACTTGGTCCACCCGGTACTCGCGGGAAATATCGATACCCAGGTAGCGAGCCCCTTCGCCGCCACTGCGCACGTTGGTGTCGTAGGCGATGATTCCGCCTTCGAGCATCAGGTTGGCCGCCTGCAACGGCGGCAGTTCGGCCTGGATGTTCAGCGGCGTGTCCGGCTTTTTCTGCGAGGCGCGGATGATCTTGCGCTCGGTCAGCAGGTTCTGCAGCCCTTCACGCTCCAGCACCATGAACCAGCCGCTGGCCTGCAAGGCATCCATCAGCATACTCGCCGCGCCCTGGGTGACGCTGGTGGAAAAGGAACTGGCCGGGGTCGGTTTGTATTGCCCGGTCTGGTCGCGAAAGCCGTACACCACCGCCATCAGCCGACCCTTGGGGCGCGGCATGTTGAGCAGGTCGTAGTAGGTCGAGGCGCGCGGGGTCAGGGTCGGGGTTTCGGTGTCATCGGCCGACATCGGTTCGCGCAGTCCGCAGCCTTGCAAGGCGGCCAAAATCAGCAGGGTGCCCAGTAGACGTTTCATGTTCATCACTCCCCTTTCGGCCCGGTTCAAGGATTCAGCCCGTTGACCTGGATTTCCGACACTTCGCCCGTCGCCCGGTCAGTCACCTGAATGCTCAAGGCCCCGGAATCGTCGATCACGTTGATGATGAAGGAGTCGGTGGACATGCTGCCGCTGTTGCCATTGGCGATGTTGTCCAGCAACTGCGAGAGCATTCGCGACTCCAGTTGGTTGCTGAAACGCTCCAGGGCGGTGGTACCGGTGTAGGCCGAGCGGCCGCCGATGGACGGGTCGTCATGGTCGTTCTGCGCCTGGGCGTTGTTCAGCAGCCAGGTGCCATTCAGCGGGTTGCCGCCGAATGACGGGTTGATCGGCGTGTGCACCAGTTCGGTGGCCGACGCCTGGGCGCAGGCCGCGAGGAATACGGCGCAGGCCAGACGGTGGGCGATGGTGGTGTTCATAGCTCGTCCCTCTCCAGATCGGTGGTGTCCTGCAGCAGCGACTCCAGCTTGCGCTGGATGACCTGCGCCTTGACCAGATCGGCGGCCTCATAGGCCGCGTCTTTGAGTTCTACGGTGTTGGGTGGCAGGAACCGCCGGTACACCACCCGTTGCTGATACTCGACCGACACCAGGCTGCCCCAGCGCGGATCCGGCTTTTCCCGTACCACCAGGTTGAAATCCAGGCGGCTGGTGGCACGCAGCCGCTCGGCGAAGCTGTAATAGAAGTCGTGGCCGATGTGGCTGATGGTGGAATCAACGATGAACCCCATCATCTCGTCCTCCTCGCCGCCCCGCGCTTGCGCCCCGAGCAGGGCCAGCGACAGCACGGCGACACACCGCCAGCGGTTCATGGCGCCACCCCCGCCGCGGGACGCCGGGGCGTCTCGCCGGTGAACGCCTGCTCGGCGACGAACTGCCAGTCGGCGTAATGCCCCAGGCCCTCGAAATCCGCCCACTGCGCGGCAAACCCGGACTGCTTGCGCGGCACGCCTTGCGAGCGGCTGTAGACACCGGTGATGCGCCCGTCGATGGAACGCACCAGGCCCCAGTCATCGCTGCCGGTGATCGGGTCCGGGTAGAGCCGGCGAATGTGCCGTTTGAGGTTGGGGAAGCGCGAATCCTCCAGCAGTTCGTCCAGCGCCTGCGGGTACTGGGCCAGCCCCGGCGAGGCGCGGTAGTAGCTGCGCAGCGCCTGGGCGTATTGGCTGCCGACCCACAGCAGTTCCTGCTCGCGTTCGCGCAGCGCCTGGCTCGACCAGAGTTGCCCGGCGGCGCCCATGGCCATGCCGCTGACGGCGATCAGCAAGAGCACACCCAGGTAGGTAAAGCCGGCCTCGGCCGCCTTACCACTCGGCATAAAGGCTGCCATCGCGCGCCCTCCCGGTTGCACCGCTCTTGATATCGCCCACCGCGCCGGCCACGCCGTCGGGGGGCGGCAGCACCTGCCAGAGATCGCGGCGCTGGGTGATCGGGTCCAGCGGCGCGGCGCGCAGGTAGCGCTGCTCCACCAGTTGCTCCAGCGATTCGGGGTAATGCCCGGTGTCGCCGTAATAGTGATCGAGCGATTCACGCAACACCGCCAGGCTCTGGCGCAGGGTGGTTTCCTTCGACTGCTCCAGGCTGCTGAAGTAACGCGGCATGGCGATGGTCACCAGGGTGGCGATGATCGCCATCACCACCAGCAACTCGATCAGGGTAAAGCCCTTGCTCTGGCGCATTGTCGTCACCACTGGCTGTAGGCGATGCCGTTGAGGCCCTTGCCAGGGGCCTGGGAATACACGTCGAACACGTCCTCGCCGGGGCGCGGATTGTCTGCCCCGCTGTCGTAGCCACGCAGGCCCCAACCGCTGTCGTCGTCGCGCCCGGCCGGGCGCAGCGGGTCATGGGGAATGCGCCGCAAGAAGTAGAACTTCGCGCCCTTGGCGCTGCGCACGTCGCGCACGCCGTCCACCAGCACCTCGAGGCTTGGCGGATAGCCGCTGGCGTTGAGGTTTTTCTCGATATAGCCGGCATCCCAGGCGCGCTTGTAGGCGTCGATGGCATCACGCAACTGATAGAGCGCGGTCTTCAGTTCCTGCTCCTTGCCGCGCCGGATCACGGTTTCCGTCAGCGGCGCGGCGATGGCCGCCAGCAGGCCGATCAGGGCCAGGGTGATGACCACTTCGATCAGGGTGAAACCGCCTTGCGCGCGTTTCATGGCTCAGGGTCTCCCGGCGATCGAGGTGTCGCTCACCGCCGCATCCGGCGCCGGCTCCGCCACATCGCCGGCGCGGTTGAGGTTGCGGATCTGCAGGCTGGTTTCGGTGCCGGTGGCGAACTCCATGTCCGACGGGCTCTGGTACGGCAGGTTGCGCACGATGCGCGGGGTGATCGACAGCACCAGTTCGGATTTGCCCATGTTGTCCTTGTTGCTGCCGAACAGCCGGCCCAGGCCGGGGATGTCGCCAAGGCCGGGAATCTTGTTGCCGCTGGCGCCGTGGTCATTGCGCACCAGCCCGGCGAGGATCTGCGTTTCGCCATCGTGCAGGCGCAGGCTGGTCTGGGCGTTGCGGGTATCGACCTGGACCGGAATGGTGCCCTGACGGGTCGGTTCCAGCGGCGTGGCGTTGCTGACTTCGAGCGCAATCTTGATCGCCACTTCATTGTTCAGGTGCACCACCGGGGTCACTTCGAGTTTCAGACCGACATCCAGGTAGGTGACGCTTTCGGTGATCACCGGGCCCTGGGTCGACGGCACCGAGGTGGCGCTGATGATCGGCACCCGCTGGCCGATGTGGATGCGCGCCTGCTCGCGGTTGCTGACGCGGATCACCGGGCTGGCCAGGGTGTTGATGTCGTTGTCCTGGGCGTTGATCTTCAGTTGCGGCGACGGCGCGATGGAGATCCGCGAAGAGTTGATGCCGCGCAACTGGTTGAGCAGGCCCACGCCGCTGCCGTCGCTGTTGACCACGCCGAAGGTGTTGGGCCATTGCAGGCCGAGGTCGAGGATCCGCGAGCGGGCCACTTCCATCACCTCCACTTCCAGCACCACTTCCGGGTTGGACTGGTCCTGGGACTGCAACAACTTCTCGGCCATGCGCACGGCGTCGGGGGTGTCGCGCATGGTCAGGGTGTTCAAACGCTCGTCGACGAACACGTCGCGGGTCTTGAGCATGGTCTTGACCATGTTCAGCGCAGTGTTGGCGTCGATGCTGGTGAGGTAGAAGGTGCGCATCACCAGTTCCTGGTAATCCTTGGTTTTCTGCGGCGAGTCCGGGTAGATCAGCAGGGTGTTTTCATTCACCACTTTCTGGTGCAACTGGTTCTGTTCCAGCAGCAGCGCCACCGCGTCCTCTATGCGCACCTCGCGGACGAAGATGGTCGCCTTCATGTCCGGGCGCAGGTCTTTGTCGAAGATGAAATTGAGCCCGGCGACCTGGGACAGCACCTCGAAAATGGTCTTCAGGTTGGCGTCGCGAAACTCCAGGGTCACCGGCCGCTCCAGCTTGCCGCGCAGTTGCGGGTTGGGCTGGGCGGTGCGTGCCTGCACCTGTTCGATGTCCTTGCGCAGGGCCAGGCCGCCCTGGTTCTGCGGGTCGAGCAGGAGCACCTCGCGCATGTGCCGCTCGGCACCGAACAGGTCGCCACGGCGCAGTGCCGCCTGGCCGAGGGCGGTGCGTTCGTCGATGTTGCGCAGTTGTTCGATCTCGCGCACCGCGTCCTGGGCACGGCGGTTGTTCGGTTCCAGGGTCAGCACCCGGCCGTAGGCCATCCGCGCCCCGGCGAAATCGTGACGCGAGCGGTCGCTGTCGCCCTGGGTCAGCAGCGCTTCCACCGCCTTGGCCCGGCCCTGGGCCAGGGCGATATTCAGCTCGGTATCCCGCGGCGACTCGACCAGCGCCTGTTCGATCACGGCGATGCCGGCCTCGTATTGCCCTTCGGCGATCAGCGCCTGACCGTCCTTGCGCACGGCACTGGTGCCGCAACCGGCGACGGCGACGAACAGCGCCAGCAGCAGAAACGGCGCGGGTTTGTGAACGACGGGCGAAATCATGGTGCGCTCCCTACAGACAAGGTCTGGGACAGGTGCATGGGCAGGTAGACCAGGCTCAGCTCGGTGGCGGAGATCTGTTCGATCCGGTAGGTGTCGTCGATCACATCGCCGCGACGCACGACGTAGAGTTTTTCCCCGGCTTGCAGGAACACGCGCTGGTCGTCGCGATCATCCAGGCGCCCGACGAACTGGAATGGCAGCGCCGGGGCCACCGGAAGCACCTCCAGCGGCGCCACCACCAGCGGCTGCTCGGTGACTGTCGCCAACACCGTGGCCGGCTTCCACTGCTTGCTGGCGAACAGGTCGCGGGGCGGCGTTTTCAGGGTTTCGCGCACCGCGGCCTGGGCCTTTGGCGCAGGGATGGCGCTGCGCGGGGCGGCGATCACGGCGGCGCTGTCGTCCGGCGCCTGCGTTTCGAAGAAAAACCCCGGTGCCCAGGCCAGGGCGCCCGATACACCGAGAAAAGCGGTCCAGCCCAACAGCCGCTGAGTGTTCATCACGACCTCGACAGATAAAGGGTCATGCGGATGCGCCCGGTCAGCTCGCTGTCGCCGATCCGTTTGCGTTGCAGGTCGATGTCTTCCAGCACCAGCGCCGGCATTTGCGCCAGCAGGGCCTGGAGAAAGCGGCGGATCTGCGGGTAACTGCCGCGCAGCGGCAGGAGAATCTGGTAGCGCGCAAGCTGGGTGTCCGGGTCCACGCCGAGGGCGTATTCGCCACGGGACAGGCTGATTTTTTCGTCCCGGGCCAGGCGGTACAGGCGCTCGATGGCCTCGGTGGCTTCCGGTTGCGCCGGCAATTGCTGTTGCAGGCCCGGCAATGGATCGACGCTGGCGGCGGCGGGCTGACGTTCGCCACGGCGGACCTGGGCGAGTTGTTCGCCGACCTCGTCGCTGCGCGTTTGCAGGGCGTGCAGTTCCTGCCACTGAGCAAGCTGGCCGGCGCCGTGCAGCGCCGCGCCGAGCATCAGGGCGATGCCGGCCAACGGTGCCCAGCCGAGCCGCCGCAGGTATTCATGGACACGCAGGCTAGAGACGCGCATCGCCGCTCTCCCAATGGGCCGACAGGTTGAACAGGACCGGACGCTCCGGCTGCTTGACGAGGATTTCGTGGTTCAGCAGCGACACGTCGTGCAGTTCGGCGCTGGCTTCCAGGCGTTTGTGAAACGCCAGCATGGCTTCCAGGTCGCGGGCTTCGGCGCTGATCCGCACCTGCCCTTTGCGCGCATCCGGGCTCAGGCTGAGCAGCGCGATGTCTTCTTGCGGCAGCCCTTCCAGCAGGCTGAACAGGCTGTCCCAAGGGCGCTGCAATTGCTGCGTCAAATTGCGCATCCGCGCCAGTTTCTGCGCCTGCTCACGGCTCTGGGCCGGGCTCAGCGCCGGGACGTCGCGGGCGCGCAGGCCCAGTTGCTGTTCGGCCTGACGCACCTGTTGGTGCAGTTGCGCCTGTTGCCCATCGAGCTGGTGTTGCCAGGCCAGGCTGGCCAGCAGCAGGCCGGCGCCGAGCAGCAGCGGCGCCCAGCTCAGCGGACCACGCCGTGGCGGGATGAAGTCGAGCTGCAGGCGGCCCATGTCAGGCCACCACCCGGGCCATGCTGGGCAACAGCGCGGCGGGCTCGTCCAGTTCCAGCAACTCCACCGCGTCCAGCAACGGCTTCGGCGCGCGGCGTGCCGGCGCATGCACGAACAGGCGCAGGTCGGCCTGCCCGGCGTGCAGGTTGCACTCGCGGGCCAGCAACGCCGCCAGTTCCGGGTCGCTGTCGCCGACGCCCTGGCTGCGGATCTGCTGCCAGCCGCCGTCGCGGGCCAGCAGGTAGACACAGCGCTGCGGCTCGGCGAGGGCAAAGAGAAAATCGTTGCCCGGCACCTGCCCGGCAAAGTGGTTCCAGGCCGCCATCAGGTACGGCTGCACCGCGTCCAGTTTCAGGTGCGCGGCGCGGCAGCGCGTGGCGAGCCCTTGCAACAGCGCGTCGGGCAAGGCCGCGGCGATTCGCGCGCAGCCGGCGGGCTCTGGCGACAGGACGATCGCCCAGTCATCCAGCGCCTGCCCGTAGCAGCGTTCGAAACAGGCGCGGGCGTAGACCTCGAATTCCTGCGGCCGGGTGATGCCGTCGCTCCACGGCACCAGGCAGAAGCGGCAGTACTGCGCCGCGACCACCACGCTCAGGCGCCCGCCTTTGCCGGCGTGGCTGGCGAGCAGCGTGGCGAGGGCGTCGAGGGCGACCTCGGCGAGGTGTTCGCGTCCGGCGTCCACCGCAACGCTGGCCAGCCAGTGCTGCTGGCGGCCCTGGCGACGGCACAGGCCGACACCCTGGGCGCCGAGCACGGCGACGAATCGATCAGGCGATAAACGTGACACGATTGATCTCCTCCAGAGTGGTGCGGCCCTCACGAACCAGTTCCAGCGCCGAGCCGCGCAACAGGCGCAGGCCGCGCTGACAGGCATGGGCCTTGATCCGGGAAAGGGGCTGGCGTTCGACGATCATCTGCCGCAGGTCGTCGTCCAGGTGCAGCAGTTCAGCGATGGCCGTGCGCCCGCGATAACCGCTGCCACGGCACTGGCCGCAACCGGGGCTCTGGACGAACTGCCAACCATCCACCGGCGTCGCGCCCAGGCCCGAGGCGGCAAGTTCCTCGGCGTCCGGCTGGTGTGGCCGCGCGCAATGCGGGCAGACCAGGCGAATCAGGCGCTGGGCAAGCACGGCATTGAGGGCGGAGACGAAGCTGTAGGGGTCGACCTGCATCTGGCTGAAGCGGCCGATCACATCGAAGACGTTGTTGGCGTGGATGGTGGTGAACACCAGGTGCCCGGTGAGCGCCGACTGCACGGCGATCTGCGCGGTGTCCGGGTCGCGGATCTCGCCGACCATGATCTTGTCCGGGTCATGGCGCAGGATCGAGCGCAGGCCGCGGGCGAAGGTCAGGCCCTTTTTCTCGTTGACCGGGATCTGCAACACCCCCGGCAACTGGTATTCCACCGGGTCTTCGATGGTGACGATCTTGTCGTGGCCGTGGTTGATCTCGCTGATCATTGCGTACAGCGTGGTGGTCTTGCCGCTGCCGGTGGGGCCGGTGACCAGGATCATGCCGTAGGGTTCGCCCGCCAGCCGGCGCAGGCTGCGCAGGGTCTGCTCCTCGAAGCCCAGGGCCTGGAGCTGCACGCCGCTGACGCGGTCGGCCAGGTCCTGCTTGTCCAGCACCCGCAACACCGCGTCCTCGCCGAAGATGCTGGGCATGATCGACACACGAAAATCGATCTGCCGGGCGCTGATGCCAATCTTGAAACGGCCGTCCTGGGGCACGCGTTTCTCGCCGATATCCAGCTCGGCCATGACCTTGATCCGCGAAATCACCTGGTCGGCGAATTCGCTGCCGCTGACCTTGCTGATGGCGGTGAGCACGCCGTCGATGCGGTACTTGATCACCAGGCCGCTGCCGGTGACGCCGAGGTGGATATCGCTGGCGTGCATTTTCAGCGCGTCGTAGAGCGTCGAGTTGACCAGCTTGACCACCCGGCTCTGGTCTTCGCTGATGCTGGTCAGCGACAGGCTCTGCAGCGCCTCGGTTTCAACGCCGCCCTCGGCCTCGCTGTCGAGCGAGTCGACGGCGTGGAAGTTTTCTTCCTGGCGGGCGAGAAACAGCGCCAAATCCGCGGCTTGCGCCAGGTACAGCGGCGCGCCTTGCAGGTGCTCGTCGATCCAGGCCAGGCGCTCGCCGTCGAACGGGTCGGCGAAGACGCCGACGCGCTGGCCGTCCAGTTCGATAAGGACGAATTCACGTTTCAGGCACTGGGCCAGGCTGACCTGGGTGAACAACGGGGTGGCGGCGAGCAGGCGCTGGCTGTCCAGCACCGGGTAATGCAGGTGGCTGCCGAGCGCCGCGACGAAGTCGGCGGGCGCCAGGGCGGCCAGGCTGCGCAGGCAATCGAGCAGGCGTTCGCCGCTGTGCCCAGCCTGTTCGCGGGCCTGGCCGAGCAAGGTACGTTCAAGGGTTGCCGGGGTGACGGCGGTTGCCGGGGGTACAGCGAGCGACACGGGTTCCATGGCCTGCTCTCCAACGCACGAGGCGCGGCGAGCCGGGGTCGGTGTGCTCGCGCCTACTCCCCGGTGAGCAGTTGATCGTCGTCGGGTGGGGGCGGTGCCGCGCCGTTGCGTCGTCTATCCGCCATAACCCAGGTGCCGTCATACAACTGCAAGGGGAAACTCTCGTTTGCGCTCCGGCGGCGTTCGACGAAACCCGTGTCCGTGTTGCTGCCGGCTCTGGACGTACGCGCGATACCCATCAGGTCGAAGACAGCGCGCGCCAGTTCCGCCAAGGGAAAGGGCTTGAACAGGATGTGACTGACGCCGAGCCGGGCAGCGCGCTCACGGACCTCAGCGGTCGGGTGCGCGGTGATCAACACGAAGTGGCAGTCCCTGTGCGAACGCACGGCCTCCAGAACCTGAAATCCCTCCATATCGGGCAAACGATAATCCAGCACGGTCACGTCGGGCTCGATGCGCTCGGCCAGGCCGATGGCACTTGCTCCGTCGTGGGCAACATGGACGCTCAGACCCTGTGCTTCCAGGTAAGCCTGGAGATTCTGCGCAAGCGTCTGTTCGTCATCGACTACCAGAACTGTCTTCACCAAGGTCGACTCCAAGAACATGCTGGTGCGGTTTCCCGATCCGGCTGAGTGCGGCCTTGCAGAGGCTTACGCACGCTTCATGCCAGACCCGGACGGCGATTTATGACGGGGTTAACCCGTTGATTCTGTTGCTTTTGCCCTTTCACTCCAAGGCCGCTGCCCCCAACCCCGGGGACAGCATGGCACTTTGCCCCTCAACTTCCCCCAACACTGGGGAAGCCCCTCAGCGGGTATCGGCACGCTCGATCCAGGCTTCGGCCCGCAGACGCTGCAACGCCGCCTGGCGGGCCTGCGCCTGCTGTCGTTCGAAGAGGAGGTTTTGGGTCACTGCGAGTCCCTGCTCTCGTTCGACCGGGCTTTCGTCCTGTTGGTTCGAGCCATTTGCCGCGGTTTGTCGGCGCTCCCGATGGAACGCCAACACCTCTTCATCCGTGGGCGGCGAGACCTGGCCAAGCAGTGAATACACCTGCTGCGCGGCGATCTCATGACGAGTGTAGTCGGCGAACGAAGCCTCATCGAAGCCGGCATCGGCCAGGGCGCGGGTGAAACCGGCGCTGTCGGGGAAGGCCCGGCGCAGCTCTTCGAGCCGCGCGTGCACGGCCGCTTCGTCAACCTCGATGCCACGCCGGCGCGCTTCCTGCCAGAGCAGCTCCTTGGCGATCAACTGCTCCAGCGCCTGTTCGCGCAGGCGCTGGTACAGGCTCGGGCTGCGGATGCTGGTGAGGGCGCGGCCCTGGTCTTCCAGGTACTCGGCGAAATAGCGCTCCACGCGCAACGCGCTGATGCCCACGCCGTTGACCCGCACCGCCGCGTCCCCGCCCTCCTCGGCCTTGAGCAGGAACGCCTGGGCCGCGGCGATCAGCACCAGGATCAACAGGAAAATCTTCATCGCACACCTCTCATGGCCGATCGGCCGGACGGGTATAGGGCGCCACCGGGTAGAACAGCGGCCCGGGCATCGCCAGGGTGACCACATGGGCGCCCGCCAGGCCCTGGCGCCGGCCGGGGCCGAACCCCAGCGGCGGGGTCAGGCCGGTGTCGATGTCGTGCAGGCTTTCCAGGGCGTTGACCAGTTTGTCGCGGCTGGCATCGCGGCCGGCGCGCTTGAGGCCCTCTTCCAGCAGCACCATCGAACACCAGGCGCCGACCTGCAGCAGCGCCTGCCGGCCGTCCAGCCCCTGGCGGCGGCGCAGGTCGTTGAGCGCCGCGCGACCGGCCGGGCTCCAGTCGCCGGGCACGAAGGGATAGGCCAGGAACACCCGCCGCGACCACTGCTCCGGCACCTGCATCAACTCGCCGGCGACCTGGCTGGACGCGGCGAACAGGTACGGCGTGCGGCCCGCGGCCTGGAGCGCGGCGGTCAATTCGCTGAAGGCCGGCGCCAGGCCGAGGAAAAACACCGCCTCGCCCGCCACCGCCTGGCCGTCGAAAGGCTGCAGTTGCAGTTGCGTCCAGCCGCGTTGTTGCAGGTCCGCCAGCAGCAAGCGGCCCAGCGCGGCGTGGGCCGGGTCGCTGTAGAGGATGCGCGCCGGGCGCTGGCGCAGGTCGAGGGCCGCCGCGGCGTAGTCGGCCAGGCTCAGCAGTTGCTCGTGCAACCCCGGCAGCGGATCGAAGATCTGCCGGCTGTCATTTTCCTCGGCCCGGGCGCCGATCAGCGGCACGCCGGCCTGCTCCAGGCGCGCGGCGAGGGTGTCGTCCAGCGCCGGCGCCAGCGGCATGACCAGGGCGAACACCTGTTCTTCGTCGAGCAAACGGGTCAAGGCCGCCTCGGCGCTGGCCCGGTCGGGGCCGGGGTCGATCACCGACAACTGCAAGGTGCGGCCATGGATGCCGCCGCTGGCATTGATCGCCTCGATGCGCCCGGCGACGATCGCCTGCACCACCCGCGCCGCCTCCGCCAACTCGCCCTCGGCGGGCAATAGCGTGCCGAGGCGCAGAAACTGCTCTTCGACGCCGGGATCGTGATCCTCGGCCAGGCGCTTGAGGTACGCGGTGAGGTTGCGCTGGTCGGCCATGGACAGGGAAAAGCGCGGCATGGCCGGGTCCAGGCGGTTGCCCGCCGGGTCGCGGCCTTCCTGAATGGCCCGGGCCAGGCTGGCATCGCTGTAGGCCGGGTAGCGGCGGCCATTGACCAGACGTTCACCGCCCGCCAGCACCAGCCGCTGCCAGCTCAGCTCGGGCGGGCGTACCCCGCCTTCGGGGCGGCCACGACCATCGCGGCCATGGCAGTTGGCGCAGGGCACCACGCTGGCCGGGACCTGCATGTCCGCCGCGCCGACCAACGCGGTGACCTGCCCATCGGCGGCCGCCACCCCTTCGCGGTAGAGGCGCTGGCCCGCGGTTTCCTGCTCGTTCAGGTCGAGGGCGAGCGCGGCCTGGCCGACGCTCAGCGCGGCCAGCAGCAGCGTGGCGCAAAGGCGCTTCATGATTCAGCGCCCGGCCAGCGGCAGGGTCATCAATTGCAGGCGCTGAGCGATGGCCGCCGGCGGCGCGTCCGGGCGGATCTTGCTCCAGCGCTTGCCGGCCACGTCGCCGGCGATCAACTGGGTGGAATGCTGTTCGGGGCTGGGCAAGATGTGCCCGAGGCGCCCCAGCACCCGGTCGATATCGGCCTGGGCGCCGGTGAGGAACAGCCAGTTCGGCCCGTCCACGCCCTGCTGCCCGGCGAAGCGCTTGAGCACCTCGGGGGTGTCGTTGGCCGGGTCGCTGCTGATGGAAATGAAGGTCACCTCGGCGGCCTTGTCGCCCAGCGCCTCGCGGACCTCACGCAGCTTGCGGGTGATCAGCGGGCAAGCGTCGTTGCAGTGGGTGAAGATGACGTTGAGCAGCACCACCTTGTCTTTCAACACGTCGCTGTAGAAACGCAGGCGCCGGCCGTTCTGGTCCAGCAGCTCGGTGTCGGTGAAATACGCCTGGGCATCGCGGGTGCCGCCCGCGACTGGCGGCGGCGCGGCGGCCGCCGGTTCAGCGGGCGCTGGCTTGGCATGGCCGTCGTGGGCCATGGCGACGTTGGCGAAAATCCACAGGCAGGCGCCGAGCACCAGCCAGTCGAGGGGCTTCATGCCGGGGCGACGCAGGCTGACTTCACTCATGGCTGTGCTCCTGGGCAATCGCGGTGTGGCGGGCATGGACCCGGCGGGCGCTGAGGCGATCGACTTCGCCGACCAGCTTGTCCGGGTCGGTGAAACCGTAGAACCGCGTCCAGTGACCGGTGCGGCCATCGCCCACAAGAATCAGCGGCGGGTGGTTGCTCAGGTCGGCGCTGAAGCTGCCCAGGCCCTTGAGGGTTTCGGTCACCGCGTAAGGCGTGCCGGTCAGCCAGCGCCAGCCCGGCCCGTGCTGGAAGGCGCGGGCGTAGTCGTTCAGGCGTTTCGGGTCGTCGTGCTGCGGATCGACGCTCAGCGACACCAACTGCACCTCCTCGCCGACCCGCCCGCCGAGGCGCTGCTGAACCTTGCCCATGATCGACGAGACCACCGGGCACACCGTGGTGCAGCGGGTGTAGATAAACCCGATAACGGTGATGCGGTCGCCGACCAGGTCTTTTTCCAGGCGCACCGGCATGCCGTCCTGGTCCAGCAGGGCGACATCGGCGAAACGCACCTGGGTTTTTTCCTGATGGGCCGCGGGGGCGTCATGGGCGGAATGATCGACGCCGCCGTGGGCGTGAACCGTGGAGATGGCGCCGGCCAACAGGCACAGGGCCAGGACACTGCGGGCTTTGACGGATTTCATCGCGCGTTCCTCGTGCTGGGGTCATTGCGCCTTGGCGGGCAGCACCCGCAGGCTGGTGTAGTTTTTTTCGGCGAAGGCATCGCCCAGGGACGGCGCCTGCACATGCAAGTACCAGGCACCGGCCTCGCTCAACTGCAACGCGGCCTGGTAAACGCCCTCGCCGACTTCCTCCACCTCGCTGCTGCGGGCCCGCGACGACGGCGCGAGGAAGTAGCGCAGCGACAGGTCGCGCACGCCCTCGCGCGGTTCGCCGCTGCCTTCGAGCAGGCGAAAACGCGCCACGAACGGGCTGCCCTGCCGCACCACCGGGCGATCCATAAGGAACTCCACCCGTGGCGTGCGGCGGTGGGCGGCGTCCGGCGCCGCGGCGACCGCGGTGCTGAAGCAATGAATGATCTGCGGCTGGTTGAGCAGGAAGGCGACGTCGAAATCCCCCGCCGCCGGCAGCTTCACCGTCGAGCTGTAGACCCCCGGCGCCACCTCGCGCAGGCTGCGGTCGATGACCAGCGCGGCGCGGGCGTTGGCGCCGCGGTTGGCGTAGCCGGACATCGGCGCGTTCATGCCCTCGGCGTAGAAATAGGTGGTGTTGTCCACCGGGTTGACCACGAACACCGAGTTCTCATCGCGGGCCACCGCCAGGCCCTGGGCCAGCGGCAGGTCACCGGCCTGGCGTGGCGCGGCCGGACCGGCGTCGAAACCCTGGGTGATCGGCGTGCGCCCCTCGCCCAGGCTCGACAGGTTGATCATGGTCACCTTCGGCGACGCCAGGCCGCGCACGTAGGCGTAGGCCTGGGTGAACGTCACTTGGTACGGCTCGGCGGCCACGTCGAGGTTGTGCAGCAGGCGGTCGCTGCCGGCATCGATGACCACGGCGCGGTTTTCCAGGGTGTTGAGGACGATGCCGTAACGCCCGTCGCGGCTGAAGCGCATCGGCCCCAGCCCCGGTTGCGCCTGGATGCGGCTGCGCAGGCCGTGACTGCGGGCGTCGATCACGCTGATGCTGCCGTCGCGGCCGTCCGCCACGTACACCGCCTGGGACAGCGAGGAATACGCCACCGACAGTGGATGCGGGCCGACCTTGAGGGTTTTCAGCAGGCTCAGGTCGCTGCTGTCGATCACGCTCAGGGTGCCGCTGTCGCGGTTGCTGACGAAGGCGTAGCGCGAGTCGTGGCTGAAGGCGATTTCATGGTGGCCCTTGCCGGTGGGGATGAATTTGAGCAGCGCGCGCTTCTGCGTGTCGATCACGCTGACGCCGCTGTGGGCCTCGTCACCGGCGTTGTTGCCGACCCACAACAGGCGCTGATCGGGCTGCAGCGCCACCCGCACCGGTTGCTGCCCGGCGGGCAGGTCTTCGACGTGCTGGAAGGTGGCGGTATCGATCAGCGCCACCTTGCCCGCCGTCGGCAGCGACACGTAGACCTGCTTGTCGTCGCTGCTGGCCACCCAGTCCATCGGCGTGTCGCTCAGGCCGATGCGCGCCAGGGTGCTGGTGATCCCGCCGACCGAGACCGACGGGTCGATCACGGTGAGGCTGGCGTCCTTGTTCAGCACCAGCAGGAAGTAACTGTTGAGGTCCATCAGCGGCCGGGCGCCGATGCTGCTTTTGAGAAACAGCGCGACCCGCGCCTTACAGCTTTTGTCACGGTCCCTGGCCGCGTCGCCGCTCAGTGCCGGGTCGATCCAGGCCCCCGGCGACACCCCGGACAGCGGCTGCCCGGAGTTCTGGTCGGTGACCTTGAAGCGGATGCTGGCGTAGCTGCCTTCGGTCAGGCCGCCGTTGCCGCCCAGCGGCGTGGCCTCGAACTCCACGGTGACGCCATCGCGGCTCAGGCGGCTGGCGCCCAGGTCGGGGCCGACCGCCAGTGGCGCGCGCGGGTCGCACCACAGGCTTTCGTAGGCGACGCCGATGCCCATCAGCAGCACGCCGGCCATCAGGCCCAGGTACAGCGGTTTGTTCTTCTTGTTCATGCGCCTGCTCCCTGATTACTGCGCCGGTGCCGTGGCGGGCGGGGTTTCGTTGGTGACCCGAAGGATTCCCCAAAGTCCCGAGGCATTGCCGTAGGCGGCGTAGTCGCGGAACAGGTAGTCGCCCGGGATGGCGTTGCCGCCGCCGGCGCTAGGGTGCATGAAGCTGAAATGCGCCGCCGGCAACACGCTTTCCTGGGCGCCGATGTACATCGCCATCGGGTTGTAGGCGAAGCGCACCGAGCCGATCCCCGGCAGGCCCATCGGGTAGCCGCCGGTGTCGGACTTCTCCGGCTGCAGGGCGTGCAACGGCCACAGGTGTCCGTCGAGCTGGTAGGTGATGCCGCGGCTGCCGCCGGTCGGCATCAGCACATGGGTGCGGAACGGCTGGCCGGGCTTGGCCCACAGCACCGGGGTCTGTGGATCGCCACCGACCAACAGGTTGGCGTAGGCCATGTGGGCGTTGCCGACGTCGGCCCAGCCGCTGCCATCGGCGTGGCCGAACGGCGCGTCCGGGGCCAGGCCGAAGCGGAACCACAGCGGTTCGCTCTTGTAGTTGATGGCCATGCCGGAGTTGTCCTTCGGATCGCCCGGCACGCCGTTGCCTTCGGTGTTGATGCCTTCCACCGGCCGGCCATCGGCCCAGCGCATGTTCAGGGCGCGCTGCCAGACCGTGGCGAAATCACGGTAGGCGGCCTGCCCGCTGACCTGCACGGTGGCCGAGGCCCGGCTGGCGCTGTCTTCGGTCCAGGTGGCGTTGAGCGGCAGGATGCTCATGGCGCCGACCAGGCCTTTCTGACCCTGCTTGATCACGTCCGCCGGGGTGATGTTGAGGCCACCGAACTCGATCGGCGTGGTGTTGATGTTGTCCACCGCGCGGCCCAGTTGCGACACCGGCTTGCCTTCACGCTCCAGGTGACCGGCGTAGTACTGATAGACCTTGTTCGGCCAGGCGCCGCTGTTGCCGGCCCGTGGTGGAACGGTCTGCACCGGGTTCTGGCCGACGTTGACGCCGTCCGACTTGGTGATGTCGTAGGCCAGCAACTGGGCGTGGAAACCGACATGGCTGGACGGCCGCATCAGGTTGTTGTTGAACGCCGTGGAGCCTTCGCTGCCGTTGCGGTCGCGCTTGACCACGTTCTGCATCGAGGCGGTGCTGGCGAGGTCCGGCATCACCAGCGGCAGGCGGTTTTCCAGGGTCACCTTGATGCATTCGCCGGCGGTGGCACGCAGCACCAGTGGCTCGATCGGCACGCCGGGCTTGAGCTTGCCGGTGCTGGCGTCGAGGTCGGCCTTGCGCACATAGAGCACCGCGGTCGGGTCATGCAGCGGCCCGGCATGGCCACCGATGGTGAAGACTTCGCCGTCTTCCGGGTCCATCACGCTGACCTGCGGAATCGCCGTGGCGCGGGTGTTGTAGGTCAGCGTGCCGCCATTGGCCTTGAGCGGCCCGCCGACATGCTGGGCAGCGCCGGCCGGGTCGGTGATGCTGACCGCTTGCGGGTTGCCGAGGATGTCGTTGGCCAGCGCCGCGACGATCTCGTAGCTGCGGGTGACCGTCGGCCGGGTGCCGATGCCGTTGGTATTGGCGGTGTAGCGCGGGCAGATACCGTCGAACGCCACGGTGTTGCGCGCGGCCATCGGCTGCGGGTTGTTCGGCAGGGCGAACAGGTCGCTGCGGCTGTTGCTGTAGTTGCGCATCACGCCCCAGATGCCGTTCCAGTAACCCTCCAGCGAAGCATCCAGGGAATACAGGTAGTCACCGTTGGGCGCCGCCGAACTGGAGACCATCGACACCGGCGCCATAAAGCCCAGTTGCTCGGAAATACCGACCATCTGCGAGGCCTTCCAGCCCGAGTTGGAGCTGCTGCCGAAGCCCGAGCCGCTTTGCAGCCACTTGACGCCGTGCAGGGTCACGTTGTGTTCCTCCTCATGGCCGCCGGCGTGCATGCGCAGGCGCACGTTGTCACCGGAATAGGTGCGCAGCATCGGCGTGAACGGGTCGCCCGGCTCGGCGCCGGCCTTGTTGATGTGCGGCGGGAATTGCGTGGTGCCGCCCGTTGGGCCGACCGCCTGGGTGATGGCTGCGGGCGACAGGTTCATCGCCGGAATCGCACGGTCGGTACGGGTTTGCATGGCGAAGGCGAGGTCGCCGGCCAGGCCGTCGGCTTGCATGCCGCGCTTGCCGTCCGGGGCGACTTTGTTCGGGTCGAACACGCGCAGGGCCAGCGGCTCGTTGCGGTAGTTGACGACGAACATGCCCGGGTCATCCACGGAGATCGCCTGCGGGCACGGCCGGCTCGGGCAGCCCGGCGTCAGGCCGCCACGGGATTCCACCACCGACTCCAGCAGGTTCGAGGCTTTCTGCCGAACCGGCGGGTTGATTGCGTAGCGGAAGCTGTCGGCACTGGCCGGATAGGCCTGGGCGTTGGGGATGCCATTGGGCCCGGCGCCGACATAGACGCCCGCCTCGTAGGCATGCTGGAAGTCGCTGTATTCCAGGAAGAACTCGCGGTAGCTGTCGTTGCGCCCGTCGCTGTCCAGGTCACCGGTGGCGATCACCGCCTGCCACGAGGTCGGCCCGCCGTCCTCGCGTTGCGCCGTGTTGTACAGCGCCTCGCCGGTCTCGGCATGGAACCAGGTGGAGTTGGCCGGTTCGGCCAGCACGGTGGCGTACAGGCCCAGTTGCTGGTGGGTCGATGGGCCGAGGTGGTCGTGGGTGAAGATGGTGCCCAGGCCACGGTCGACGTTGTGCACGTTGATCACCGGGTCGGTGAACCAGCGTTGCATCTGCGTGCGCGCGCCCAGCCAGTCGGCCCGGCCGTAGCGGCCGAAGAACGGGTGCGCCTTGGCTTTCGGGCATTCGGCGCTGCCGTCGCGCGGGTCGCTGCTCTGGCACTGGTTGAACGCGCGAATGGCGTGGATGCGCTCGACCACGGTGCCGGGCGAGAGAATGCCATCCTCATAGTTCCAGCCGTTGGCCGAGCCATCGGCGGCGGTGAGGTCCCACTTGGGCAGGTGGATGTGCTGGCCGATCACATCGGTCGGCGTGCGCACCTGATAGTCATCCATCTCGTAGAACGCCGGGATGAGGTTGGTGTGCTGGTACATCACGCAGTCGAAGGTGTTCATGCGCATCACCAACGGCTCCGGCGGACGCTGCTTGGTGATTACCGGCCAGGCGTCTTCCCACAGGGCGATGATGCGCGCCTGCGGGAAGTGGTAGCCGACCTTGTTGTACACGGCGTCGAACTGGATGTTGGCGCCCTTGTAGATACGCGGGCGGTCGGCGGTGAACGGCGACGAACCGGTAAAACTCATGCCGTCCAGGCGCTCGCCACTGTGGTATTCGCCCAGTGGCGAGGCCTGGGTCAGGCGCTTGGCGCGGTCGTCCATGCACGGCTCGTAGTACGGCGCGCCGGCCACCGGCAAGGCGCCGTTGGTGCGGAAGGCCTTGGCCACCACCTGGCGGCCCGGCAACAGGGCGTAGCTGGGGTGCTCGGGTTTGGAGTGGAAGCGCATCGCCGCCTGTTCGACATCGGTGCCCTCCTCCGGCATGAACACCGCCTTGGCCCGGGTGATTTCCTTGGAGAAATCCAGCGCCGTGGTGGTGGCATGGGCTTCACCGCCCGCGGCGACGCCGTCCAGCGCATGCCGTGGCAAGCCGCCGTCCCAGCCGGCGGACTGGGCCGGATCGAGGTTGGCCCACAGGCTGTTGCCGCTGTCGCGCAGGCTGCGCGCCTTGTCGGTGTCGAGCATGTCCAGCGGCGGGGTCGGCGGCCGCTGGCCGACGGTGCTTTCCATGCCGCCGATCCAGAACGGATAGCCGGGGTTTTTCAGGCTGCCGTCGGCGTTGCGGTTGGCCTCGCCGCGATCGACCAGGACCACCGAGCCGATGGCGCGCAGTTCGCCGTCGTGGGCCGAATCGTCGTCATCGTCCTCGTCTTCAGGCTCGTCGTCGTCATGACGGGCGACCAGCTCCGTGGCCATTTTCGGGATCACCGCGACCTTGCCCGGCATCGGCGCCATGGCCTTGCCCGGCAGCGGCACCACGGCGGGAATCGGTGTGCCGGCGACGATCTCGCCATCGGGCAAAGCCCGCGCGCCCGCGGCCGGCTTGCCGCTGCGCAAGGCCCACGGCGTGGTGTGATAGCCATCGTTGCCCTGCGCCGAGACGTCCAGGCGCGTGCCTTCCTCGAACACATCGTGGACCCGCCACATGCTCCACATGCCCTGGGCGAAGTGCGGATAGAAATGGCAGTGATAGATGGCGTCGCCGGCGACACGGTTGCGGTTGCCCGAGCCGCCGTTGGCGATTTCGTAGGTGTAGCCGATGCCCGGGCCGATGCCTTGGGCGTCGACATAATCGGAGTTGTCGTCATTGGGGTTGAACAACCACTGGTGCCCGTGCAGGTGGAAGATGTGCTGCTCGTGCCCGTTGTGGCTGTTGCGAAACTTGATGAAGTCGCCGATGTAGCTGTGGTTGACGTTGGCCGGCTCCGAGGGATAGAGCGCCATGGTCGCCTTGACCCCGGTGTCGCGCGGGTCCGGGACTTCGCCGGGGCGGATGTTCTCGAGGCCGACGTTGGCCGGCACGTCCACCAGCATCGCCACGTCACCGACGGTGTGCGAACTGAGGAAGAATTCCTCGTAGGCGCACGACAGGCAGTCGTGCATCGGCCCCACGCCAAGACGGTTGGCCACCACCTCGGCGCCCATGCCGCCGGAACCGTAGTTGATCATGAACGAGTCCCGCGCCGGCTCCAGCACATGGCCCATCACCGGGTCCGACCAATAGCCGGGGAAGGCCTGGGTCGCGGCGGCTTCATCGGTGAAGATCGAGGAAAAATCGCGAAACGCCTCCAGCCGGTTGGGCAGCGCCGGGTTGCGCTTGCCGAGGCTTTCCAGCGGGTAGGTCGAGGCCGGGAAACTGCCATCGGTGTTGGGGCCCATGACCACGGCGTCAGCTTCGCTGGAAACGATCTCGCTGCCATCGACCATCGCCACAATCGGCGCGCCGGCCTTGCCCTCGCTGATCCACGGCTCACGCTGCGGATAGCGCGCCTCGTAGTCCACCACCGGCTGGCCGGTCGGCGCGCGGCCGGTGGTGGCCATGCGCATTTCTTCCTCGGTGAGGGTATTGCGGTAACTGCGCCCGCCCTTGGGCAGCACGATCACCTGGCCGAACAGACCGTTGGCGACGTTGCCCGCGGCGCCCTCACCGCCGAAGGTCGCGCCTTTGCTGGTCGCGGCGAAAGCGCCTTCGCGCTCGGCATAAAGGGTGTAGGAACGGCTATTGCCCGGTGCCACCAGAAAGTTGCCATTGCGCCCGGTGAAGGCGGCGATGTCCTGGATACCGTTGACCGCCTGCAGGCCGTTGACCTGGAAACCGACATGGCGGTCACTGACCTGATCATCGACGATCGGGTCATGCTCGCCCTCGGTCAGGTCCTTGTTCGGATTGGCCTGATAGGCCAGCAGGTTATGCAGATTGACCGTCAGGCAGTCCCCCGCCGCGACCCGTAACACAATCGGCCGCGGACGCTTGTCCGGGCGCAGCGACACCTTGCCCGGCACCGCCGCCCCGCCCTTGCTCAGCGGCACATTGTGCTCATCCACCACATCACGGCGCAGGGCGAACATCATGCCATTGGCGTTCTGCGCGCCGAGGCGGTTGAACATCAGCGGCTGGTCCAGCGCGACGACATTCGCCACCAGCGTTCGCTCGCAGCGGATCGCTGCCTGGGCGGACAACGGGATGGCCAATACAGCCAGGGCCAGGGACAACAGAGAGGGCAACAGAGTGCCTTTGACAGTGATCATCGTGGCGCGCCTCGGTCGGGACGTTTACAAGCCGTTTTGCAAGGCCCGCGCCAGAGTTTTTAGTTGTTGGTTTTCAAGGGGATAGGTGGGGGTTGTGAAGGAAACTGGGGAAAGTGGCCCGGGGATTACCCGGTTTTTGGGGAATTGGGGGGATGACGGCGGATGGGGATTTATAGGTGTTTGGGTGATGTGGTGGCTGGAAGGTGCATGTCGGGAGTTTTTCAGCGCTCTCAAGATCGAGCGCGATGAAAACCTGGTGGCTAGCGCCTTTGGGCACCCCCGACTCCCCGAATAAACCCCTCACTCCCCCCGCAACCGCCGGTAATGCCGCAACACCTCCGGCACATACCGCTGCGTCTCGGCAAACGGCGGTATCACCCTGCCCCGGCTCAGCACCGCATCCGGCCCCGCGTTGTACGCGGCGACGGCCAGGGCGATGTCGTTGTCGAACAGTTTCATCATGCGCTTGAGATATCGCGCGCCGCCGTCGAGGTTGGCGGCGGGGTCGAGGGCGTTGCTCACGCCCAGCTCTTTCGCCGTCTCCGGCATCAGTTGCATCAGGCCCATGGCCCCGGAACCGGAGCGGGCATTGGCGTCGTAGCGCGATTCGGCCTGGACCACCGCATGCAGCAAGGCCTCTGGCAGGTCGTTGGCCTTGGCGGCGGCGGCGATCAGTTCAGCGTAAGGCTTGCCGGTCACCAGTTCCGCGCGGCTCGCGGCAAGCCCGGGTTCGGCGATGACGCGCTGATAGTGCCGTCCCTGTTGGTGAACGTTGGACAGGACATAGGCGCCACTGGCGCTGACGGAGATGTACACGTCGGCCTGGGCCGGCTGGACGCTGGCCAGCCAGGCCAGCAGTGCGGTGGTCACGATACGCATGATCGTCTCCTCCCGGTTTTCCCCAGAAAGTGGGGGTTATGCCCCGTTCGGGGCGGGCGTGGAGAGGTCAACGCAAGCACTGTGCCGCCCGCCGGGGCGCGGCGCCACGGGCCCCGGCGCAGACGCGCACGGCCTTTGCATAAGCCATCTCACACGCTCTGGAGGAGGCCCCGGCCATGAACCGACAACGTCGCACGCAACACGGCTTCACCCTGCTCGAACTGCTGGTGGTGCTGGTGGTCCTGGGTCTGCTGGCCGGGATCGTCGCACCCCGCTACTTCAGCCAGTTGGGCCGCTCGGAAGCCAAGGTGGCGCGAGCGCAGATCGAAGGGCTGGGCAAGGCGCTGGACCTGTACCGGCTGGAAGTCGGCCGCTATCCGTCTTCCGAGCAGGGGCTGCAGGCGCTGGTCAGCGCCCCCAGCGACGAGGCGCGCTGGTCCGGGCCGTATTTGCAGAAGAAAGTGCCCGATGATCCGTGGGGCCATGCCTACATCTATCGCTACCCCGGCGAGAACGCCGAGTACGACCTGCTCTCGCTCGGCAAGGACGGCCAGCCCGGTGGCGACGGCGAAAACGCCGAAATCGCCAGTTGGCAGTAGGAGGCGCTGCCATGCGATTCAAGCTGAAAGCGTTGGGCAAGGCCGGGGTGATCGCCCTCGAGGTCGACGCCGCGGACCTTACCCAGGCCCGCGAACAGGCCGAGCGGCAAGGCTTGCGGGTGCTCAGCGCGAGCAGTGCCGAGCGCTTCGCACGCCTGCGCCGGCCGCGGCGCGAACATTTTGACCTGCTGCTGTTCAGCCAGGAGTTGGGCACCCTGCTGGACGCCGGCCTGCCACTGATCGATGCCCTGCAAAGCCTGGCGGAAAAAGAAAACGCGCCCCAGGCGCGCAAGACCCTCGATGCCCTGGTGCGCCTGCTGTACGAGGGCAAATCCTGCTCCCAGGCGCTGGCGCAGTTGCCCGCGGTTTTCCCTCCGCTGTACGTGGCGCTGGTGCAGTCCAGCGAAAAGACCGGCGCCCTGGCCGAAGCCTTGCGCCGCTATGTCGGCTACCGCCAGCGCCTGGACGAGGTGCGGCAGAAGATCGTCAGTGCCTCGATCTACCCGCTGTTGCTATTGCTGGTGGGCGGCGGAGTGGTGCTGTTCCTGCTCGGCTATGTGGTGCCGCGCTTCAGCCTGGTGTTCGAAGGGCTGGGCAGCAACCTGCCGTGGCTGTCGCAGTGGCTGATGTACGCGGGGTTGTTTCTGCAACGGCAGCAGACCGAACTGCTGGCTGGTTGCGTCGGGCTGTCGCTGGCCCTCGCGCTGCTCCAGCGCCAGCCGCCGGTGCGGCGCTGGCTGGGGCGGCAATTGCAGCGTTTGCCCGCCTTGCACCGTCGGCTGGTGATGTACGAACTGGCGCGGTTCTACCGTTCGCTGGGCATCTTGCTGCAAGGCGGCATCCCGATTCTCACGGCCATGGGCATGGCCCGCGGCCTGCTCGGCAGCGGCGCCGCCGAGCGCCTCGACCAGGCGTGCGAGCGGGTGCGCGAAGGTGTGTCGCTGTCGGCGGCGCTGGAGGCTGGCGAATTGGTCACGCCGGTGTCGCTGCGCTTGCTGCGGGCGGGCGAACAGTCGGGCAACGTCGGCCAGATGATGGAGCGCAGCGCGGACTTCTATGACGCCGAGATCGGGCGCTGGATCGAGTGGTTCGTGCGTTTGTTCGAACCGCTGCTGATGACGTTTATCGGACTGCTGATAGGGCTGATCGTGATCCTGATGTATATGCCAATCTTTGAACTGGCTTCTAGCATTCATTAGACGCTGAACAACGCGCAACAACGATCGGAGTGGATAAGCCCTCTCAGCACACACCGTTCCTTGATCAGTTCTTGCTCAGATCAATGTTGCTAATCGCGATAGGTGCACCGGGCTGGCCGTCTGCAGCCGGGTAATTCAACCTCACGGTTACAAACTTGGCTTCAGGAGGAACATCAACCACGAACCCGGCTCCGCCCCAACTGGGATAGGCAGGGATAGGCTTGAACGCGAACCAACCCTGGTTTCCACCATCGTTGAATTGCAGGCTCATCATTGGTTTATCCGCGTGTGGCTCTGCCGCCCCTTTTGAGAGCGCCTGCAATTGCATTGTCGTTTTCTGCGTTGCCCAATCCACCGGTGTTCCAGTCAATGGGAAAGCGGAGGCGATAAGCCTGAAGAGCCACGTCACGCCACCTTCAATGGGAAGGTCCGGCTGGGTAATCAGGGTACCCGGTTTCAAATTCACATATTTAGTCTGTTCATGCGTGCCAACTTCCACCAGGCGATCAGCTTTCCAACCGTCCAGGCCATCGATGAACTTTCCATTTTTAATAATGTTGCTCATTTCAGTCTCCTTATGTTCCTGCATCATCCAAGCCTCCGGCCGGAAGCATCAGTACACGCTACGCCTGGGCCACTGGTCTGGATACTGGTAGAAATGTCAGGTGCGGCGCTCATGTCAGATCACCGAATACGAACTTGCCTCGCACTTCAGCAATGACCCACTGATATTTCTGTCAGTTTTACTTCAACCCAGGCTCTGCTGAAATGGCCCTGTCCCTTGTGGACTGCGGAGCATGATCATGAACATAACCAGCGATCCCGAAACACTCATCTATTCCATCGTCGCCGACAAAAAACACCTTCCCCACAACCAGGTAACGCGAGACAAGCGTTTTCGCGATGACCTCGCCGTCAACTCGATGGACGCACTGGAGATCCTGATCATGGTCGAGGATCAGTTCAGCATTGAAATCCCCGATGAAGTCAGTATTGATTTCGCGACAGTTGGCCAACTGATCGAACACGTGAAAGTGTGCTGTGAAAGGCCAATCGAATGATCCAGCGAAACAGACCGGTTTAAATAACCCACGCCACGCTTACCCGAGAAGCCAGCCGCCGAATGCCGACAACTTCTCGGGTTTTTCTGGCCCATGAATACCGTGGGCATGCGCCACTTACTTGCGGTTCAAGGCTTTGATGATTTCAACATTGGTGACGCCCATCTCGATATCAGGCTGGGACTCTCCGGACGGGATGACAATAGTTGCGATCCCGGACTTAAATCCCACTGGCGCCGTGAATCTGAACGCGGCCAATCCCCACGATGGATAGGCGACACAACGCCGCGTGATGATGTGTGTCATGGCACCATCGAACAAGGACACCGACATGTAGGCCAGGAGAAAACCATCAGACCGTACTGGCCAGGTAGACGGTTCTGAATCGCCGAATGACAGACTGGAGTCATTTTCCAATGGCAGCGCGCTGGTTTCCAGGCGGAAGAGGTAATCAGTGCCGCCCTCGAGGCCACTGAATGCCTGACGAATCTGGATGCCTTGCCCAAAGTAGGCGTAATGCAAGCCACCGTCTTCGGCGGTGTTCACCAGATGATTGGCTTTCCAATCGGCCAACCCCTGACGAAAATCACCATTGCGGATAATGTTGTCCATGTTACAGGTCCTCGACTGAGTCATTAAAAGTCACCAGATAACTATCAACGTTGCTGATGCTGGTGACGCTCAGGCTAGGGCAATACGAATGTTCCTGAAACTGACAGAAATATCAGGTATCCCGAGCAGGAAAGTTGCCGTGACGATGATTGAACCGCCTGTTCAATAGTCATACCGATCCACCGCCCGCCGCCGTTCATTGTCGTCGCGCATGTCGTAGTTGGCGGTGGTCTGGATGTTGCTGTGGTGCGCCAGTTTCTGGGCAATCGACAGATCGTGTTCTTCGATCACCCGGGTAATGAAGGACCGGCGGAAATCATGGGGCATGATCTTCACGCCGACCTGCTGACCGCGCTGGCGGGCGATGTAATAGATGGCGTGCTTGGTGATGCGTTCGCGGGTGATGTGGCTACCGCGACGGATGCGGTTGAACAGGAAGCTGTCGTCTTCCTGGCCCGCCGGCAATTGCTCGCGGCGGAACGCCAGCCAGGCGTTGAGTTTTTCGAAGGCCCAGACCGGCGCGTACTTGATCAGTTGTTTGTTGCCCTTGCCCAGCACCCGCAGGCTGCGCTCGGCGAAATCCACCTGAGCCAGGTCGAGGTTGACCGACTCGGATTTGCGCATGCCGGTGCCGTAGAGCAAGGCGATCACCGCGGCATCACGCAGCCCCTGCGGCCGTGGGTCGGCGGCGCAGACGTCCATCAGTTCGCGAATCAACGTGCGCTTGAGGTTGCGCCCCACCGGCAGGCGTGTGCCCTGCACCGCCTTGACCTCGCGGATGCGCAGCAGGCGCTCCTGGTCGATCAGGCCGAGGCGCCAGGCTTCGTTCATCACCCCGCGAATGGCGTTGACGTACAGCGACGAGCTGTTGGGCGCGTAGCCATCGCTGCGCAACACCGCCACCAGATCGGTCACGTGCGCGGGATCGAGCTGGTGCCAGGGCACTTCGACGATATCGATGCCGTCGAAACCGAGGCGGTCGGCGGCGTCCTGAAGAATGTACTTCATGGTCAACTGGCTGGAAGGCGCCAGCCGGGCGAGGTATTGCAGCAGCGGGTTGGGCAGTGACTCAGGCAAACCGTGGGGTTCCTCGACAGCGGGGGCGGTAACCGAAGGCGCGCAGGATGACCGAGCGCACCCGCTCGGGCAAGCCCTTTTGCCTGACGACAATGCCGCCGAAGGACTACAGTTGGCGCACCCTTCCCTGCAGCGAGTCCATATGGCACTTCACAAGCTGGTCCATACCCATCCACGGCTGAGCGCCGCCGCCCTGATCGGAATCCTGGGTGGTTTCTTCATCCCCGCTGGCGACACCGTGCAGCATGTGCTGGCGGGCTGGAACCTCGCGGTTTGGCTGTACCTGGCGCTGGTGTTGGGCCTGACCCTCGGCGCCACGCCTGAAACCGTGCGCCGCACCGCCGATGTCGAAGACGAAAACGCCGCGCTGGTGTTGTTCGTGGTCAGTATCGCCGCCGTGGCCAGCCTCGCCGCCGTGACCCTGCAACTGGCCGGCAGCGGTGATCTGCACGGACAGGAGAAGGTCCTGCATTACGGCTACACCGGGCTGACGGTCGCGGGTTCCTGGCTGCTGATCGGCACGATTTTCAGCCTGCATTATGCGCGCCTGTTCTATACCAATGACGGCAGTGAACCGCTGCTGCGCTTCGCCGACGGTGAACGCCATCCCGATTATTGGGACTTCCACTATTTTTCGTTCACCTTGAGCGTCGCGGTGCAGACGTCGGATATCGGTGTCGGGGGGCGCGGGATGCGCCGGGTGGTGCTGGCCCATTCGGTGATCGGCTTTGTCTTCAATACGGCCATTCTTGGGTTTACCTTGAATATTGCTGCCGGGCTGCTGAGCTGAATCAGGCCTTCTTGGGGGCCGGGGGCGATGGATAACCCACAGCACCAATACCCAATCCCAAAGTCCATCCCAGTACCCCGCGAAGAACCTGAAACAGGGAACTCACAGCCGCCGGTCGGAAAACCAAACCCCACAGCGCCAGACCGACTAGCGGTCGCCATGTCCCGAACAACAGAGAAACCGTTTGCCTTGCGCCTTCGGGTAAAGCGGAATGTGACACCCATCATGGAACAGGAAAAACAACCGGGAATTATTCCCGTTCACGCGGTTCATTGCTGCTATGGTTAGTCACTGGCCCCAAAGGCCCAGATTCGGGATGTCATTCAGGGTTATCGGCAGCACGATACAAGGAGGCCTGTATGAACAAGCTCACGTTTCCAGGCGCATGTCAGATGATGCGCTGGCATTTCCATCCGCTGGGCTTCGAAGCCACCATGGACGCCCCGCGCAGCATGGTTGCCCGTCTGTTCGACCGGGCCACCGGCGAGACCCTGCTGGCCATTGCTGGCATCCCTTGCTCCACCGTCATGGCCGCTCACGATGTGGAACGGATCATCGAAGCGGTGGAGGACGAACTGGAAGCCTTCCAGCCGTCCTGCGCCCTGCAGCGCACCGCCTGACAGTCAGGGTCGGGCCTGGTTAGTCATCACCTTCTCGATATCACTCAGAAAACGCTCGGGCGGCACCGGCTGGCCGAGCAAGTAACCCTGCAACGAATCACAGCCCAGCCGCGTCAGGAAATCCTGTTGACGGTCGGTTTCCACGCCTTCGGCAACGATCCGCAAACCCAAAGCCTGCCCCAGGGCGACGATTGCCGAGACGATCGCCGCATCATCGCTGTCGTGCTCCAGGTCGCGGACGAAACCGCGGTCGATCTTCAGCTCGTTGGCCGGCAGACGCTTGAGGTACATCAGGCTCGAATAGCCGGTGCCAAAGTCATCGATCGACAAATCCACGCCCATGTCCGACAGCCGCTGCAGCACACAGAGGCTGGCGTCGGCATCGTGCATGGCGGTAGTTTCGGTGATTTCCAGGGTCAGGCTGTTGGGCGGCAGGTTGTTGCGTTCGAGCGCCGCGGCCACGCTGTCGACCAGTCCGGCATGGCAGAACTGGATGGCCGAGAGGTTGACCGCAATGCGCCAGTCGCTATGGCCCTGGTCGAACCAGATGCGCATCTGCCGGCAGGCTTCTTCCAGCACCCATTCGCCAATGGGGATGATCAGGCCGGTCTTTTCCGCGAGGACGATGAAGCGGTCCGGCAGCAGCAGGCCCATGCTCGGGTGGTCCCAGCGCACCAGCGCCTCGGCACCGATCGGATGGCGGCCCACGGCGTCGAACTTGGGCTGGTAGAACAGCCGGAACTGCTTCTGCTCCACCGCCGTGCGCAAATCTTGGAGCAATTGCAGTTGCAGGCGCGCGTTGCTGTTCATCGATACGTCGAAGAAGCTGTAGCCATTCTTGCCCGCGTTCTTGGCGTGGTACATGGCGGCGTCGGCGTTGCGCAGCAACTCGTGCTGGTCATTGCCGTTGCCGGGATAGAGCACGATGCCGATGCTGGCGGAAATCTGCAGGCTCTGCTCCGCCACGCGGAAGGAACGGGAGACCAGATTGACCTGTTTTGCCGCGACGCTGACCGCGTCGTCCGGATCTTCCAGCTCAACCAGCAGGACGAATTCGTCACCGCCGATCCGCGCCAGGGTGTCCTGGCTGTGCAGATGGCCGCGCAAGCGCAGGGCGACTTCCTTGAGCAACTGGTCACCGGTGTGGTGGCCGAAGGCATCGTTGACCGGCTTGAAGCCGTCCAGATCGATGAACATCAGCGCAAAACAACCGCCATGTTCCGCCACTTTGCTCATCGCCTGGTCGATGCGGTCGGCCAGCAGGGTGCGGTTGGGCAAGCCGGTCAGGGTGTCGTGCAGCGCCAGTTGGGTGAGTTCCTGGTTGGCGAGGGTCAGCGAGCGCGCCAGATCAGCGGTGCGCGCCTCCAGGCGGGCGTCCAGCACCGAGGTCAACAGGGCCACGGCAAGCACCGCCAGGGTGGTGATCAGCACCAGATAATCGAGGCCATCGCCGCTCACGCCCTCGTTGAAGGCACCGCAGAAACTGCCCTCCGGGAAGTTCGCCGCGGCCATGCCGGTGTAGTGCATGCCGACAATCGCCACGCCCATGACCACCGCCGCCCCGCCGCGTATCTGGCGTACATAGGGCGTGTGGCGGCGCAGGCGGAAGGCGATCCACAGCGCCGCCATCGACGCCCCGACTGCGATCAGCAGCGACAGGCCAAACAGCGCAACGTCGTACTCGATACCCGGCTGCATGCGCAGCGCCGCCATGCCGGTGTAGTGCATGCAACTGATACCCGCGCCCATGATCCCGGCGCCCAGCAGCAACATGTGTAGCGGCAGGCTGGTCTGGCTGACCAGCCACAGGGCAAAGCCCGAAGACAGTACCGCGATGACCAGCGACAGCACGGTCAGGGTGAGGTCGTAGCCCAACTGGATCGGCAGGCTGAAGGCGAGCATGCCGATGAAATGCATCGACCAGATGCCCATGCCCATGGCCAGCGCGCCACCGCCCATCCACAGATAGACCGCCCGCCCCTTGGCCGTGGCCAGGCGTCCGGTGAGGTCAAGGGCGGTGTAGGAAGCCAGGATCGCCACACACAGAGAGATGACGACCAGAGTAGGTGAGTAACTGCCAATCAACATGAGGCTTTCCACGAATGGGGCTGGATAGGGCAATTTGCCAGCCCATAAAAGCCGATGATTGTACTCAACCTTTCGCGAAACGCACGGAGTTTCAGCCGGTTGGTGAAGGGTGATTTGCCGCGGAACTGTGGGAGCTGTTAGCCGCGAAGGGCCGCTCCCACAGAATCATGCGTGGCCGACGCTTTGCGACGGCGGCGGATCACTCCTCGGTAAACGCCTGTTGCGCATCCCAGCCACCGCCCAAGGCCGCGATCAACTGCACGCTGGCCACCAACCGACCCTGCAACAGGGTCAGCGCACTTCGCTCGTTGCTGAGGGCGGTGGTCTGCACGTTGACCACATCCAGATAGCCGATCAGCCCTGCCCGGTACTGGTTCTCGGTCAGGCGCAGCGATTCACGCGCCGATTCCAGCGCCTCCTGGCGCACATTCGCCTCGTCGCCGTAGACCTTGAGCTGGACCAGGTAGTTTTCCACTTCGCGGAAACCATCCAGTACGGTCTGCCGGTACTGCGCCACGGTCTGGTCGTAGACCGCCACGGTCCGGTCGACTTCCGCCGAACGCTTGCCGGCATCGAACAGGGTCATGGCCAGGCTCGGGCCCACCGACCAGAAGCGGTTCGGCAAGCTGATCCAGTTGCTGAAGGTGCTACTGCTGTAGCCACCGCTCAAGCTCAGGCTCAAATCCGGGAAGTAAGCGGCGCGGGCAACACCGATTCCGGCGTTAGCCGCCATGACCTTGCGCTCGGCCGAGGCGATATCGGGGCGCCGCTCCAGCAGTTGCGACGGCAATTCCAGTGGAATCTGCGGCAATCCCGGGATCGTGGTGGTCGGCGCCAGGGCGAACTCCGCCGGCAGCTTGCCCATCAGCACGGCGATGGCGTTTTCCAGTTGCGCGCGCTGCCAGACCAGGTCCACCAGGTCGGCCTCGGTGCTCTTGAGCTGGGTTTGCGCCTGGGCCACCGCGTCCTTGCCGGAAACCCCCGCCTTGTACTGGTTCTGGGTCATTTTCAGCGAGCGCTGATAGGTCGCCAGGGTCGCTTCAAGCAGGCGCTTCTGTTCGTCCATCACGCGCAATTGCAGGTAGTTTTGTACCAGCTCGGACTGCAGGCTCAGGCGCATCGCCGCCATGTCGGCCAGGCTCGCTTCGGCACTCGCCTCGTCGGCATTCAGGCCTTCACGCAGCTTGCCCCACAGGTCGATTTCCCAACTGACGCCCAACTGGGTGCTGTAGGTGTCGCGGATGCCGCTGCTGTTGTTGCTCAGGCTCGAACTGCTGCTGCCGGTGCCCTGGCTGGAACGGGTCTTGCCGGCGCTGAGGTCGAGGCTGGGGAACAGCGACGCGCGGGAGCTGCGCACCAGGGCCTGGGCCTGGCGGTACTGGGCCTCGTACTGGCGCACGGTCTGGTTGCTGGCATTGAGCTGCTCGACCAGCGCGTTCAGTTGCGCGTCGCCGTACAGCTCCCACCAGGCGCCGCGGGCCAGCGCGTCGGACGGGTTGGCCTGGGTCCAGCCTTCAGCATGCTTGAACGGCACCGCGGTATTCATCTCCGGGCGCTGGTAATCGGGACTCAAGGTGCAAGCGCTGAGCATCGCCACGCACAGGCTGGCCGCCAGCAGGCGCGAGCCCCGGGCGCCGAGCAGGCGCAACAGCGAAGAATCGGAAAGCAAGACAGGTTGACTCATAGCGGGGTTTCCAGGGCAGCGTCGGTCCGCACTCCGCGCCAGCGGTTGAAGCGATGGCGCAGACGGTCCAGATAGAGGTAGACCACCGGGGTGGTGTAAAGCGTGAGCATCTGGCTGAAGACCAGGCCGCCGATGATGGTCACGCCCAGCGGCTGGCGCATTTCCGAGCCTTCGGCGGTGCCGAGCAACAGCGGCAAGGCGCCGAGAATCGCGGCCAGGGTGGTCATCAGGATCGGTCGCAGGCGCAGCAGGCAGGCGCGGCGGATCGATTCTTCCGGGCCGAGGCCCTCGTGACGCTCCAGTTGCAGCGCCAGGTCGATCATCAGAATGGCGTTCTTCTTGACCACGCCGATCAGCAGGAACAGCCCCAGCAGCGAGATCAGGCTGAACTCGCCGCCGGTGACGTAGAGCGTAAGCAAAGCCCCTACCCCGGCCGACGGCAGGGTCGAGAGGATGGTCAGCGGGTGAATGTAGCTTTCGTACAAGATGCCCAGCACCAGGTACACCAGCACCAGGGCGCCAAGAATCATCAGCGGCTGGCCTTGCTGGGTTTTGCTGAAGGCGTCGGCGGTGCCGCCAAGCTTGGCGATCACCGACTCCGGCAAGCCGACCTTGGCCACCGCCCGCTCCACCGCGGCCAGGGCCTGATCGGGGCTGTGGCCTTCGGCGACATCGAAAGAGATGTCCTCGGAGGCGAACTGCCCTTCGTGGCTGACCCGGTCGTTGGCCAGGCTGTTCTCGTAGCGGGCGAACGTGGACAGCGGCACCCGCGCGCCATCGGCGGTGATCACCTCGACCTGCTCCAGGGTGCTGGGGTCCTGGGCATATTTCGGGTTGATCTCCATCACCACCTGATACTGATTGAGGCTGTCGTAGATGGTGGAGATCTGCCGCTGGCTGTAGGCGTTGTTCAGCACCGCGGTGACCATGCTCATGTCGATGCCCAGGCGCTTGGCCTGCTCGCGGTCGACCACCAGGGTCACCTGCTGGGTGCCGCTGCCGTCACGGGCGTCGATGGCGGTCAGTTCCGGCAGCGCACGCAGCGCCGCCACGACTTTCGGGTACCACTCGCGCAGCGCCTGTAAATCACCGCTCTGCAAGGTGTAGAGGTACTGCGAAGTGGTCTGGTCGCGGCCACCGCCACCCAGTTGCAGGTCCTGGTCGGCCATCAGGAACAGGCGGCCGCCCGGCACTTGTGGCATTTCCTTGCGCAGCCGCTCGATCACCTTCTGCGCGTCCAGCTTGCGCTCGGCAATCGGCTTGAGGCGCACCAGCACCATGGCGTTGTTGGTGCCGCTGTTGCCGCCGATAAAGCCGGCCACGCTCTGCACCGCCGGATCGGCGAGCAAGGCGCGGCGGTAGATTTCCATTTTCGGCTGCATCACGGTGAACGACAGGCCGTCGTCGCCGCGGATGAAGCCCTGCAACTGGCCGGTATCCTGCTGCGGCATCAGGGTCTTGGGCACCACCACATACAGCGCGATATTCACGCCGATGGCCAGCAGCAGGCTGAACAAGGTCAGCTTGCGATGGCGCAGCGCCCAGCCGAGGCTGCGGTCGTAGCCGGCGATCATGCGTCGGTTCAGGCTGTCGCTCCAGCGTTGCAGGCGGGTCTGTCCGGCGTCGTGGGCATGGGGCTTGAGCCAGCGGGCGCAGAGCATCGGGGTCAGGGTCAGCGACACCACCAGCGAGACAATGATCGCCGACGCCATGGTGATGGAGAACTCGCGGAACAGCGCATTGACAATGCCGCCCATGAACAGGATCGAGACAAACACCGCCACCAGCGACACGTTCATCGACAGCAGGGTGAAACCCACTTCCTTGGCCCCGAGGTAGGCCGCGCGCATCGGCGGCTGGCCGTCCTCGATATGCCGGGAAATGTTCTCCAGCACCACGATGGCGTCGTCCACCACCAATCCGGTAGCGAGGATCAGCGCCATCAGCGACAGGTTGTTCAGCGAGAAACCGCACAGGTACATCACCGCGAAGGTGCCCACCAGCGACACCGGCACCGCCAGCGTCGGGATCAGCGAAGCGCGGAAATTGCCGAGGAACAGGTAGACCACCAGGATCACCAGCACCACCGCGATCAGCAGGGTGTGCTCGGCTTCCTTGAGGGTCGCCTTGATCACCGGCGAGCGGTCCATGGCGATATTCAACTGGACGCTGGACGGCAGCAGCGACTGCAAGGCCGGCAACTGCGCCTTGATCTGCTCCACGGTCTCGATGATGTTGGCGCCGGTCTGGCGGTTGATCACCAGCAGCACCGCCTCGTCGTCATTGAAGAAGCCGCTGTTGTAGCGGTTTTCCACGCCGTCGCTGACTTTCGCCACATCGCTCAGGCGCAGCACCGAACCGTTCTGGTAACGGATCACCAGCGGCTCGTAGTCCTTGGCTTTCTCCAGTTGGTCATTGGCGCGCACCTGCCAGTTGCGGCCGGCATCCTCGACAAAACCCATGGGCCGGCGCTGGTTGGCCGCCGCCACTGTTTCGCGCACGTCATCCAGGGACAGGCCGTACTGGGTGAGCCTCTTCGGCTCAAGCTCGATGCGCACCGCCGGCAGCGAGCTGCCGCCGATCTGCACCTCGCCCACGCCGGATACCTGGGACAGGCTCTGGGACAGGATGGTCGACGCCAAATCGTACAACTGCCCCTTCTGCAACACCTCGGAGGTCAGCGACAGCACCATGATCGGTGCCTGCGACGGGTTGATCTTCTTGTAGGTGGGCATGCTGCGCATGCCGCTCGGCAACAGGTTGCGCGTGGCGTTGATCGCCGCCTGCACTTCCCGTGCGGCGCCGTCGATGTCACGGTCCAGGTCGAAGCCGAGAATCACCCGGGTCGAGCCCTGGCTGGAACTGCTGGTCAGGGTGGTGACGCCGGCGATGGTGCCCAACTTGCGCTCCAGCGGCGTCGCCACCGTCGCCGCCATGACCTCGGGGCTGGCGCCCGGCAGGCTGGCCGAGACCACGATCACCGGGAAGTCCATCTTCGGCAGCGGCGCCACCGGCAACAGGCCGAAGCTGACACCGCCCAGCAGCAAGATCGCCAGGCTCAGCAGCATGGTCGCCACCGGGCGACGGATAAACGGGCCGGACAGGTTCAAGGGCAGCTCCAGATGACAAGCTGCACGCTACGAGCAGGGTTGCGAAGGCTGATCACACCGCTTCCTCCACAACGTTCTGTTCAGGTTTGAAACGGCGCGCCAGGCGATCGAAGTACAGGTAGATCACCGGTGTGGTGAACAGCGTGAGGACCTGGCTGACCAGCAGCCCGCCGACCATCACCAGGCCCAGCGGCTGGCGCAGCTCGGCGCCGGAGCCGCTGGCGAGCATCAGTGGCACGGCGCCGAACAACGCCGCCAGGGTGGTCATCAGGATCGGCCGGAAACGCAGCAGTGCGGCCTGGTAGATCGCGGTCTGCGGGTCCATGCCCTGGTTGCGTTCGGCTTCAAGGGCGAAGTCGATCATCATGATCGCGTTTTTCTTGACGATACCGATCAGCAGGATGATGCCGATGATGGCGATCATCCCCAGGTCATTGCCGGTGAGTATCAGCGCCAGCAAGGCGCCCACCGCCGCCGACGGCAGGGTCGAGAGGATGGTGATCGGGTGGATGTAGCTCTCGTAGAGCACGCCGAGCACGATGTACATGGTCACCACGGCGGCGAGCACCAGCAGCAGGGTGCTCGACAGCGAGGCCTGGAAGGCTTCGGCCGCACCCTGGAAGCGGGTCTGCACGCCCAGCGGCATGCCGATGTCCTTCTGCACCTGCTCGATGACCTGCACCGCCTCGCCCAGGGACACGCCTTCGGCCAGGTTGAACGACATCATCACCGCCGGGAACTGGCCGATATGAGCGATAGCCAGTTGCGCCTGACGTTCCTCGACGCGAGCCAGGGCCGACAGCCGGACCTGCGCGCCATCGGTAGTCTTGACATAGATCTGATCCAGCACCTTGGGCCCGATGCTCG
Source organism: Pseudomonas sp. 5P_5.1_Bac1 (assembly GCF_025466015.1). Lineage (NCBI taxonomy): Bacteria > Pseudomonadati > Pseudomonadota > Gammaproteobacteria > Pseudomonadales > Pseudomonadaceae > Pseudomonas > Pseudomonas sp. 5P_5.1_Bac1. The sequence goes on along the minus strand of NZ_JANLNX010000117.1, from coordinate 193,794 downwards.
ACGCGGCGGCGGCCTGCAGCACCACGCGGTACTGGCTGGCCTGGGTGTAGATGGTGGAAATCTGCCGCTGGCCAAAGGCGTCATACAGCGCATTGGTGATTTCCGAGACGGTCACGCCGAGGCGGCTGGCGGCGTCGCGGTCGATCACCAGGAAGACTTGCAGGCCCTTGTCCTGCAAGTCACTGGCAACGTCGGTGAGTTCCGGCCGCTGTTGTAGGGTCTGCACCAGGGTGTCGCTCCACGTCGACAGCAACTCGGCATCCGGCGAAGACAGGCTGAACTGGTACTGGGTGCGGCTGACCCGGTCCTCGATGCTCAGGTCCTGCACCGGCTGCATGAACAGGCGGATGCCGCTGAGGCGGTCGACCCGTGGTTGCAGGCGGGCGATCACCTGGGCCGCGGTGAGGTCGCGCTCGCCGTGGGGCTTGAGGTTGATCAGCAGACGACCGCTGTTCAGCGTCGCGTTGTCGCCATCGACACCGATATAGGACGACAGGCTTTCCACCGCCGGGTCTTCGAGAACCAACGCGGCCAGTTCCTGCTGGCGCTGGCTCATGGCGGTGAAGGAGATCGACTGCGGCGCCTCGGAAATACCCTGGATCACCCCGGTGTCCTGCACCGGGAAGAAGCCCTTGGGCACCACCAGATACAGCAGCACGGTCAGGCCCAGGGTCGCCACCGCCACCAGCAAGGTCAGCGGCTGGTGCCGCAGGACCCACTGCAGGCCGCGGCCATAATGCTCGATCATCCAGTCGATCCAGGCACCGCTGGCACGGTAGAAACGGCCCTGCTCTTCTTCCTTCGGCTCGCGCTTGAGCAAGCGCGCGCACATCATCGGCGTCAGGGTCAGGGACACCACCAGGGAAATCAGGATCGCCACCGCCAGGGTGATGGCGAATTCGCGGAACAGCCGCCCCACGACATCGGCCATGAACAGCAGCGGGATCAATACCGCGATCAGCGAGAAGGTCAGCGAGATCAGGGTGAAACCGATCTGCCGGGCGCCCTTGAGCGCCGCCTGCAACGGCGTCTCCCCTTCCTCGATATGACGGGCGATGTTCTCCAGCATGACGATGGCATCGTCCACCACGAAACCGGTGGCGATGGTCAGCGCCATCAGGGTCAGGTTGTTGATCGAGAAGCCGGCCAGGTACATCACGCCGAAGGTGCCGATCAACGACAGCGGCACCGCGACCGACGGAATGATGGTCGCACTGACCCGGCGCAGGAACAGGAACGTGACCATCACCACCAGGGCGATGGCGATCAGCAGTTCATGCTGCACGTCCTTGACCGAGGCGCGGATGGTCTGGGTGCGGTCGGTGAGCACCACCACGTCGAGGCCGGCCGGCAGGTTGTCGGTAATCGACGGCAGCATCTGCTTGATCCGGTCCACCACCTCGATGACGTTGGCCCCCGGCTGGCGCTGGATGTTCAGCAACACCGCCTGGTTCTGGTTGGCCCAGGCCGCCAGGCGCTCGTTCTCGGCACCGTCGACGATCTCGGCGACATCCTTCAGGCGCAGCGGCGCGCCGTTGGCGTAGGCGAGGATCAGGTTGGCGTATTCCTCGGGGGAGCGCAGTTGATCGTTGGCGTCGAGCATCGACACCCGGGTCGGGCCGTCGAAGTTGCCCTTCGGCTGGTTGACGTTGGAGGCACCGACCAGGGTGCGCACATCGGCAAGGTTCAGCCCCGCCGAGGCCAGCGCCTCGGGGTTGACCTTGATCCGCACCGCCTGGCGCTGGCCGCCGGCGATGCTGACCATGCCGACGCCGCTGATCTGGGCGATCTTCTGCGCCATGCGGGTGTCGACCAAGTCATTGAGCTTGGGCAACGGCATGGTTTTCGAGGAAATCGCCAGGGTCAGCACCGGGGTGTCCGCCGGGTTGACCTTGTTGTACACCGGCGGTGCCGGCAGGTCGCTGGGCAGCAGGTTGCTGGCGGCGTTGATCGCGGCCTGGACCTGTTGCTCGGCGACATCCATGTTCATTTCCAGGCTGAAGCGCAGGGTCAGCACCGACGCGCCACCGGAACTGGTGGACGCCATCTGTGTCAGGCCCGGCATCTGCCCGAACTGGCGCTCCAGCGGCGCGGTCACGGCGCTGGTCATTACCTGCGGACTGGCGCCCGGATAGAGGGTCATGACCCGGATGGTCGGGTAATCCACCTGGGGCAAGGCCGCCACCGGCAGCAATTTGTAGGCGATCAGGCCGGCCAGGACGATGGCCAGCATGCTCAGCGTGGTGGCAACCGGACGGAGGATGAACAGCCGCGAGAGGTTCATGCGCCAGCCTTGCCTTGACGGGCCGGACGCTCAGGCACGGCCGAGACATCGTTTTTGTCCTGGCCTTGCAAATGCTGGCCGGGCGTCGTCGGAACCTCGGCGGCGTCGTCCACCACGTCAACCACGGTGCCGTCGCGCAGGCGATCGGTGCCTTCCAGCACCACCCGCTCGCCCTTGGCCAGGCCTTCCTTGATCACCGTGCGCTCGCCGTCGCTGGCGCCCAGCTTGAGGGTGCGGATATGCACCTTGTTCTCCGCGTCCACGACATAGACGAAGGTGCCGTTGGTGCCGAACTGGATCGCCGCCGCCGGGGCGGTGATCACGTCTTTCTGGGTGTCGGCGAGCAGGCGCACGTTGACGAACTGGTTGGGGAACAGCGCTTCGTCCTGGTTCTCGAAACGCGCCTTGAATTTCAGCGTGCCGGTGGTGATGTCGATCTGGTTGTCGAGGCTGCGCAGCACACCGACGGCCTGCTGGCGAGTGTCGCCGCGGTCCCAGGCCTCGACCGGCAGCGGCGCGCCACTGCGGAAGCGCGCGAGCACGGTGTCCAGGTCGGTTTCCGGCAGGGTGAAGGCGACGGTGATCGGTTGGGTCTGGGTGATCACCACCAGCGCGGTGGTGTCGTTGGCCGCCACCAGGTTGCCCAGGTCCAGTTGACGCAGGCCGAGGCGACCGCCGATAGGCGCGCGGATTTTAGTGAAGTCCAGGTTCAGCTTGGCGTCGTTGACCGCCGCCTGGTTGGTCTTGATCGTGCCTTCGTACTGCGCGACCAACGCGGCCTGGGTATCGAGGGTCTGCTTGGCGATGCTGTCTTCGGCGAACAGGCCTTTATAGCGCGCCAGGTCAATCTGGGCGTTCTTCAGTTGCGCCTGGTTCTGCGCCAGGGTGCCTTCGGCCTGTTGCAAGGCGATCTGGTAGCTGCGCGGATCGATCTCGGCGAGCAGGTCGCCGGCCTTGACCTGCTGGCCTTCCTGGAAGTGCACCTTGACCAACTCCCCCGCCACCCGGCTGCGCACGTTGACCGTGTTGGTCGCGGTGACCGTGCCCAGCGCCTTGTAATACAGCGGGAAGTCGCCCACCGCTGCGGACGCTACGCGCACCGGAACCGTGGCGGTCGAGTTGCCGAAGCCCGGACGCCCCGGACCACCCATGGGACCCGCGCCGCCGCGCCGGCCCACTGCCGGCGCCTCGCCTTTGGCCGGGGCCTTGGTTGTCGTCGATGCCGGCCACAGCCACCAGCACAGGCCGGCGACCAGCAACAGAATCAACAGGCTGAACAGCCAGCGGCGGGAAGAACGGGAGGAAGATTGCATGGGTTGACCGACCATATCTGCGCAGGAAACTTTGAAGGAGGCTGAACGATAAGCACTCGGGACCGATTAGCAAAGCGCCTTTACCGGCAATTTACTGATCACTGACGTAGCCAAGGCCCTGAACTTTAAATGAAAACGGCCTGGACAAAGCCAGGCCGTCATCACGTTTCAGGTTTTTGCGGGCAAGCCCGCGAGCGACTTACTTCAGGACAGCCAGGGCTGCCTCGTAGTTCGGCTCTTCGGCGATTTCGCCAACCAGCTCGCTGTGCAGCACCTTGTCGTTCTCATCGACGACGACTACGGCACGGGCGGCCAGGCCGGCCAGCGGGCCGTCGGCAATGGCAACGCCGTAGTTTTCGAGGAACTCGCGACCGCGCAGGGTCGACAGGTTCTTCACGTTGGTCAGGCCTTCGGCGCCGCAGAAACGCGCCTGGGCGAACGGCAGGTCGGCGGATACGCACAGCACCACGGTGTTGGCCAGTTCATTGGCCTGGGCGTTGAATTTGCGCACGGAGGTGGCGCAAGTCGGGGTGTCGACGCTCGGGAAGATGTTCAGCACTTTGCGCTTGCCGGCGAAGTCCTTCAGCGACACATCAGCCAGGCCCTCGCCGACCAGCGAAAACGCTGGCGCCTGAGCGCCGGCTTTCGGCAGCTCGCCGTTGACCTGAACCGGATTGCCTTTGAGAGTCACTTGAGCCATGAACGGAGTCCTTATGCGAGAGGATAAAAGGACCCAGAGTTAAGCACGAAAGTCGGCGTCCACCTATGGGCGGAATGCAAATTGTTGAATTGCCGGACAATTTTTGTGGACAAAATGGGGTTAAAAAACCGAACAATCTGTCGCGACGGCCCTCCGGACCGTCGCGCCACAAGCATCAGGGAAGCAGCGAATACACCACCGACGACAGCGCCACCAGCCCGACCAGGGTCACGAATACGTTGGACATCGCGCCACCGTATTTGCGCATCGCCGGCACGCGGCGGATCGCGTACATCGGCATCAGGAACAGGATCGCCGCGATCACCGGGCCGCCCAGGGCTTCGATCATGCCGAGAATGCTCGGGTTGAGCGTGGCGACGATCCAGCACACCACCAGCATCAGCGCGGCGGTCACCCGGTCCAGGGTCTTGGCCTGGGGGCGTTTGCCGGTCTTGAGGATGATGCCTTTGAGGCCTTCGCTGGCGCCGATGTAGTGGCCGAGGAACGACTTGGCAATAGCGACGAAGGCAATCAGCGGCGCGGCGAAGGCGATGGTCGGGTTGCTGAAGTGGTTGGCCAGGTAGGACAGGATCGACAGGTTCTGCGCCTTGGCTTCGGCCAACTGCGCCGGGCTCAGGGTCAGCACGCAACTGAAGACGAAGAACATCACCATCGCCACCATCAGCAGGTGCGCACGGGCCAGGATCTGCCCGCTGCGCTGGTCGGCGTGCTCGCCGTAGCGGCGTTTCTGGTCGACGGCGAAGGCCGAGATGATCGGCGAATGGTTGAAGGAAAACACCATGACCGGGATCGCCAGCCACAGGGTATGCAGGAAGGCGCCGCCCGCCGGCAGTTCACTGGCGGTGGCGAGGATGCCGCCGTTCCAGTGCGGAACCAGGAATACCGCGAGAAACGCCAGGGCCACGATGAACGGATAAACCAGCAGGCTCATTGCCTTGACCGTGGCCTGCTCACCGCAACGCACCACGGCCAGCAAGCCGAGGATCAGCACGAACGACAGCAGCGCCCGCGGCGGCGGCTGGATGTGCAGTTGATGCTCCATGAAACTGCCGACGGTGTTGGTCAGCGCAACGCTGTAGATCAGCAGGATCGGGAAGATGGCGAGGAAGTACAGCACGGTGATCATCGCACCGGCGCTGAGACCGAAGTGTTCTTCGACAACTTCAGTGATATCGCCGTCGCCGCGCCCGGAGAGGACGAAGCGGGTCAGGCCGCGGTGCGCGTAATAAGTCATCGGGAACGCCAGCAGCGCCAGGATCAGCAGCGGCCAGAAGCCGCCGAGGCCGGCGTTGATCGGCAGGAACAGCGTACCGGCGCCGATCGCGGTGCCGAACAGGCCGAGCATCCAGGTGGTGTCTTGACGGGCCCAGCTACCGAGGGTCGCGGCTGGGGTCGATTCAAAGCGTTGTTCAACGCTCGGGGCCTGCTCATTCATTCCGGGTGCAACTCCACACGCAAGACTGCAACAGCGCCGGAAGTGGCGAAACAGACGCCTCAACGCACCCCGGCCATCAAAGAGGGGCGCGATTGTGCGCTGAAAGGTTGCACTTGCAAAGCCCTGTCCGAGGAATGGTTGCACCGTTGCGGTGCGGGGACAGACTGAAAACCGAGGGGGTTGCTAAAGGCCGCACTGTAGGAGCGGCTTCAGCCGCGAACGGCGGCGAAGCCGTCGTAAAACCTGAATCCCGAATAGGCTGATGCACCCGGAATTCCGGTTTTGTGGCCGCTGCCGCGGCCAATCGCGGCTGAAGCCGCTCCTACAAGGTCTTGTACCAGGCGATCGGATGAAGTGCGAAAGATCACTGCACCGCAGCAAACGCCTCGGCCACTTGTTGCAGGTTGTCCGGGCGTACGCCCGACATGCACACGCGGCCGCTGTCGATCAGGTACACACCGAACTCGTCACGCAGGCGACGCACCTGGGCCACGCTGAAGCCGGTGTAGCTGAACATGCCGCGCTGGCTGAGGAAGAACGAGAAGTCCTGGCCCGGCAGCAACACCGCGAGGGCGTCCACCAGACCTTGGCGCATTTCCAGGATGCGCAGGCGCATCTGCTCGACTTCCGCCACCCACTGGGCATTCAGGCCGGCATCGTTCAACACCGTCGCCACCAGTTGCGCGCCGAACGCAGGCGGGCTGGAGTAGTTGCGGCGCACAGTGGCCTTGAGCTGGCCGAGCACGCTTTGCATGGTGTCGGCGTCGTCGCAGACCACCGACAGGCCCCCTACCCGCTCGCCGTACAGCGAGAAGATCTTCGAGAACGAGTTGCTGACCAGGCACGGTACGCCGGCACGCGCCGCTTCGCGGATGGCGAAGGCGTCGTCCAGCAGGCCCGCGCCGAAGCCCTGGTAGGCGATGTCGAGGAACGGGATCAGGTTGCGCGCCTTGACCACCTCGATCACCTGTTGCCATTGCTCCTGGTTCAGGTCGGCGCCGGTGGGGTTGTGGCAGCACGGGTGCAGCAGGACGATGCTGTTGGCCGGCAGGGTCTGCAGCGCCGCGAGCATGCCGTCGAAGTTGACGCCGCCGGTGTTCTGGTCGAAGTACGGGTAGGTGTGAACCTTGAAACCGGCACCTTCGAAGATCGCGCGGTGGTTGTCCCAGGTTGGATCGCTGACCCAGACCTGCGATTCAGGGAAGTAGCGCTTGAGGAAGTCGGCGCCGACTTTCAGTGCGCCGGAACCGCCGACGGTCTGCACGGTGGCGACACGGCCGCTGGTCACGGCCGGGTGATCGGCGCCGAACAGCAGGTTCTGGATCGCCTGACGGTAGCCGGCCAGGCCTTCCATCGGCAGGTACAGCGAGGCTTCGTGGGGCTTGTCGGCCAGGCGCTTCTCGGCCTCGCCCACCGCCGCCAGTTGCGGCACCACGCCGGCGGCGTCGTAATACAGGCCGATGCTCAGGTTGACCTTGTTGGCCCGAGGATCGGTCTTGAAGGTCTCCATCAACGAGAGGATAGGATCGCCGGCATAGGCATCGACATGTTTGAACACAGCGCGCAACTCCTTGGGACAGGGTCAATCGAACAAAGTGTGTCGAGGATACCCGGAGTGCGGGCGCAGGAACATGCCCTTGGTGCAACCGTTCAGTGCAGAACTGCACGTGGGACGTTTGCATCCGACAGTCGCCCTGCCGGATGCAAACGCGCGGTTAGTTACCGGCGTCTGGATTGAGGTCCGGGTCGGCGTTGCCGGTCTTCTGTCCCAGCGGATCGATGTTGTCCGGATTGGCCGGATCCTGGCGCTGGTCGATGCCTGGCGCCGGGGCCAGTTGCAGCACCTCGTTGGTGTAGGCCCACTCTTTGGCGACCAGATCAGGATGGTCGTTCAGGTGCATGCCGTAGCTGGGGATGATCTGTTTCAGCTTTTCCTGCCAGGCCGACGAGGCGAGACGGTCCTTGAACACCTTCTGCATCAGGTCGAGCATGATCGGCGGCGCGGTGGAAGCGCCCGGCGAGGCGCCCAGCAGGCCGGCGATGGTGCCGTCCTTGGAGGCGACCACTTCGGTGCCGAGCTTGAGCACACCGCCCTGGTTTTCGTCCTTCTTGATGATCTGCACGCGCTGGCCGGCCTGCCACAGGCGCCAGTCTTCCTTCTTGGCTTTGGGGAAGTAGGTCTGCAACGCGGCAAAGCGGTCGTCATCGGACTGCATCACTTGGCCGACCAGGTATTTCACCAGGTCGAACTCACGCAGGCCCACGCGCATCATCGGCCAGGTGTTGTGCAGCGACATGCTGGCGAACAGGTCGAGGTAGGAGCCTTCCTTGAGGAACTTGGTAGAGAACGTGGCGAACGGCCCGAACAGAATCACCCGTTTGCCGTCCAGCACCCGGGTGTCCAGGTGCGGCACCGACATCGGCGGCGCGCCGGTGGAGGCGATGCCATAGGCCTTGGCCATGTGTTGCAGGGCGATGTCCTGGTTGTCGGTGACCAGGAACGAGCCGCCGACCGGGAAGCCGGCGTAGTCCTTGGCCTCGGCGATGCCGGATCTCTGCAGCAGCGGCAAGGCCGCGCCACCGGCACCGATGAACAGGAACTTGGCGTCGGTGGTGGATTTGCTGCCGTCCTTGAGGTTCTTGTACTCGACGCGCCACGAACCGTCGTCGTTGCGGGTGATGTCCTCGACCTCGCTGGACAGTTTCAGGCTGAAGTTCGGCCGGGTCTGCAGGTAGGCCACGTACTGCCGGGTGATTTCGCCGAAGTTGACGTCGGTGCCGATGGGCGTCCAGGTGACCGCGAGCTTCTGCTGCGGATCACGCCCGTCCATCATCAGCGGCACCCATTTCTTGATCTGCTCGGGGTCTTCCGAGTACTGCATGGGCCGGAACAGCGGGCTGGCCTGCAGCGCTTCGTAGCGTTTCTTCAGGAAGCGGATGTTGTCGTCGCCCCAGACAAAGCTCATGTGCGGCGTGCTGTTGATGAACGAACGGGGATTCTTCAGCACGCCGTTCTTCACCTGCCAGGCGAGAAACTGCCGGGTGATCTGGAAGGATTCGTTGATTTCCACGGCCTTGGTGATGTCCACCTTGCCGTCTTTTTCCGGTGTGTAATTCAACTCGGCCAGGGCCGAGTGGCCGGTGCCGGCGTTGTTCCAGCCGTTGGAGCTCTCGTTGGCGACCTTGTCCAGACGCTCGACCAGTTCCATCGACCAGCCTGGCTCCAGTTCGTTGAGCCAGATTGCCAGGGTCGAGCTCATGATGCCGCCGCCCACCAGCAGCACGTCGACCTTCTTCGTCTCGGCGGCCTGCGCGCTGGCGAAGCCGCACAGCAACGTCAGCCCGGCGAACGCCGCTCTCCATTTCATCCCGATCGTCATGTTTTCTCCCACGAGGCGAGCCTCGATGTGATTGGCGTGAATTCCCTGCCCATTGGACCGACCGCCGGCACCCCGTGCCGCGGTCTTCGCGCCTTGATGCACGCAAGGCAAGCGAAGCCCGATGGCGGTCCGTGAAGCACATGGCTTCGAGGGCCGCGACCGGCGAACAGTTCAAAGGCTAGCTCAGCCCGCGCGGCCTGCCGTGCAACGTTTCAGGTCACGGCACGGGTTTGCGCGGCGATACTCATAGACAGGACGAACGACATCGGGTGTTCTTTTGCGCCGACCAGGCGTCGACGCGAACGGCAAACATCAAAAAATCCTGATGCCAGCCATCGCAACGATGAATTTTTCCTGATGCGAAGCCGACATACTCTGGCCTGGAACCCGCCCGGCCCAACCCGGGGCAGCCGAGTGTCCACAGAGGCACCGGATCTCGATAACAACTCCAATACCTGCCGAGGATCCCCAATGCCCGTCCCTCTTCCGTCCAACCAAGACGAGCACCTGCTCGCCAGCCACGGCTATCGCCAGGAGCTGGACCGCGGCCTGAGCCTGTGGTCGTCGTTTTCCGTCGGCTTCGCCACCATTTCCCCGGTGGTCGGCATCTATTCGGTGATGTCCCTCGGCGCCATCAGCATCGGGCCGTCCTGGGTGTGGATCGTGCCGCTGTGCCTGTTGCTGCAACTGAGCGTGGCCCTGGTCTACGCCGAACTGTCGTCGCAGTTCCCGCTGGCCGGTGGCTGCTATCAATGGGTGCGCCGGCTGGTGGGTGACCGCCTGGCCTGGTTCACCGGCTTCCTTTATCTGGCCGCGGCGCTGGCGTCACTGACCACCGTGGCCTACCTCGGCGGTTTCTGGCTCGGCTTGCTGATCACCAACGAACCGCCCTCGGCCAACACCCAGGTGGCCTGCGGCGCGGCGCTGCTGGCGCTGGGCCTGGGAGTCAACCTGCTGGGCATCAACCCGCTGAAGTACTTCGTCAACGCCGGAATCTTCGCCGAAGCCATCGCCTCCATCGGCATCGGCGTGCTGTTGCTGCTGTTCTTCCGCAACCATGATTTCAGCCTGCTGTTCACCAGCATGGGCGCCGAAAGCGCGTCCGGCGGTTCTTACGTGAGCGGCCTGCTCACCGCGCTGGCGGTGTGTGGCTGGGCCTTCCTCGGCTTCGATGCCTGCTCGCAACTCTCCGAAGAAACCACCGACGCCCGAGTCTCCACCCCGCGGGCGATCCTGCGCTCGATGCTGGTGGTGGGCCTGACCGTGATGCTCACCGCCTTCGCCGTGACCCTGTCGTTCAAGGACCCGGCCGCGGTGGTCAGCGGACAAATCATCGACCCGGTGACCCCGGCGGTGGTGGATGCCTTCGGCGCCTGGGCCGAGCGGCCCTTCGTCGCCATCGTGCTGATCGCGTTCGTCGCCTGCGTGGTCTCGGTGCAGACCTACATCGGCCGGGCCATCTTCGGCATGGCCCGCGACGGCATCCTGCCGGGTTCCGCGCTGCTGCGCCGGGTCGACCGACGCAAAGTGCCAATGGCGGCGATGGTCTTCAGCACCCTGGTGGCCAGCCTCGGCCTCGGCCTGGGCCTGAACGCCACGGCGGTGGGCACGCTGATCGCCTTTGGCAGCGGCGGCTTCTTCTTCGTCTTCCTGATCGTCAGCGTCAGCGCCTTGTACGCCCGCCTGAGCGGTCGCTGGGACCCGGCCAAAGGCGCCCTGCAACTGGGCCGCAAAGGCTTGGTGATCAACATCATCGCGGTGTGCTGGCTGCTCTTCGAAGCGGTCAACGTGGCCTGGCCGCGGGAACTGCTGGCGCCGCCCGGCGCGCCGTGGTTCCAGGTGTGGGCGGTGGTGGTGGTGTTCTCCGTCCTGGCCCTGTTCGGCCTGGCGTACCTGCTGATCGCCAAGCCTCATCGCCGTATCGCCACCAGCCTCAGCTTCGCCGGTCGCGCCGTCGACTGATCATCCCCTGCCCGCCCGCTCCACTCACCGGCCTCGCGCTGGCGGGGCGGGCTTGTGCCTGAAAAAAGGAATTCGCCATGTCTACCCTGCATTACTGGAACTACCCCACCGAGATTTTCTGCGGCGCCGGCGCCCTCGACCTGCTGGCCCAGCGCTGCGCCCTGGCCGGCATGCGTCGCCCGTTGCTGGTGACCGACCCCGGCATGCTGGAACTGCCGCCGCTGCGCGCGGTGCGTGCGCATCTCGACGCACAAGGCGTCGACTACGCGCTGTTCCACGGCCTGTCCGGCAACCCGAGCCTGGACGAGGCCCGCGCCGGCGCCCGGGTATTCGCCGACGGCCAGCACGATTCGCTGATCGCCCTCGGCGGCGGCAGCGCGCTGGACGCGGCCAAGGGCATCGCCCTGCTCAGCCGCGATCCGCATGGCCTGGAACGCTTCGAATGGACGCAAATGCTGGAGCACTTCCCGACCCTCGCCGACTACCCCGCGCTTGGCCTGCCCGCGCTGATCGCCATCCCCACCACCGCCGGCACCGGCTCGGAACTCGGCCGTGAAGCGGTGCTCACCGACACCGTGCAAGGCGTGAAAAAGGTCATCGGCCACCGCGAGCTGCTGGCCCGCTGCGTGATCCTCGACCCGGCGCTGACCACCGGCCTGCCGGCGAAACTGACCGCCGCCACCGGCATGGACGCCCTCACCCACCACCTGGAAGCACTGTTCTCGCCACTGCATCACCCGATGTCCGCCGGCATCGCCGTGGAAGGCGTTCGCCAGGTCAAGCTGCACCTGGAAAACGCCGTGCGCGATGGCAATGACCTGGTTGCCCGCGAAGGCATGCTGGTGGCCTCGGCCAGCGCAGCGGTGGCATTCCAGAAAGGCCTCGGCGGCGTGCACGCCCTCGCCCATCCGCTGGGTGCGCGCCATCACCTGCACCACGGCTTGCTCAATGCGGTGTTGCTGCCCTATGTGCTGCTGGCCAACCGCAGCGCCATCGAAAGCGACGCCGCGCGCCTGGCGCGTTATCTGGAACTGGACGATGCCAGCTTTGACGGGCTGCTGGCCTGGGTGCTGGAACTGCGTGGCCGGGTGGGGATTCCCGCGACCCTCGCCGAACTGGGATTGACCGGCGAGGATGCCGTGCAGATCGGCGAGCTGGCGCTGGCGGATATCTCGTCGTCGGAGACCAATGCGTTGCCGCTGACGGCTGCCGACTATTCGCGGATCTACCGCAATGCGGTGGCTGGGAAGTTGATCTGAGCGTTTTTCTTGGGGCCCACCGCTGCCCTCAAGCTGCGCACAACTAAATCCCTAATCCATGCACCGCCAGCAGGTCCTCGATAAACGCCCGCGCCGCCTCACTGCGTGGCCGGCCGGTGTAGGTGATCATGCTGTGCACCACCTCGTAGCGCAGCCGCTCGGGTTGCAACGCCCGCATGCGGCCGCGCTCGATCCAGATCTGCGCATAGTGGGTCGGCAGGTAGCCCAGATGGGTACCCGCCAACACCGCGTGGGCCACCGCTTCCATGTGATAGGCGGTGGCCCGGCTGCGCTCGGGGCGCAGCGGCAGGTCCTGGTTCTCGGGAAGAAAGCCGTGGCTGATCCAGTTGCACGCGGCAATACGCTCCAACGCCGGCTCTGCCTCGTCGAACAACGGATGCCGATCGCCACAGAACACGCCGATCTCCTCGGTGTACAACGGCAGGTAATCCAGGCTCGGCCGCGAGCGGCTGAAGTACGACACAGCCAGGTCCAGTTGCCCGTCGATTACCGCCAGTTCCAGCTCGGTGGGTGAGTTGACGTACAGGTTCAACTGCACGTCCTGCTCACGCTGATAGAAGGTCGCCAACGCCTCGCCGAAGCGCGCCTGCGGCAGCGTCGCCACGTTGTCCGCCAGCCCCACATACAGATCGCCCACCAGATTGCCCGACAGCGCCTGCGCCTCGTCACGGAACAGGCCAATGGCGTCGAACATCGCCTGCGAGGCATCGAGAATCCGCTTGCCCTTGGCGGTCAGGCGAAAGCCGCCCTTGCCGCGTTCGCACAGGCGATAGCCAAGGCGTTTTTCCAGGCTGCCGATGTGCATGCTGATATTCGACTGGCTCATGTTCAACTCGGCCTGGGCCGCAGTGAAACCGCCGCATTTCACCACGGTGGAGAAGATGCGCAGCAGGCGCAGGTCGAGGTCGGTGACGGTTCGGAGCATGGCGGGATTCGGAACATTTGAGGGGTGCCCAGTGTAGACCGGCGCCTACAGACTCCGGAGATTTTTCTTACCCGAACACTGTTCATCGCGGCGCTGCGGGCGTAGCTTCAACCCGTCAGCCAGCCAGTAGAAATTCCATCGCCATGTCGACGCCCTCTCTCAACGCCCTGCGCATCTTCGAAGTGGTCGCTCGCCACGGCAACTTCCGCCTTGGCGCCGAGGCGCTGGGCGTGACCCAAGCCGCCGTGGCGCAGCAGATCCGCGGGCTGGAGGCCAGCCTCGGGCTAAAGCTGTTCGAGCGCCTGCCCCGCGGCCTGGCCCTGACCGAGGCGGGCCGCTCCTATGCCGTGAGCATTCGCAAGGCCTTCGAGCTGATCGATGAAGCCACCCGCGCGCTGCGGCCGGAGCCCACCCACCTGACCATCAGCGTCACCCCGAGCCTCGCTTCGCGCTGGTTGATCCCGCGTTTGTCCGGGTTTACCGAGCGCCACCCGGAAATCGATCTGCGGGTGCTGGCCACCGAGCGCCTGTCGCATTTCCAGACCGACGCCGTGGACATCGCCGTGCGCTACGGCAACCCGCCGTTCGGGCCGGGCCTGAATGCCGAGTTGCTGTTCGACCAGCGCATCGTCGCGGTGGGCAGCCCCGCACTGTTACAGGCCCAAGGCATGCCCAAGGGCTTCGCCGACCTGCGCAATTTCGTCCTGCTGCACGATGCCCACAATTTCTGGCCGCAGTTCATCGCCCAGGTGTTCGAGCATCCCGCCGAGGTCACGCCGAAGAACGTGCGGTTCAACCAGACCTCACTGGCGATCGAAGCGGCCATCGCCGGACAGGGGCTGGCGCTGGCCAGCCATTTCTTCGTCCGCGACGATATCCGCGCCGGCAGGCTGCAGGCCGCTGTCGAGGGCGAGTTGAGCGCAGAAACCGGGTTCTGGCTGGTGTGGCCGCGCAAGTCCCGACACCCGGCAGCGCAGGCGCTGGTACGGCAGTGGCTGGAAGAACAGGCAAGCCAGTAGTTTTTCTATCGAATCAGAGAGTTTGCACTGGCTCTCTCCTGCGGCGCCGCGTTGATAGGCTGGACACCTGTTCATCCTTGCCGGAGCACGCCCGTGTCAGCCGAAAAAAACTCACGTTCCGCCGTTATGGCCTTCGTTTTTCTCGGGCTGATCTGGGGTAGCAATTTCATCTTCGTGAAGTGGGCCGCGCAACACATTAGCCCGCTGCAAATCACCTTGATGCGGGTGCTGTTCGGTTTCCTGCCGGTCATGGCCTACGCACTGCTCAAGCGCGAGCTGCGCTGGGCGCACTGGCGTCACGCGCATCATTTCGTGGTGATGTCGCTGCTGGCCACGGCACTGTATTACTACGCCTTCGCCCTGGGCACGGCACTGCTGCCGTCGAGCGTGGCCGGCGTGCTCAGCGGCGCAATCCCGTTGTTCACCTTTCTCGGCGCGGCGCTGTTCCTGCGCGGAGAAACCATCAACGGTACGCGGATCGCCGGGGTCATCCTCGGCTTTATCGGCGTGCTGCTGATCGCCCGGCCCTGGTCCGCCACTGGTGACATCAGCCTGGGCGGGGTCGGCTATATGCTGGGCGGCTCGTTGTGCGTGGGGCTTTCGTTCGTCTATGCGCGGCGCTATGTCAGCCCGCTCGGCCTGCCCGTGGCGGCCTTGACCACCTACCAGATCGGCTTCGCCCTGCTGTTCTTGCTGGCCGTCACGCCCATGCGCGGCATCGACGCGCTGTTCGCCGATACCCGCACCTGGATGGGGCTGACCCTCGGCCTGGGTCTACTGGGCACCGGACTGGCGTATATCGCCTACTACCACATCGTCGAATCCCTCGGCGCCATTGCCGCCTCCAGCGTCACCTACATTCCGCCGGTGGTCGCACTGTTGATCGGCGTGGTGCTGGCCGGTGAATCCACGGACGCGGTCGCCCTGCTAGCGATCGTGTTTATCCTCGCCGGGGTGGCCTGCCTGCAGATTGGCGGGCTGGCCCGCCGCGGGGCTTCGACACCGGCAGTTGACCCGGCAGCACGGGTTCATCAATGATCGGCGCTCGCCTCAATTGGACAGGAACACTTGATCATGGATGTACGCTGCACCTCCCTCGACGAAGTTCGCCAACACATCGACCGCATCGACCGCGAGCTGGTCACCCTCCTCGCCCGACGCGGCAATCTGGTCGCCCAGGCAGCCGCCTTCAAGAAAACCTCCGATGACGTCCGCGCCCCGGCGCGAGTCGAACAGGTGATCGCCAAGGTGCGCGGCATTGCCGAGGAAACCGGTGCCTCGGCGCAGGTGGTGGAACAGGTCTACCGCGCGATGATCGATGCGTTCATCGCCGAAGAGCTGAACACCCATGCGGCGCTGGCCGAAAAGGCGGCACGCCCGCTGGCATGACAGCTAGCCCGTGACACCCTCGGCCCTTCTAGGCTCTTCTGCATGGCAATTAGTGTGATGGAAACATCCGCAAATAAATCCGACAATTCAGATTTGTCTGCTTCGCATATGGCCCTATGCGGGCCGAACCGGCGCTCGTGCCAAACTAAGACACTGATATTAAAGCGCTACGCAAAAACGTCTTCTTTTTTCTTCCAATCTGTCCATTTTGTAGTTGGCTCTTCAGGATATTTTCTTAGTATTCGCTTCTCTCCTGCGGTTTTCAGCTTTGCGTTCTCATTCCAGGCGGCCCAGCCAGCAGCTCTTACTGCCCCGTAGATGGTCATGATCTTTGCGGTGCCGATTCCGAAGTCTTGCATTGCATACTTCAGTATCAGGTCTGCCTCTTCCCTAGAAGTTGTTTGCTCCCAATACAGGTAGTCATGGATAACTGCCGCATACGCATACTCACCGTCAGTGGGTAAAGCAACCCAGAATGCTCTAGGTATGCTCGCGAAATCCGTAACGAAGCCTACGGACACTTGTACCGATGATGGTGCTTGCCCAGGGTTTGGTTTCCAGTTGATTTCCTTGGTTAGGTAATAATACCGATCCGCAAAGCGCCCGAGTTGCAACGGGTTTACTACCGCATGCAGCGTTTCCTGTTTTCGTTTGATGATCCACTCATCAGCAGCGACAGGGTCGGAGTATTGCTCATCCGCTGAGGCTGCGTAGGCGTACGGGATAAATGGAAGTGCCACACAAGATTTGATAAGAGCTCTGCGCGAAATTGACATATATATCCCCTGGTTTAATTTTGCTCGTAATTACCCTTTACGGCCTCTGTCGTGATGTCTAGTAGTCCGTTTATGTAGTTTTCGTTGCTAGGGCGGGAAAAATCAGCGCAATCACCCATTCCTATGAATGCAACCATTATGCTCCCGTACTCGGATTTAATATTTGGGCGTGGATGCTGTTGAAAAATGTATGCACCAATCGCGCCGGCGTTGTTTCTTGTGCATCTCGGGCGCTTTTCGTTCATCAGCATGATGATGTTTTTATCGAATTTACCGAAAGGTATGCCTTGGTATCCAAAGGGAATGTAATTATCAAATACCTTTGCTAAGGCCTCTTTGGTCTTTCTGGGTATTTTATGGGCGGGAACTGGAGAGAATTTTTCTGAAACCAATTCTCGAGTGATCTTTCTAGATGTAGTGGTTAGGCCGGACGTCTTTTGGTCCATGGTCCTCTTGGTTGCGTCCGTATTACTAATGTTGAATATTACACTTTTTGATCTTACCGGAATCTCCTGCTGTTCCAACCAGTCGTTTAGACGTTCATCGAGCCCACCTAGATCAGTTTCAATCTCCCAACTCCCAATAGTTAGAACCTCTTTACCTTCACCGATTGGATATTCGCCCTTTATAAGTATGGACACGTACTCTATGGCATCAGGGAAGTGGTTGGCTGGTGTTAAGGCGTAGCCGTGCGTTACATAGCTATCGGTTTTGCGCCCTTTTCCAATTGGGCTTATGAAGCCAAATTCGTATTTAGATATTAATGTAGCTAGCGGCGGCATCAGTGTCGGGGCGGAAAAGGTCGCTCCACCATTTGAAAAGCTACATTCGGCAGCTTTTTCCAAGTAGTCGTAGGTCTTCTTCTTTTGGCCGCTTTGGTAGTTGATCTTGTAGGCGCTAATCTCTTCAGCTGACGCTGAACGGAGACATGTAATCGAGTTCGTTTCATCTGCCGAATTCATCATGCATGAGAACCCTTCAAGACCTGGTGCGGGAAGGGATTGAAGGAAGCAGACGGCGGAGTGGCTCCCCCCTGACTTTTCATAGACTTCATGCTCAATGTCGGTTTCTGGCTCGCGACATTCCGCTGAGAAATCTCCTTGAGTTATGTTGTTGGATAGCTCTTCGATTTGCTGGCAATTTTGCAGGATGTCAAAATTAATCTCTGCGCTTGCAAATGGAGAGGTAAGCAATGCGCTGATGATTAGTAGCGTCTCAGTTGATCGTGCCATAGATGTTATCCTGAAAATTTTCGTGTATTGCTCTTGCATTGGGCTCATTTGTCTCAGAGAAAACGCCAAGTCGAAATGCTTGAACTCGTTTGCTTGGGGTGTCATGAGGGTTATGGGAGTTATCTGACGGTATATATACGCCGGCCAGCTCTATGTTTCGCTCGAATCTAGCTAATGGCTCGCCTGGTATGCCGGTGTTGAAAACTATTCCAGCCAAATAGTCTGCGCCAAGCTCAACTTGATTTCGCGAATATAAAGCGTCTAGGCTTTTAAATCCGCCGCTCGCTTCTAGTTGCAACACGTGGCCAAGTTCGTGGATGACCGGTGCGA
Source organism: Pseudomonas sp. 5P_5.1_Bac1 (assembly GCF_025466015.1). NCBI lineage: Bacteria > Pseudomonadati > Pseudomonadota > Gammaproteobacteria > Pseudomonadales > Pseudomonadaceae > Pseudomonas > Pseudomonas sp. 5P_5.1_Bac1. Next base: position 175,748 of record NZ_JANLNX010000117.1, on the reverse strand, counting down.
TAACCTTGTGACCAACATTGGATGAATATGCAACTGTGTATTTTGCGTTTGAGCCTTCCATCGCTTTTGTTGTTCCAAACAACAGGCCGTCGCAACCTTTGAACTCAACCAGAGATGGATCTATCTCTAATACCTTGAAAGCAATCTTAATTAGATCGTTGCTTTTCAAGTCAAGCGGATCTGTGTTGGCTGGGTCGCAGCGAATGGCCGTTGTGCTTTCATTGCCGACTTCGACGGCGTTCAGGCAGTAAGGCTCTTCTGCCAAAGTGCACGGGAGAAATAGCAATGCTATTGCTCCTACGAGAGGCTTCGACATTCCATATCCCTCACTGGCAATAAGTGTTCCACATAAGGCCGCCGGTTTGGCACATGGCATTGCATGGCTGCGCTATGGCGACGCCGCTTTGGCACCTATTGTCAGGAATACGAGCCCCGGGCATTGCAGGCCCCCAACAACCGCAGCCGGATATTTGCGTACCTGATGGAGCACCTGCAGGTTCTTCCTCATCGTCCTCCTCTATCTCTTCCATTTCGCCATCTAAGACTCGGTTTACATAGCTCCGAGACTTGTCACACCTCTCAGCAATCGAGCTGATAGTGTCTCCTTGGTCGGCAAGGGATCTAATTCGGCTATCACTGCAGGCATAGGAGCTTGCTGGGTAGAACCCAACAGCAAAGGTGAAGAGAAGAGATATAGATATTCGAAGTGTCATGTCCACCTCCCTGTGTGTTGGTAGCCTCATTGAGGCCGCATGTTAAGCGTAGCGGCAGGAAATCCTAGTACCAGTCGAGTCAAGGCTATTGGAACTGTAGAGGATATTGGTAGGTGATTTGTGGATTGCTTATCTAGTTGATTTAAAAGAGTCGTTCCAAAACAATGTCGATTGTTTATTCCTGATAGCTATATGCCATTAAGCGGTTAAAAAGTAATGATCCATGGGAAAGGTGAAATTGAGACCCCACGCAACGGGCCGCCCCATGATGGATGTCAAGCGTTGGAGGTCACCAAGGATGAATCTTGTGCTAAAATTCTCGCAATCTTTTGCCTGTAACTAAAATCAAATTTTTAATGTTTTAAGTCATTCCTGTAACCGAGATACATAAATAAAAGACATACATGAGATTCTAAAAATTTCCAAATTTTTCAAATTCCTGCGCGAACTATTCAACTCCACTCTGCTCATTGTTAGGCTCTGTATGAAAAGCCTTGAGACGAAGGTCAGGCAAGGCGAAAACAGCCGAGGAACGGTCGGGGTCGCGCTCGACGTTTACGGGATGTAAATGAGCATTCCCACCGGGCTCGCGCACGAGGCTGTTTTCAACGCAGCATCACCGAGTATCAAGGCCTTTCATACAGAGCCTAGAAACGGACTTCCAGAGTACCCACCATGCCACGTACCGCAGCCGAATCACTCGATCTCTATTACAAGCACCGTTATCTGCTGATGAATCCGCTGTGCCGGATCATCACCGGCAATGCCGGGCTACGCAGTTTTTTCGAGCGGCACGAAAAAGACCCTGGCGATGACACGGCCTCGGAAAAGGTGCGACAGGTCCTGATCGACAACAACCTGTTCGGCAACGAAAAGGCCCGCGCGCTGCTGGGGGAATACGCAGACGTCAGGGCCGCGTTTACCCGCAACGCAAACGAGCAGATGGACGCGTTCGTCAAGACCATCCAGCAAGACCCCGAACACGCGAACTTCGCGCCCTCTGAAGCGCTGCACAAGGCATTGCTGGCCGGTATCGACAATGACCTCTACGCCACCCTGCTCGAGTACTGGGTCGACATCGAAAACGTCAAGACCGCCTTGGGCAACCGGCCCCAGCCGGTGCTGTCGCAGGATGGCAGCTATCATCCCGCCTACCTCATGCGCGGCGACTCGCAAAGCATGATCGAGTACCTGAACAGGGTTGTACCCGACTTTCGCAACGACGTTGCCGCTCGCACGGCGGTGACCATGAACACCCACTGGGTGACCAATCAGCCCTTCTCCACCAGCAGCGGCGACGCGCTGGCCTCGCTGGCCGGACGCTCGATGATCTGGCTGATCCGTGTCGACCCGCAGACCACCAAGGGCCGCTCCGGCGGGCTGTACGTGGGCGAGGACGAGGTGCTCCTGCCGCACGATGTGAAGCTGGCGTTCAAGGGCATGATCGGGATCAGTTCGAGCGATGACATCGCCAACGTGGATATCTCGCAGTTCGCTGACAGCGCCGGGTTGAGAGACAAGATGGGAGCGATCTACAGCGCCGAAGGCAATAACCTCGGCGGCAAGAAGGTCTGTTTCCTGGTCAGCGAAGAAGAGTAGAACGCCGTGACACGGGGGAGCCTTGCGCTCCCCCGTGACCAGTCAGAAGTCCCAGCGGGTGGTGACCATGACGTTGCGCGGGTCGCCGTAGGACACTGAGCTGTAGAAGCCGACGTTGGTGTAGTAGGTCTTGTCGAACACGTTGTTGAGGTTGACCGTGGCCGACAGGTTGTCGGTGATTTTGTAGCGGGCCATCAGGTCGACCAGCCAGAAGTCGTCCTGGGTGAATTTCTCCTGAACGCCTTTGGCGCGATTGGTCAGTATTTGCCAGGACTGGCCCTGCCAGCGCGCACCACCACCAACGGTCAGACGCTCCAGCGGGCCTTGCAATTTGTAGGTGGTGTAGAGATTGAACTGGTCCTGCGGCTCCCAGGTGGACACTTTGTCGCCATGCTGGTCACGCACGACTTTGTGGGTGTAGCCGCCCATCAGGTTCCAGCCGGTAGCCAGTTCGCCGCTCATTTCCGCTTCGACGCCCTTGGTGGTCGCGGTGATGCCGTAGTAGGCGTCGTAGAGGTTCGGCAGGGTCGGGTTGGCGTTGTAGTCGCTGTCCGATTCCGGGCGGTTTTTCTCGTGGACTTCGAAGTACGCCAGGCTGGCATTCAGGCGACCGTCGAAGAATTCGCCCTTGATGCCCAGCTCGTAGTTCTGGCCTTCGTCAGGCTCGAGCATCTTGTTGGTGCGGTCGCGGTAGTCGGTCTGCGGCAGGAAGATGTCGGTGTAGCTGGCGTATAGCGACAGCTCATCGTTGAGGTCGTAGGTGACGCCGACATAAGGCACGAGGCGCCCGGTTTCGCGGGTGTCACTGGTGCCGGTGATCTTGTAGTTGGCCAGCCGCGCGCCCAGTAGCAGGTGCAACTCGTCAGTGAGGCTGAAGCGCGAGGTCAGGTAGCCACCGGTCTGCCAGGTGGTCTGGTCGGTGCGGTAGCTGATATCGCCCCAGCCCGGTTCGAGGCCGCTGCCGCCATCCCAGTTCCAGAAGTCGTAGGAATTGCTGTCGCGGTAGGTCGCGGTCCAGTAGTCCTTGCCCTTCCAGTGCGCCTTGGACGCGGCCGCGCCGACCACCAGTTGGTGCTCGCGGCCGAACAGCGAGAACGGCCCGCTGAAGTAGACGTCTGCCGAGTCGGTGGTGGTTTCGCCGGTGTACTTGTTGCCGTAGATCGAGGTCACGCCGGTGATGGCGTTGGGTCGACCCTGGATCGAGCCGAGCGGCGCGTAATAGCCGTTGATCTGGTGGTGCACTTGCGCCTTGCCGACCCATTCGTTGGCGAAGCTGTGTTCCAGGGTGGCGAACACGGTACGGGTGTATTGCTCCCAGCGGCTCCATTCGGCGCCGTTGTTGAACGAGCGCGAGGTGCTGACGCGGTTGCCCTGGCTGTCGTAGATCGGCACGCTGCCGGACCAGCTCGAGCCTTTCGGGTCGTTGTCCTGGTAGTCGGCACCGACGCTCAGCAAGGTGTCCGGGTCGAGGTCGAATTCGAGGATGCCGTAGTAGACGCTGGTCTTGCGCTCGTAGTGGTCGATGAACGAGTGCTTGTCTTGGTAGGCCGCCACGGCGCGACCGCGCACGTTGCCGGATTCGCTGAGCGGGCCGCTGACATCCACCTCGGAGCGGTAGTTGTCCCAACTGCCAGCGCCCAGTTCGACATGGCCCTTGAAGTCCGCGGTCGGCTTCTTGCGCACCAGGTTGATGGTGCCGCCGGGGGCGCCCGCGCCGGTGAGCAGGCCGGTGGCGCCCTTGAGCACTTCGACCCGGTCGTAGATCGCGGTGTCACTCAGTGTCTGCCCCGCCGAGTAGGCTGCGGTGCGGGTGGTGGGGATACCGTCGTATTGGAAGTTCTGGATCGAGAAGCCGCGGGCGTAATAGTTGCTGCGGTCGGAGTCATAGGAAGCAACGGTGATGCCCGGTGTGTGGCGCATCACGTCGTCGATGGAATTGAGGCCGAAATCATCCATGTGCTGGCGGGTCACCACGGTGATCGACTGCGGCGTTTCCCGCGGCGTCAGCACCAGCCGCGTGGCGGTGGCGATGGTGCCCGGGGTGTAGGAGCCGCTGTCTTCGGTGATGGTGCCAAGCTGGTTGGAAACGACGTTGGTGGCGCCCAATTCCATGACGCTGCCGCTGACCGGCACGGCTTCAATCTGGAAACCGTCCGCGCTGGCCCGGGCCATCAGGCCGCTGCCCTTGAGCACCTGGGCAAAGCCTTCGGCGACGGTGAAGCGACCGTGAACACCCGGGCTGACCAGCCCCGCCACCTGCTGCGAGCTGACCGAAATCGGCGCGCCGGCGGCCTGGGCATAGCGGCCCAGCACCTCGCCGAGCGGGCCACCGGCGATATCGAACGCCAGGACCTGCTGCTGGGCGAAGGTCAATACGGGGGCGACAAGGGCAATGCCGCCGAGGGCCAGCCGCAGGCTGAGGCACAGACGGCTGGGACGCAGGGACAGCGCGCGCAACGATGAAGCCATGGTTTCGGTTCTCCTGAGTGTGTTGGCCCAGGGGAGGACGGGCGAAAATCGAAAACGCGAAGCGGAATTGCAAATTATTTGCGTTCTTCTTCATCCAGTGGTGTCACCCGGGTCAGCCACGGCGTGTAATGCGCCACCCGCAGCGGCAAAGTGCGCTCCAGCAGGCGCAAGGCGCGGTCGCTGTCGTCGGTCGGCAACATCACCGTGACCCGCATACCGGCCAGCGCCTCGCGGTCGAACGACAACAGTCCCGAACGATGCCGCGCCAGACGCTCCAGCACATCGCTCAACGGCTGGTCGGTGACCAGCAACTGATGGTGATTCCAGGCGCCCTCCTGCGCCGCGACATCCACCCGCCGCACTGCGCCGATGCCGTTGGCGTCCACCCGCACCTGCTCGCCCGCGTTCAGCACCAGGGTGCCGACAGGGCTTTCGATCCGCGTGGACGATTCGAGCATGGTCACCCATGTGGCGTCGTCGCGCCGCTCGACGATAAACCGCGTGCCCAGCGCGCGAATGCTGCCTTGCGGCGTATCGACATAGAACGGTCGCTGCGCATCCTTGGCCACCTGCACGCGCAGTTCGCCCCGCAGCAGATGGATGCGCCGCTCCTGCGCGTCGAAGCGCCAGTCCACCGCCGAATCGCCATTGAGACTGAGGTCGCTGCCGTCGACCAGGCGCTGCTCGGTCCAAGTGCCACGGGCTGTGCTCAGGTCTGCCAGCAGGTAGCCGCGCTGCCAGTGCTGATACCCCAGCAACCCCGAGCCGATCAGCAAGCCTGCCAACGCCAGCGCCTTGATCGCCTGCGCACGCGGACGGCCCTGGTGCGCCCGTCGCAAGGCGGCGCGGGCCGGTTGCCGCGGCAGTTCGGCAAGGGGTGTGAGATGGCCCTGCAAACGGGCGACTGCGGCGGCATGTTGGGGGTCGGCGGCCAGCCAGGCGTGGTACGCCTGGCGCGTGGCGGCGTCGGTCTGATTATCGAGGCGCACCAGCCATTCGGCGGCCTGACGCAATACGGAAGCGGAAACGGCGACGCTCATCAAGCCTCCTGGGCGACGAGGTCGCAGATCAACAGGGCTTCCACCAGATCCTTCTGCACCGTTCTGATCGACACGCCGGTCTGGCGGGCAATCTGCTCCTGGCCCAGTCCTTCCAGATGGCGCAACACAAAGGTCTGGCGCACCCGCGGATGCATGCGCGCCAGCGCCCGGTCGATGCCTTCCAGCACCTGGATCGCCTGGAGAATCTGCTCCGGCGACGGCGCTTGCTCCAAGTACGACGCGCAGCGCTCCAGCTCCTCGCGGTAGGCCTGCTCCAGGCGCTGGCGCCGGCCGTTATCGATCAGCAGACGGCGCGCCACCGTGGCCAGAAAGGCCCGCGGTTCGCGCGGCGCGACATAGGCGCCGGCGGTGAGCACACGGATGAAGGTGTCCTGCGCCAGGTCGGCGGCGTTATGCGGGCACTGCGTCCGCCGCCGCAGCCAGCCCAGCAACCATCCGTGGTATCCCTGGTACAACGCGTCGAGGGTGTCGCTCCGGGGAGGCTGGCTGGAGTCCATGGCACAATTCGCACAAATGAGAATTATTCATATTAATGCTGGCCATTGAAATGCCGCAAGTGCCATTACGTTGTGGCCGACTTCTGGCGCGTCGCCTGCCAGCAGATCAACGACCCCACCGTCACCAGCAACGCGCCCTGCCAGAACTGCCCGCTCAGGTGCGCGCCCAGCCAGATCGAGGCGAACGCCGAGGACAGCACCGGGGAAAAATACGACGCGGTCGCCAGCAGCGTCAGGTTGCCGCGCAGGATGCCCAGGTTCCACAGCGCGTAGCCGCCAGCCATGGCCACGCCCGCGGCCAGCAACTCCAGACTGTTGCTCGCGGTGAACGCCGGCAACGACGCCTCGCTCAAGGCGAACTTGATCCACAGCAGGCCGGCGGTGAGGAAGAAAAACAGCACTACCAGATTCTGCCCATTGGCATAGCGACGAGTGACGTTGCAGTACAGCGCGAAGGTGACCGCGCAGCTCAACGCCAGGCCGTAACTCAGCGGGTTGGACTGTACGTTGGCGATGATCTGGGCCAGCGAAAAACCATCGCCACTGACCACCCAGAGAATCCCCGACAACGCCAGCGCCGTGCCCGGCACGATCAGCCAGCGGGCGCGCTGGCCGTTCATGAAGATCGCCAGCAGCACCGTGAGGCAGGGCCAGAAGTAATTGAGCACCATCAATTCGATGGCCTGCTGCGCGTCATTGGCGAAGCCCAACGCCAGCGAAAGGCAGATTTCATAGGCGACGAACAACGCGCTTCCGCTCAGCAAATAAACCCGGGGTACCGAGCGCAGCCGCGGTCGCCCGAGCAACGCCAGAAGTATCAACGTACCCAGCGTGTAGATCAGCGCCGCGCCGCCGAGCGCGCCGAAGATTTCGCTGATGCTCCTGATCAAGCCGGACGCCGTGCTCCACAGCAGGATCGCCAGCAAACCACACGCCGTTGCCGCCCGCGTTCCGCTGATTGTCATGCTTGCTCCACGCCAAAAGGCGTCGAGTCTAACGGAAACCTCGCACAAGATCGGTTAAAAAACCGCACAGGCAAAGCAACCAACAAGCGGCACGGCGGTCTGGATAAAAATGATGGCACTTGAACCTGCCATCCAACACAGCGACGTTTCAGCCGGTGCCATCACTGGTACGGGGGCGCGCAAAAATTCAGGGTACCGGCCAGGCCGGTCGATGGCAGGAAGAGGAACTGTCCAGTGGCAAATACACCTACACGAGTCGATGACTCTTCGACTGCAGATATCTCCCGTCACCCCAAGGACATCTTTTTCGCGGCGGTGGAAACCACGCGAATGCCGATGATCGTCACCAACCCCAACGCCGCAGACAACCCGATCATCTTCGCCAACGCGGCCTTTCTCGACATGACCGGCTATGACCCCAAGGACATCGTCGGCAAGAACTGCCGGTTCCTCCAGGGCCCGGACACCGACCCCGATGTCGTGACCTCGATCCGCGACGCGATCAAGGGCCGCTACGACTTCGCCACCGAGATCCTCAACTACCGCAAGGACGGCAGCACCTTCTGGAACGCGCTGTTCATCTCGCCGATCTTCAATGAAAAAGGCGAGCTGATTTACTTCTTCGCCTCGCAACTGGATGTCAGTCGGCGCCGGGATGCCGAGGATGCCCTGCGCCAGTCGCAGAAAATGGAAGCGCTGGGCCAGCTCACCGGCGGTATCGCCCACGACTTCAACAACCTGCTGCAAGTCATGAGCGGCTACATCGACCTGATCCGCACCGCCGCGGAAAAGCCCGCGCCGGACATGGACCGGATCCGCCGCAGCACCTTTCACGCCCGCTCCGCCGTCGACAAGGCCAGCACGCTGACCAAGCAACTGCTGGCGTTCTCGCGCAAGCAGAAACTGCAAGGCCGGGTGCTCAACCTCAATCAACTGGTGGAAACCGTCCAGCCGCTGGTGACCCGGACCTTCGGCGACGGCGTGCAGGTCGTATACGACCTCGAACACTCATTGAAAAACTGCCGGATCGACCCGACCCAGGCCGAGGTGGCGCTGCTCAACGTGTTCATCAACGCGCGCGACGCGCTGATCGGGCGCAAGGAACCGCGGGTGTTCATCGAAACCCGCAATGTGCTGGTCCGCGACCTGGCCGTCGCGTCCTACGACGGTCTGCTGCCGGGGAGCTACGTGAGCCTGTCGATCACCGACAACGGCATCGGCATGCCCGCCAGCATCCGCGACCGGGTGATGGACCCGTTCTTCACCACCAAGGAAGAAGGCAAGGGCTCGGGCCTCGGGCTGTCGATGGTCTACGGCTTCGCCAAACAATCCGGCGGCGCCGCGCGGATCTACACCGAGGAAGGCTCCGGCACCACCCTGCGCCTGTATTTCCCGGTGGACAGCGGCACCGTGCTGCCGGTGGAACGACGGCTGACCTCGGAAGCGAAGAACGGCCATGAGACCGTGCTGATTGTCGAAGACCGGCCGGACGTGGCGGAGCTGGCGAAGATGGTGCTTGAGGATTACGGCTACTGCGCCGAGATCGTGCTGAATGCCCGCGAAGCGCTGAAGTGCTACGAAGCCGGCGAGCGTTTCGACCTGCTCTTCACCGACCTGATCATGCCGGGCGGCATGAACGGCGTGATGCTCGCCCGCGAAATCCGCCGCCGCCACCCCGCCACCAAGGTGCTGCTGACCACCGGGTATGCCGAAAGCTCCATCGAGCGCACCGACATTGGCGGTTCGGAGTTCGACGTCATCTCCAAGCCCTACCTGCCCCACGACCTGGCGCGCAAGGTGCGGCAGATTCTGGATTCGCCGGGAGGGATTGCTTGAGGGTTGTTTAGCGCCTTCACGTTCGGCGCATCGCGAGCAAGCTCGCTCCTACACCTAACGCGGCCCCTGTAGGAGCGAGCTTGCTCGCGATACGCCGTCAATCGGCCCCCCTACAAAACCCCCATCAAGGTCCACAACCTCCTCGCCTCGGCATCGGAACTGATCAACTCCCCCAGCAATTCCCGCAGCGGCTTGTTCCCCCACTCCACTCCCCGGCGAATCAGGTACGGCACCGGGCTGTGGGGTTCGGTGCGGGCCAGGTAGTCGGCGATCACCAGCAGTTGCCGATAGGCTTCATCACGGGTACGGGGTTCGTTGGACGGTAGGCGGGTTTCAGTGACGGGGGCATCCATCGTCGGTGGGCTCTCCGGTTGTGGCTCGGGGGTTTCGACAGGAACAACCTGCGGCGGATGCAGGGCGACGAATTCTTTAAGCAGGGTTTCCAGCGTCTGCAGGACCGTGCGCAATTGCGCGAAAGCCGGCGCGGAATCGCCCAGGTGACGGTCGCACCAGCCATCGAGCAGCAGCAGTTGCGCCTGTCCGTTCTGCACCGCCAGCAGCCCTTGCTGCCACCAGCTCAGGGGCGTGAGGCGCACCTGCTCGCTGATTTTCTTCTGCAACGCATGGGCCGCCTCGGCGGCGACCTTGGCCGGTTTGCTGTCGTTGACCTGGACCTGGCGAAGCTTCATCTGTTGCCAGTCTTGCAGGCTGAAGCGTTCGACATCGCCCGGCGTCTGCGGCAGCAGTTGCAGGCGCGACAACAGCACCTCTTTGTAGCGCGTCGCCACCCATTCCAGTGGCGCGGCACGCCAGTCCACGTCACCGTTCTCGACCAGCGGATGCACCTCGTCGGGGTAGCGCTCGCACAGCCCGCCCAGCAACGCCAGGGCATTGACCACGCCGGCCATGCCTTCGCGGTGCAACCAGGCTTCGCCGAGCCAGGCGGCGACCATCAGGTCTTTGCTGCGCTCACGCAACACCTGGGTGGCCTGCCGCTCAAGGCCGGCCCAATCGGCGCGCTTGACCTCGTTGGTGGACCAGACGCCGGTGGGTAACGTGGTGTCTTCTTCTCGGCGCATTTCTCGCATCACGGCGAAGACCGCGTCATAGGTCAGGCTGGGGCCACACGGCGACTCGGCGGAAATCGGTTCGAGCAACTGGCCGACCCGCTGGGAAAAGCCGGGTGAGGTCATGGGTAATCTCCTGTATCAGCCACCGAACGCGGCGCGTAGCCGAACGGTGAAAGCGGTGCCTGGACCGGCAACGGGTGAATGGACAACGGCGCCTTGCCGCCCTGGCTCATCAGCGACAGGCGCAGGAACATCAGGGTCTGGTTCTCTTCCTCAGGCTGAGCGTGCACCGGCACTTCCAGGCTCAGCGGGAACTCGGTGTAGTCGACGTTCGGCTGGCGCAGCATGGAGCTGTGGGCGCTGATCAGGCGCAGCAGCGCCCAAGGGCCCTGGTACTGCCATTCGGCTTCCAGGCCGCTGACATGCAGTTGCTGTTGCGAAGGATCGTTGACCGGTCGCTGGGTGCCGTCTCGCGCCCAACGCAGGCGCAGGCTTAACGGCTGGCCAACGCTCCAGTGCAGCACTTGATCCTCGCCAGGGTGGACGATCTCGCGATTACCCGCGCCCAGCGCCCAGGTGATGACCTGATCGGCGCCGCGCTCGCTGTCGCGGTCGGTGCGCCAGCGCACTTCCATGTCGATCCCGGACAGCCCGGCGTTATCCCGCACCAGCATGGCGCCGAGCCACGGCCGCGCCCGCGCCACGCGGTCGAGGAACTCGCTGGCGGCGGCGCGATCGCGGGAAGCCAACAGGCCGAGGCCATCGCGGGCCTGGGGCAAGCGGTTGTCGATCAGGGTCAGGAAGTACTGCACCCGCGCCGGGTCGGCGTCCGGTGCGCGCTGATCGGTAGCGAACGGGAAACGCCCGGCCAGGTACTGGTTGAAGTAGCCGGCCAGCTCGTTCCAGGCACTGGACACCGCCTGGCGCTGCAAAAACTGGCAGCGCTGCAAAGCGTTCTGCTGCAGGTTGATCCAGCGCTGGGTCAGTTGCCCGGTGGCATGCGGCGCATTGGCCGAGAGCAGGATTTTCAGGCAACTGCTCTGGTCCATGTCGTTGAAGTCGCGAACGATCAATTGGGTGATCAACGCGGGCGAACTGGACGGGTTCTGCGCCTTGTACTTGGTCATCTCCTCGCCCAGCGAATGAAAGCGCGTGACCAGTTCCGACTCGCTCAGGTTGAGGTTGGGCAACTGGGTCATCAGCCATTCCAGCGCCGGCGCCGCCTGCTCGGTAATCACCGTGATGACGCCGAACTGCTGGTCGAGGCTGCTCTTCAGGTCTTGCGCATCGACCGCGCGGAACAGTCGCAGACCGAAGTCCTTCGTGCCGTCCCACTGGTTGATGTCGGCCCGATCACGGAACACCGGCTGCTGGAACACTTCCTCGATGGCTTGCGCCACATCGGCCAGCGCGCTCTGGTTCAGCGCGGTCTGCAAGCCGCCGGCCAGCTCCGGTCGCTGCAACTGCATCAGCGCACGGTGTACCGCCACGGCCTGGTCGGTGCGGACCTGGAACGACGGCAGGCTTTCCAGTTCGCTCAGCGGGGTCTGCCGGTTGAGGCTCAGCCACATGGCATCGGCGGCGGTGTTTTCGGCGGTCTTGAGCAAGGCGTTGCGGTACACCGGCGGGATGCCCGCCATCGACTCATGGGCGTATGTCTTGTAGCTCTCGTAGTAACTCTGGGCCAGGCGCAGGCCTTCGCTGTCGACATGGTTCAACTGATCGCTGTCGCCCGTTCCGTCCTCACGCAGGGCACGGGCAACGAAGTCGCGCTTGAGCAGCAGGTTGATCGCGCTGTGCAGGTGGATGATGCGTTCCTGCAAGGCCAGTTGCCCGGTGGTGGTCTGCACCATCAGGCTTTTGCTCGACGCGCCCTGCGCCACCCACTGCTCCTTGAAATGGAACTGCATCTGCTCGGCGCGACGCTCGATTTCCTCGGCCACCGCCGGGCCCAGCACCTTGCTCTGGCGCACTTGCGCGAGCAGATCGCTGTAGCCGGCGACCAGGTCCTGGCCCTTGCCGCGGCTCCAGTTGGAGTTGGTCAGGTCGATGGAGGCTTGCAGATCCTCGATCAGCGCGTCCATGTGCTCCAGTTCCTTGAGGGTCTGCGGCGCACCGGCCTCCAGGCGGTCAAGGTAGAGCTTGAGGTAACCGGCCGAGCTGATGAAGCCGTCGGTGCGGAAGTAATGGCCCAGCCAGCTTTCCATCAACTGGTTGAAGTTGGCGGTGATGGTGCTGCGGTGCAGCGACAGGTCCAGCGGCTTGAGCGGCGAAATGCCCTGCGCCACCAGCAGACGGTTGTAGAACCCTTCGCGCGGCAGGGTTCCGGCATTCAGGTTGAGGTCCAGGGTCTGATTGCTCAGCGGGATCAACTGGTCGAGCGGGGTTTTCGGATTGGCCAGGGCCTGGGTGTAGAGGCTGGCGGCCTGCTCCAGGCGGTTGACCTTCTGCACCAGTTCGCGGGCCTTGAGGTAGCTCGGCCATTGCGCCGGATCGCCGTCCTGCGCCGAACTGCGGCGACTGTTGTCGTTGATCGCCAGGACATCGTTCAGGTCAGCCTGCAACAGGTCGTGGATCGGCTGACGCATATGACTCATGGATGTGTGCTGCAACACCTGGTCCAGACGGTCATCCAGCGAGGAGAACCATGAGGTCGGATACGCCAGCGAGGTGAAATGCCAGCGCGGTGCGCGCTCCAGCACAGTCCAGAAGGCCTGCACGTTGTGCCGGGTCAGTTCCTTGCGGTGGCTGTCGTCGCCGACGGCAACGTAGTCGTTCTGCGCGTTCTGCAACAGCCGCGACAACTCGCCGGCATCGCGTACCGAGTCGTTCCAGACCCAGGCCATCGCCAGCACCCAGACCAGCCCCACTACCGCCGCACCGATCGCGACGACCCGCTGCCAACGCTGGCGCAATTGCAGCAGCCGCGGGATCGGTTGGGCCAGGCCGCGCTCGGCGTTGATCCGTTGCTGCCAGAGGCCATGGGCGAAGACGTTTTCCTGCAGCGGCTGATCCAGCGCGGTCAACGCCTCGGCATTGCCCTGGAACGCCTGGGCCCCGGTGAAGTACAGCCCGCGCAGAACCGGTGCCTCGCCGTGGGTATTGCCCTGGAACACCGGCCACAACAGCATCTGCAGGTTGCGGCGCAGGCCATCGATGCGCTGCGGCAGCGCGTCGAGGTCATCGTGCAATTCACCGGACAGGGTGCCCATCTGGATGATCGCCTCGGACAGCGCCTGGCTGACCTGCTGCATGGCGTCTTCAGTCCACTGCGACTGCCAGGTCGCATCGGCGGCATACGGCGACGACCAGCCCAGCATCTGCCGACGGGTTTCTTCCGGCAGGGCATTGGCCAGTTCCTGGAAGCCCGGCACGGCCTCCATGCCGGTGATCACCACATACACCGGCAGGCTCATGCCCAGCCGGTGCAGCAGGTCGATGAAGCGGCGCCGAGCGTCCAGGCCCAGGGTCGCGGCGCGGTCGGCATCCAGCAGGTCGGCGGCGGCGACAGTCCAGATCACGCCGTCCAGCGGCCGACGCGAACGCAGCCGCAGCAACAGGCCGAGCAGGGTCCACCAGCCACCGACCTGCTTCATGCCCTCGCCGGGCAAGAACACCGATTGCGGCACCACCAGCACCGCGCCGGACGGATCGGACCACCAGCGCCCGAACCAGGCCGGCTTGTCGATGGCATTGAGGTTCCAGCTCGCGCACAACTGCGCGCCCTGCACCTCGTCACCGAGCATCAGCATCCACGGTGCCTGATAGCGCCCGCCGACGCCCTGATCGTGCTCCATCTGGCGCACGGCAAAATAGAAGCTGCGCACGGCGGCGCCATTGCGGTTGCGCAGCCAGACCACCAGCAGTACCAGAAGCAGCAGGATGACGACGATGCCGATCACCCAACCCAGCGTCGACAGGCTCATGAAGTTGGCTCCTGGACCTGGAAGGGTGTTGCCAGGTGCAGCACCGGCGACAGCTCGTCGCCGATATCACGCCAGAACAGATGGCCGACACCGATCAGCAACAGGGTGATGCCCAGCACCAGCAGGCCAAGACGCAGGCCATCGGGCATCGACTCGCGCACCGGCAACTGCTGCGGCACCACACTGGCCGGCTCGGCCAGCAAGGCACTGACGTTGGCGTAATCCGGATCACGCTGGCGGGTCAGGTTGAACAGCGCATGCCGCCATTTGGCATGCAGCGCTTCGCCGCCGGGGCCGCGCAGGCGGCCGTGGAAACCGAGGATCAGACACAGCAGGTAAACGTTGCCGAGGTCGCGGCTGGTGGGGGCTTGTTCGTCGAGCAGGCGCTTGATTTCCACCGGCACGCGGTCACCCGCCTGGCGGCTCGAATACAGACGCAGCTCCAGCGGCCGCTCCTGCCACTCGGGCTGGCCCGGCCAGTCGGCGAACAGCAGGGTTTCGTCCACCAGCGCGACAAAGGCGTAGACCATCGCCTTGATCTGCAAAGGCGCCGAGTCGCCGACGCTGGCGAACGCGGTGCGCCACAGGCGGCGGGTCGCGGAGGTGGACAGCTCGACCACCTGTTCGAGCAATTGCCCGGTGTCTTCGGCGCGCTTGTCCAGCTCGTTCCAGGCTGCCAACCACTCCTGCCACGCCTCGCGAAAGGCGTTGGTCAGCGGAGCGTCCTGCACGCCGCGAAAGCGCGATACGGCAATCCCTTCTGGCATAGGTGTCCTTACCGTGTCAGGCGACTTCTTCGTGGTTGTCGTCAATCAACAAAACAATCTGCCAGGGCTTGAAGGTTTCCCCATTCCCCGGCGAAACGATCTGCAACGGCAATTGCGGGTTGAACCAGTGCTCGCCCGTATCGATCTCGAACAGCCGGGTCTCGCTACCCACGCCACTGGCGGCCTGCCGGGCCAGGTCCAGGGCGCTGTGCTTGAGGCCCGGTCGACGCTGGCGAGCGAGGTCAGCGACATTGCCGGCCGAGGCGATGATGGTCCGCCCCAGCCACAGCGAAGCGTCTGGCTCGGGTGCTCCGGGTGGCATGCGCAGGCCGACCAGCAACGGACGGGAGGGATCGAAAGACGGCAACTGGATCTCGTAGACGTTGCCCCTCTGTTCGAACGGCACGCTGCGCAGCCCTTCGCGGACTTTCTTCAGACTGCGTTCCAGCCAGTCGAGGACTTCGTCATAGCCGCGGTACAGGTCAAGAAACTCCAGCGGAGAAAACGCCGGCACGCCGTTGACCGGATCCAGCGCCGCCCAACTTCCGGCCATGCCCAACAGCAGGCCGTGCAGCGCCTGGGGTGTGGCGATGCCGCTGTAGAGCGCGCCCTCGACTTCTGGCAATCGCGCCCACAGCGCCGCCGACTGGCTGCGCAATACCCGGGCGCGGGCGGGGTCGCCTTCGAGCTCGACGCCCTGCAGGCGCACGCCGATCGACCCGCACTTTTCCCGCACCATGGCGCACAACTTCAGCACCCGCTGCCCCAGCACAGATTGCGGCGTAACCCGCGGGCTCGGCGCGACGAAGTCGGGCAAGGCCTTGTACACGCCGTTTTCCTTGCGCACGCGGATCAGCGGCAGGCACACGCTGTCGGCCTTGTCGCGGTCGGTGACCAGGCGCGGCGCGGGCTTCCAGACGGTGACGCGTTCATCGTCCAGGCCGCTGTCGAGATTGGGCACCGGCTCGCTCAGTTCCGACTGCCAACGCCCCTCCATCGCGCGCAGGCGCTGGCCTTGCCAGAGCGGGTTGAACGCCAGGTAGACAGTGACGGTGGAGGTCTCGGAATCCTTCACCGGCTTGGCCAGGTCCAGCTCAAGCTGGGTTTCCTGCGCCGCGCCGAGGCTGACCGGCATGCCGTCGGGCATGGTCGCCTCCAGGCTCAGCAGGCGCAGTTTGCCGGCCACCAGCGCGGCGGGGTCGTGTTCGAAATGCGCTACGCCCCAATACCAGGGGTTGGCAGCCAGTGCCAGGTGGGCCGCCATGGCCTCGGCCCGCAGCCCTTGCAACTGAAAATGCTGGGGCAGCAATTGCATGCCTTCGTACCAGCAGACCACATCAGGTCGCACGCTCATAAAGTCCCTTCACATCCTGTATCTGGCGTATGGCCAAGCGCGGCGGCGGCCGCGGTCAGCGTGTGTTCTGGTCGAGCAGGGTCATTTCACGGCTGTCGAATTTCAAGCGGATGCTGCGCTGGTCTTCAAGGCGCAAGCGATGGGCGCCCGGACTTTGATAATTGGCAAATACCAGAAGTCCAACCGACGGCTTTCCATCAAGCGGGAAAGTTGACGATTCAATCAACTGTCCAGGCACTAGCTCCATGCCCCAAACATGCAAGTACTGACGAAAGTCGCGCTGATATTGTTCACGCGTGGCAAACCATTGTTTTGCTGTCAGCCCGGACAACTTTCCAAGCAGGTCAACATCGTTGGCGGCCACGAAATCCACGGCGATCGGCGAATCATCGTTTGCGCGCAAAGCAACATCCAGGGTGACGCCATCGACACTAACCTTGGATCCAAACAATGAACATCCGGCCATTGCCGAGGCTGTCAAAAGTACCGCCAAAATCTTGATGGATATGAACTTTTTAAGACGCATGATGATCCAAGAAAAGTTTTATTTGCATTTCGGCATGCCTGTTATAGCATCCATGCCAATTCGCCACCATGACGAATTGAGGTGATTGCGGAAAACAGGAACCTCGACAAGAGCGTGTCCACGCCGCGGTCTAGCAAGGGATTGCGATCAGTGGGAAACCGTTGCATTGCGCCCGCCTTCTGCATCGGAGTCAGCCACTATGGTAGAAAGTATTCAGCACAAGCTGGACAGGGTCCGTCCGCCTCGCGTGCAGATCACCTATGACGTAGAAACCGGTAACGCCATCGAGAAAAAGGAATTGCCTCTGGTGGTTGGTGTTCTTGCCGATCTGTCGGGTGCCACGCAGAACCCGGCCAAGCTCAACGAGCGCCGCTTCGTCGACATCGACAGCGATAACTTCGACAAAGTCGTCGAATCCATCGCCCCCAGCGTCACCGTCAACGTCAAGAACACCCTCAACAAAGAAGGCAATCCCCTCAGCGCGAAGCTCAGCTTCAGCAAGATCGAGGACTTCGACCCCGTCAACGTGGTGAAGAAAGTCGAGCCGCTCAAGGTGCTGTTCGAAGCCCGTGAGCGCCTGCGCGACCTGCTGACCAAGCTCGACGGCAACGACAAGCTCGACGAACTGCTCAAGGAAGTGCTCAAGAGCACCGAAGCAGACCTGGAAGCGATCAAGGCCGCCCGCTCCGGCACCACCGCCAGCACTGGCGAAGTCAAGAAAGACGAGACGCCGCCCGGGACAAAAGACGATGACGTAGTGCCTGGCGAGAACACCGAGACCAAGACCGAGTAATCGGTCCAGCCCCTCCTGACTCGCACGCCTGATCACACCCCTCTGCTCCCGGAGACACCACCATGCCCGCGTCAAGCACCGAGAATCAAAGCGAAGGCAGCACCCAGACCCTCACCCTGCTGGAAAAGATCATCAAGGAAGGCCAGATCGTTCATGACGACAGTCAGAAGGTCTATGCCCAGGACATGATCGCCGAGTTCGCCAGCCAGGTTCTGGAAAAGGCCCTCGCCGCCAGCCAGGGTCAAGACACTGACACCCGTGCCCTGATCAACAACCGCATCAGCCAGATCGACAAGCTGATCAGCGACCAGCTCAACGAAATCCTCCACGACGAAGCCTTCCAGAAGCTCGAAGCGTCCTGGCGCGGCCTGCACATGCTGGTGAGCAACACCGAAACCGGCACCCGTCTGAAACTGCGCCTGCTCAACGTCTCGCAGAACGAGCTGAGCAAGGACCTGACCCGCGCCGTCGACTTCGACCAGACCGTCCTGTTCAAGAAGATCTACGAAGAGGAATACGGCACCTTCGGTGGCTACCCGTTCAGCGCCCTGGTTGGCGACTACTACTTCGGCCGTCACCCGCAGGACATCGCCCTGCTGACCAAGCTCTCCGAAGTCGCCGCGGCCGCTCACGCGCCATTCATTGCCGCCGCCAGCCCGCTGCTGTTCGACATGAAGCAGTTCAACGACCTGTCGGTTCCCAAGGACCTGGCCAAAGTCTTCGAAAGCCTGGAGCTGGGCCCATGGCGTGACTTCCGCGCCACCGAGGACTCGCGCTACGTGTCCCTGGTGTTGCCGCGCTTCCTCCTGCGCCTGCCTTACGGCAAGGACACCCTGCCGGTCGACGGCATGGACTTCAACGAAGACGTCGCCGGCGCCGACGGCAAGAAATACCTCTGGGGCAACGCCGCCTGGGCCCTGGCCCAACGCCTCACCGACGCCTATGCCAAATACGGCTGGGGCGCGGCGATCCGTGGCGCTGAAAGTGGCGGTGCGGTAACCAACCTGCCGCAGCACACCTTCAAGACCGCCTCCGGCGACCTGACCTTGAAGTGCCCGACCGAAATCGCCATCACCGACCGCCGCGAGAAAGAGCTGAACGACCTCGGCTTCATCTCCCTGTGCCACAAGAAAAACACCGGCACTGCCGTGTTCTTCGGCGGCCAGACCACCAACAAGCCACGCGCCTACAACACCAACGAGGCCAACGCCAACGCGCGCGTCTCGAGCATGTTGCCGTACGTGCTGGCGTCGTCGCGCTTCGCTCATTACCTCAAGGTAATCATGCGCGACAAGGTCGGCAGCTTCATGACCCGCGACAACGTACAGACCTACCTGAACAACTGGATCGCCGACTACGTGCTGATCAACGATAACGCCCCTCAGGAAATCAAGGCCCAGTACCCGTTGCGCGAAGCCCGTGTGGATGTTTCCGAAGTGCCTGGCAAGCCAGGCGCCTACCGTGCCACCGTGTTCCTGCGTCCGCACTTCCAGCTGGAAGAACTGACCGCTTCGATCCGCCTGGTCGCGACCCTGCCGCCTTCGGCAGCCGCCTGACCGTGACTCCCGCGGGTTCGCCCGCGGGAGCCGCTCCCCCTCTTTCATTCCAAATTTCTAGCAGCAGGAGCTTTACGCGATGGATGCGATCATTCTGGACCTGGGCGACGACATCAAAGGTGACAGCCAGCTCGAAGGCTTCACGGACAAGATCGAAATCATGTCCTACAGCCACAACGTCTCCATGCAGGTCACCAACGACGTCAGCAACACCGAGCGGACCTCGGGCAAGCCTCACGTGGGCGAGTTCACCCTGACCAAGTTCGTCGACACGTCCACCCCCAACCTGAACCTGTACTGCGCCTCCGGCAAGGCGATTGCCCAGGCCAAGATCACCATCGGCCGTAACGCCGCCGAAGGCAGCGGGCAGATTCTCCCGTTCATCGTCTACACCCTCGACAACGTGGTGTTCTCCAACGTCAGCGTCAGCGGCGGTACCGGTGGCAAGCCGGTGGAAACCATTTCCCTGAACTTCACCAAGATCAAGTGGGAACTGACCACGCAGAAATACGACGGCGTCAAGGAAGGCACGGCCGCCACCACCTGGGACATGAAACTCAACAAGGCGGGCAGCTAAGTCGCGGTAGTCGATCATGTCCTCCACGGGCAACCGCCCGCTGCTGTTTGAACGCCTGGCCGGGGCCGGCGACGATGCGCCGCAACTGGACCGTCACGCCCTGGCCACGTCGGTCCGCGAAGAACTGCTGCGCCTGCTCAACAGCCGGCGCGCCGGCCCGTCGCGGACCTCGCCGCCAACGGTGCTGGACTACGGCCTCGGCGACTGGAGCGGTCTGCAGGCGAGCAACCCCGACGACCGTCGGCGCATCGCCCGGGAAATCCGTGCCGCGATCACGCACTTCGAACCGCGCCTGCAACTGGGCGAGGTGGACGTGCGGCTGGTGGCCGGGCAACCCCGCAGCCTGAGCATCCTGCTCAGCGGACTGCTGCGCCAGGGCGGCCAGCAATGGCCGGTGGCGTTCGTGGTGGACAAGACCGACACGGGTCTGGAGGTCAGCCATGAGCGACTCGATTGACCCGCTGCTACTGGATTATTACCAACGTGAACTGACCTGGCTGCGCAACGCTGGCAGCGCCTTCGCCAACCGCTACCCCAAGGTGGCGCGGCGTCTGGAGCTGTCGCCGGGAGAAAGTCAGGACCCGCATGTCGAACGCCTGCTGGAAGGCTTCGCCCTGCTCTCGG
The DNA here is from genome assembly GCF_025466015.1 of Pseudomonas sp. 5P_5.1_Bac1. Lineage (NCBI taxonomy): Bacteria > Pseudomonadati > Pseudomonadota > Gammaproteobacteria > Pseudomonadales > Pseudomonadaceae > Pseudomonas > Pseudomonas sp. 5P_5.1_Bac1. Next base: position 155,415 of record NZ_JANLNX010000117.1, on the reverse strand, counting down.
CGCGCCTGCAACGGCGCCTCGACGACGACTACGCCGAATTCAGCGACGCCCTGCTCGAACAACTCTACCCGCTGGCCCTGCGGCCCCTGCCCTCCTGCACCATCGTGCGGATCGAACCCGCCGAGGGCAAAGGCAACCTGGACAGCGGCTACACCCTGGCGCGGGACACCTCGCTGTTCGTCACCACCACCCGCGGCGAAAGCATCTATTTCCGCACCGGCGCCGAGGTGACGTTGTGGCCGTTGAAAATCACCGATGCGGTGCTGCTCGACGGCGACGAAGCCCGCAAGCTGACCGGCCAGTACAACGCCGGTTCCGCCCTGCGCCTGCGCATCGACTATCAAGGCAAGGCGGCCTTCAACGCACTGGATGTGCGCCAGTTGCGCCTGCACCTGAACGCCTCGCCGATGGTCAACGCCACCTTGTATGACCTGCTCGGTGCCCACACCATCGGCGTGTTCAACAGCGCCCCCGGCGAACGCCCGCAACGCCTGAAGCGCGCGGACAAGCAGGCCCGCCTGCCCGAGGTGGTCGGTTTCGCCGACGACCAGGCCCTGCTGCCCGAGGAAGACGGCGTGCACCCGGGCTTGCGCTTGCTCACCGAGTATTTCGCGTTCCCGGAGAAATTCCACTTCTTCGATGTGCCGCTCGACCCGTCCCGCATCGACGGCAACAGCCTTGACCTGTACCTGGTGTTCGACCGCCCGACACCGCCGCACCTGCACCTGCAGGCCAGCGATATCGCCCTGGGCTGCGTGCCGGCGATCAACCTGTTCCGCCGCACCTCCGAGCCGCTGCGCCCGGATGGCAAGAACAGCGAGTACCGTCTGGTCGCCGATGCCCACCGCGAAAACAGCGTGGAAATCCACAGCATCCGCGGCATGCGCACCCTGTCCGCCGATGGCGTGGTGCGGCCGGTGGCGCCGTACTACGGCAGCCAGCACAGCAGCAACGCGCAGATGTACTGGCATGCGCGGCGCATCAATGGCCTGACGCCGAACCGGATCGGCAGCGACATACTGGTCAGCCTGGTCGATCCCGGCTTCAATCCGCGTAGCCAAAGCTGGGACTTCAGCCTCAGCGCCGACCTGCTGTGCACCAACCGGCACCTGGCGCAGAGCCTGGCTGCCGGCACCGTGCTGGCGTTCGAGCGCCCCGGCGCGCCGGCCACTGCCCGCCTGGTCAACCCGCCCAGCTCGCAAGGCGTGCCGAACCTTGACGGCCAGTCGCGCTGGCGGCTGGTGTCGCAACTGACCCTCAATCACCTGTCGCTGGTCGAAGGCGAACACGCGCTGGATGCCCTGCGCGAGATGCTGACCCTGCACAACCTGCGCAACGAAGCCAGCGCCGGGCGGCAGATCGACGGGCTGAAAAGCCTGGCCTGCGAACGTATCGTCGGGCATGTCGGCAAGGACGCCTGGCGCGGCTGGCGCAAGGGCCTGGAAGTGCGGATTCAATTGGACCCGGCGCACTTCGCCGGGCACAGCACCGTGCTGTTTTCCGCGGTACTGGCGCAATTCTTCTCGCTGTACGCCACGGCCAACCGCTTTATCACCACCGTGTTGGTCGATGCCGACGATGCCACCAAGGAGATCAAGACATGGAGCCCGCAAGCCGGCATGCCGCTGTGCCTCTGAGCGAGACGTTGCGCGCACGACCCGAAGGCTTCGAGTTGCTTCAGGCCTTGTTGATCCTCGAACACGAGAACCAGAAGGCGACCTCGCTGGGCCGCGGCAGCGTGCCGCAAAACGAAGCGGTGCGCCTGCGCGGCCCGCTGACGCCGGTGTTTCCCGCCAGCCAGATCGAAAAGATCAGCCACGACGCCCATGATCCGCGGCCGATCCTCAGCACGCCGATCTTCGGCCTTGGCGGCCCCGACGGTCCGCTGCCCTACGCCTTCCAGGAGTGGCTGCAACAGCGGGCGCTGGAGCGCGACCACGCGCCGGCGGAATTTCTCGACCTGTTCCAGCACCGCCTGCTCAGCCTGCTCTACCGCACCCTGCGCAAGCACCGGGTCGCCCTCGGCTTCGCCGAAGCCCGCGATACCCCGGTGCAACAGCAACTGCGCGCGCTGGCCGGGTTGCTGCCGGCCGGCCTGCAGGATCGCCAGAAACTGCCCGACGCCGCGCTGCTGGCGCGCACCGCGCTGATCACCGGCGGGCGGCGCTCGCTGGCCGGTTTCGCCTCGATCGTCCGCCATCATTTCAACCTGCCGCTGCGTGTCGAAGGCCATGACGGCGCCTGGTGCGACATCCCGCCGGCGAGTCGCAGCGTGCTCAAACGTGGCGGGCGCAACCTGCAACTGGGGCGCACGGCGATCGCCGGCAAACGCATGTGGGACGAGCACGCCGGCATCCGCCTGCACATCGGCCCGCTCAGCGCCGAACAGGCCAAACCGCTGCTGCCCGGTGGCGACACCCACCACCAACTGGCCGATCTTGCCGCCCTGTATTTCGGCCCCGATCTAGACTGCGCATTGACGCTGTTGATCGACGGCGCCCGGCCGATGTTCCTCATGAACGACAACCGTCCGCGGCTGAACTGGAACAACGGGTTGCAGCGCAAGAGCGACCCGACCCGCCGTCAGGTATTCAATACCCGGCTACAACAGCCGGCAGAGGTGTGAACATGGAGCTCGGCAGCCTGATCGGTTGGTTGAACAGCGACACCCACAATGCACTGGAGCGCGCCGCGCAGCGTTGCCTGCAACGCGGTCATCACTTCATCGAGATCGAGCATTTCCTGCTGGAACTGCTGGAGATTCCTGGCGGCGACCTGGCCTGTCTGCTGCCGCCGCTGAAGGTCGAGCGCGACGCCCTGGGCGAACAGATCAACCGCGCCCTGGAGCTGTTCAAGTCCGGCAATACCCGCACGCCGTCGCTCTCGGCGCAGACCGTCAACCTGCTCAAGGACGCCGTCCTGCAAGCCGGCGTGCGCGAAGAACAGAGCATCCGCTCGGGTCTGTTGCTGCTGGTGCTGCTGGAGCGCGAGGAGTACCGCAGCCTGCTGCTCAACAGCGCCGCGCCGCTGCTGGCCATCCCGCTGGATACCCTGCGCGGCAAGTTCCAGGAATGGACCGCCGCCTCCCGCGAACAGCCCGCCGCCAATGCCCCGACCAAACGCGGCAAGGCCGCGGCGAAAAACACCGAAGACCCGGTGCTGGAGCAGTACACCCAGGACCTCACCGCCGACGCCCGGGCCGGGCGCATCGACCCGATCATCGGCCGCGAAGGCGAGATCCGCCAATGCATCGACATCCTTCTGCGGCGGCGGCAGAACAACCCGATCCTGGTCGGCGCACCCGGCGTCGGCAAGACCGCGCTGGTGGAAGGCCTCGCCCTGCGCATCGCCGCCGGCGACGTGCCCCCTGCCCTGCAAGACGTCTGCCTGCGGGTTCTCGACCTCGGCCTGTTGCAGGCCGGCGCCGGGGTCAAGGGCGAGTTCGAACAGCGCCTCAAAGGCGTGATCGAGGCGGTACGCAACGCGCCCATGCCGACCATCATGTTCATCGACGAAGCCCACACCCTGATCGGCGCCGGCGGTGCCGAAGGCGGCAGCGACGCGGCCAACCTGCTCAAGCCGGCCCTGGCCCGGGGCGAACTGCGCACCCTGGCCGCCACCACCTGGCAGGAATACAAGAAGTACTTCGAGAAAGACCCGGCCCTGGCCCGCCGCTTCCAACTGGTCCAGGTCGAAGAACCCAGCGAAGCCACCTGCGTGCAGATGCTGCGCGGCATCGCCAGCAAACTGGAACAGCACCATGGCGTGCTGGTGCTCGACGCCGCGATCCAGGACGCGGTCAAGCTCTCCCATCGCTACATCTCCGGGCGACAACTGCCGGACAAGGCCATCAGCATCCTCGACACCGCTTGCGCCCGGGTCGCCCTCGGCCAGCACGACGTGCCGCCGCCGCTGGAAAACCTGCGCCATCGCCAGCACAGCCTCAACGAAGAAGTGGAACGCCTGCGCCGCGAACAAGCCACCGGCCAGGACCACCGCGACCGCATCACCCGCCTGGAATCCGAACTGACGGTAAACCAGCAGGCCATGCGCGAGCTGGAAACCCGCTGGAGCGAAGAGCGCGAGGCCGTCCGCGAACTGCTCGATACCCGCCGCGAACTGCTCGCCCTGAGCGAGCGCGCCGACGCCGACACGGCCAAGCGCGACCCCGAGACCGACAGCCGCATCGACCACCTCGCCGCCGAGTTGCTGCGCCTGGAAGCCGGGCTGGACGCCATTCGCCAGGACGACCCGCTGGTGCCGGAGCAGGTCGATTCGAAGATCGTCGCCGCGGTGATCGCCGGCTGGACCGGCATCCCGGTGGGCAAGATGCTCGCCGACGAAGCCCATGCCGTGCGCACCCTCGGCCAGCGCATGGGCCAGCGAGTGATGGGCCAGAAAACCGCCCTCGACACCATCGCCCAGCGCCTGCAGGCCTACCGCGCCGGGCTGACCGACCCGCAGAAACCGGTGGGCGTGTTCCTCCTGCCCGGCCCGACCGGCGTCGGCAAGACCGAGACCGCCTACGCCCTCGCCGACGCGCTGTACGGTGGCGAGCGCAACCTGATCAGCATCAACCTCTCCGAATACCAGGAAGCCCACACCGTCAGCCAGCTCAAGGGCGCACCGCCCGGCTACGTCGGCTACGGCAGCGGCGGCGTGCTCACTGAAGCGGTGCGGCGCAAGCCCTATTCGGTGGTGCTGCTGGACGAGATCGAAAAGGCCCACCCGGACGTGCTCGAAGCCTTCTACAACGTCTTCGACAAAGGCGTGATGGAAGACGGCAGCGGCCTGATCGTCGACTTCAAGAACACCGTGATGCTCGCCACCAGCAACGTCGGCGCCGAACTGATCCTCGACACGGCCAAGGCCGAGCTGGACGGCGAGGTCTTCAACGAGCGCCTGCACAAGGTCTTGCTCAAGGCGTTCCGCCCGGCATTCCTCGCGCGCATGACCGTGGTGCCCTATCACCCGCTGGATGAACTGACCTTGGAAGGTATCGTCCTGGCCAAGCTGGAGAAACTCCGCGAGCGCTACAAGGCCGCCACCGGCAAGCAGTTCGACTTCGACCGCGGCATCGTCAAGGCGGTGCTCGCCCAGTGCAGCGGCGCCGGCGCGCGGGACATCGAAAACGTGCTGATGAAGCAGGTCACGGGGAAACTCGCGGAATGGGCGCTGGAGTGAGCAAGACTTCTGCCCTCGCCAGCCTGTAAAGTCCGCCAAGGCCATTGATTGTTCGAGACCCCAGATGCCCCGCGCCACCGACAGCAACACCAGCCTTTCCCTCACCGCCAGCGCCCTCAGCGACCTCTATCCGGAGTCGCTCAGTGGCGGTGAGATGCTCAACGGCCTGGGGCTGCAGGTGCTGCGTGGGTACGCCGACAGCACCCTGACCCTGACCGACGCGGTCGCCAGCCACCTCACCGCCACCCTGCACAACGACAGCAAACTGCGCCCGCTGGACGGCCTGATCGCCGAGGTCCACCAGTTGCCCGCCGACGCCAGTGCCGAGCGCTACCAGGTGGTGCTGCGGCCGTGGCTGTGGTGGCTGAACCTGGCGAGCAACAACCGGGTGTTCCAGAACCTGTCCACCTCCGACATCGTCACCAGCCTGTTCGACGCCCATGGTTTCAGCGACTACAAGCTGTCCCTTACGGGCAGCTACACGCCGCGGGAATACTGCGTGCAATACGGCGAAAGCGACTTCGCCTTCGTCTGCCGCCTGCTCGAAGAAGAAGGGATTTTCTGGTTCTTCACCCATGAAGACGGCATTCACACCCTGGTGCTGGCCGACAACAACGAAGCCTTCCCGGCCCTGCCCAACGGCGCGGCGGTGAGCTACCTCGGCCAGGGCATGGGCGGCCGCGAACTGCATGGCATCCGCTCCGGGCAACTGGTGCTGCAGGCGGTGGCCGGGGTCTATTCGGCCAGCGACTACGCCTTCACCACCCCGACCACCTCGCTGTACAGCAAGGCCGAGGCCAAGACCGGGCCGCGCACGGCGTATGAGCATCCCGGCGGCTACATCGAGAAATCCCGTGGCGATGCGCTGACCAAGCAGCGCGTCGACGGCCTGCGCACCCAGGAAAAGCGCTTTGTCGGCGATAGCGATTGCCGCTGGCTGGTGCCCGGTCATTACTTCACCCTCAGCGGCCATGACGACGCCAGTCTGAACATCGATTGGGTGGTCACCTCGGTGACCCACGACGTCAGCCACGACAGCTACCGCAACCGCTTCGAAGCGATCCCCAAGGCCACCACCTACCGCCCGCAGCGGGTCACGCCGAAACCGCGCATGCACACCCAGACCGCCACGGTGGTCGGCAAATCCGGCGAGGAAATCTGGACCGACGAATATGGCCGGATCAAGATCCAGTTCCCCTGGGACCGCGACGGCAAGAACAACGAAACCAGCTCCTGCTGGGTCCGCGTGGTACTGCCCTGGACCGGCAAGAGCTTCGGCATGCAGTTCGTGCCGCGGGTCGGCCAGGAAGTGATCGTCACCTTCATCGACGGCGACCCCGACCGGCCACTGGTCAGCGGCTGCGTCTACAACGGCGACAACTCGGTGCCCTGGACCCTGCCCGACAACCAGACCCAGTCGGGGATCAAGACCAACTCCTCCAAGGGCGGCGGCGGCTTCAATGCCCTGCGCTTCGAAGACAAGAAGGACGCCGAGGAAGTCTTCCTGCAGGCGCAGAAAGACTTCAACACCAACGTCCTCAACGACGCCACCGTAACCATCGGCCACGACGAAACCCAGACCGTCCAGAACGCCCGCACCCGCACGGTCAAGGAAGGCGACGAAACCATCACCCTGGAAAAGGGCAAGCGCACGGTCGAAATCCAGACCGGCAGCGACAGCCTCGACGTCAAGGACACCCGCACCGTGACCGTCGGCGGCGACCAGACCCACAAGACCGGCGGTAACTTCACCGAGAAGATTACCGGCGACTACGCCCTGACCATCGACGGCGACCTGACCATCAAGGTGACCGGCAAGATCACCCTGCAGAGCGGCGCCAGCTTCACCGTCAAGAGCGGCGCGGACCTTGCCGTGCAGGCCAGCACCTCCATCGCGCAGAAGGCCGGCACCTCGTTCGCCAACCAGGCCGGCACCTCGCTGGAGAACAAGGCCGGCACCACCATGACCAACGATGCCGGCATCAGCCTGACCAACAAGGGCGGCGCCGAACAGACCGTGGATGGCGGCGGCATGCTGACCATCAAGGGCGGCCTGGTGAAGGTCAATTGAAGGGCCCGAACGTGACCAAGGGCGACGCCTTCCGCCTGCAGCGCGGCGACGCGCAGTTGACCGGGCGCCTGCACGAACAGGCGCTCAACGGTCCGTTGCGCATCGAAGAACATGGCCGGCCACAGGCCAACCTCAGTTACGCCGGCGGCCTGTTGCACGGCCTGAGCCAGACGTTTCACCCCAATGGCCGGCTGTCTGCGCAACTGCCCTACCAGAACGATCGCCTCGAAGGCGTTGCCAGCTTCTACTCCACCGAAGGGCAACTGCTGCGCTCGGCCACCTACCGCAAGGGCCTGTTGCAGGGTGAAGCGGTCACCTACTTCCCGGATGGCGCGGTGGCCGAGCGCGAGCTGTACAACAATGGCGTCCGCGAGGGCCTGCTGCAGCGCTTTCATCCCAACGGCAAGCTGGCGTTGAAGGCGCAATACCTCAACGGCCAGTTGCTCGATCCGGGGCAGCGCTATGCCGAAGACGGCCGACCGCTGAATGCGGCGGGCAAGCCGGTGTCGCGGTTGAAGTGGTGGTGGACGAATGGAGCGGAAGAGTGAGGTTTGCGGCGCCGCACCCCCCCCAAGACAATCTCAGGGAATCAACATCTGCACCTGACCCGGCATGCCAATCTTGATCACCCCCGCCCAGTTGCACATCAGCATGCTGTTGGCATCCAGCGCCGGCATGCTGCCCAGCAACACCGTCGGGGCACCGGGCACCCACGGCGCGGCGGTGGCGGGAATGCACGGCATCGGCGTCAACACCCCGAGGGCCGCGGCGGTGGCGGCGGCGACCATCGGATTGGCAATGCTCATGCACGTGCCGAAGGTGGCAATGTTCACCAGCGGGATATGGTCCATGATCGTCGCCGCCGGCATCCCGCCAGCCAACACCCGGTTGACCGGCAGCACATTCAGCACGCATGGCGCGGCACCGAAGCTGCATTGCAGCGTGGCGCCGGAGCAGACCTGGGGGCACGACATTCCTTTCTCCCGATAGGTTGAGTGGGGTCGACTTTAGCCCATTTGTAGGAAATTTCCCTAGCTCTTGATGCGCGATAAACACAGGCCGCGCCACCCGCGCCCCCATTGGCTGCTGCATCACATATTTCTAATTCGAATAAATTTATCTTTATTAAGAATTGGACTGAATATGCATCCCACTCTAAAAATCCCCCGCATCCCGAACAGTGTTCACCCGACAACTGTTCATCCACCAACACTGAATCAACAGTTGCGGCGCCCCGGCAACACAACAGCCACCGGAAAAATCGCTCAACACCTTGATTCACAACGAATTCAAGAAACTGGAACGGCTCTTGCTCCACCCAGGCATCTCACTCCGCCAAGGAACCTGAATCATGAGCACCGCTTTCAACATCGTCGCTGTTTCCGGTGGGGCCTGGCGCCCTTCCCGCACCCTGGTCCTGACCGAGGCGCTGATCGCCGCGCTGGGCCAGCACCTGGATTTCAACGTGCAGGTCATCGAGCTGGGTGATATCGCCCGTCCGGTCGGTGGTGCCCTGTCCCGCGCCGAGTTGCCGGCTGATGTGGAAGCGCAGTTGCTGGCCATCGAACAGGCCGACCTGTTGATCGTCGCCGCCCCGGTCTATCGCGGTTCGTATCCGGGCCAGTTCAAGCACCTGTTCGACCTGATCGGCCAGGATGCGTTGATCGACACCCCCGTGCTGCTGGCCGCCACCGGCGGCAGCGAACGCCACGCGCTGGTCATCGATCATCAACTGCGCCCGCTGTTCAGCTTCTTCCAGGCCCTGACCCTGCCCATCGGCGTGTACGCCGCCCAGGCCGATTTCACCGACTACCAGATCACCAGCCCAGCGCTGCAGGCGCGTATCGCCCTGGCCGCTGAGCGTGCCGCCGCGACACTGGCCGGCGTGGTCACCGACAGCGCCCTGCGCAAGATCGCCTGAGGCAGATGTCGACCATGAACCTGCCTTCGCGCAACACCCTGCAAACCCCTGTGCAAATCGCCCGCGAGCTGGCCGCGCAATTCGCCGAGACCGCCGTCGAGCGCGATGCCCGTGGCGGCACGCCCAAGGCTGAACGCGACGCGCTGCGCGCCAGCGGCCTGCTCGGCCTGGTGATCCCGACCCAATATGGCGGCCTCGGCGCCACCTGGAGCGAAACCTTCGACGTGGTGCGCCAGTTCGCTCGGGTCGACAGCTCCATCGCCCATGTCTTCGGCTTCCAGCACCTGATGCTCGCCACCGTGCGCCTGTTCTCCCGTCCCGAGCAGTGGGAGCCGTGGTTCGAACTGACCGCGCGCAAGGACTGGTTCTGGGGCAACGCGCTCAATCCGCTGGACACCCGCACCGTGGTCAAGCGCTTCGACGGCTGGTGCGAGTTCTCCGGCAAGAAGAGCTTCTGCTCCGGCGCCAGCGACTCGGAAATGCTGATCGCCTCGGCGGTTGATGAAAGCGCCGGCGGCAAGCTGCTGATCGCCGCCATCCCCAGCGGCCGCACCGGCATCACCCTGCATGGCGACTGGGACAATATCGGCCAGCGCCAGACCGACAGCGGCAGCGCCACCTTCGAGCGCGTCCGTGTCGAACACAGCGAACTGCTGCTCGACCCGGGCCCGCTGAGCACGCCGTTCGCCTGCCTGCGGCCGCTGATCGCGCAACTGCATTTCGCCAACATGTTCCTCGGCATCACCGAAGGCGCCTTCGAAGAGGCCCGCCAGTACACCCTCAACGAAAGCCGTCCGTGGTTCCGCTCCACGGCCCGGCACAGCGGCGAAGACCCACATGTATTGCGCCATTACGGCGAGTTCTGGGTCGGCCTGGAAAGCGTGCGCCTGCTGATCGAACGCGCCGCCGACCTGCTCGACCGCGCCTGGGCCAAGGAACACGCCCTCGGCGCCGAGGAGCGCGCGCAACTGGCGCTGGCCATCGGCACCGCCAAGGTCGCCGCCACCCGCCATGGCCTGGATATCTGCAACCGCCTGTTCGAAGTCACCGGCGCCCGCGCCACCCATGCCTCGCTACGTTTCGACCGGCACTGGCGCAACCTGCGCACCCAGACCCTGCACGACCCGCTGGATTACCGCATCCACGAACTGGGCGAGTGGGCGCTGAACGGTACGCGCCCTACCCCGACCTTCTACTCATAAGGCCCGTCCATGCAACTGCTGACCCTGCCCCCGTCCCCGGCCCTGGCCACCTCGATCCGCGCCACCGCGCAGGTCTTCGAAGACCCGCACTCGCAGGCGCTGCTCGCCCACCTGCAACAAGTCGCGCCCAGCGAAGCCAGCGTGCTGATCATCGGTGAGACCGGGACCGGCAAGGAGCTGGTGGCACGGCACATCCACAACCTCAGCGGGCGGCGCAACGGTCCGTTCATGGCGGTCAACTGCGGCGCGTTTTCCGAATCGCTGGTGGAGGCCGAGCTGTTCGGGCATGAGAAAGGCGCCTTCACCGGCGCCCTGGCGGCCAAGGCCGGCTGGTTCGAGGAAGCCAACGGCGGCACCTTGTTCCTCGACGAGATCGGCGACCTGCCGATGCCGATCCAGGTCAAGCTGTTGCGGGTCCTGCAGGAACGTGAAGTGGTGCGCCTGGGCTCGCGCAAAAGCATCCCGATCAATGTGCGGGTGCTGGCGGCGACCAACGTGCACCTGGAAAAGGCCATCAACGCCGGGCATTTCCGCGAAGACCTGTACTACCGGCTCAACGTGGTCAGCCTGCAACTGCACCCGCTGCGCGACCGCCCCGGCGACATCCTGCCGCTGGCCCGCCACTTCATCGCCGAATACAGCCGGCGTCTCGGCTATGCCGACGTCAGCCTCAGCGAGGAAGCCCGCCAGCGCCTGGCCAGCTACGACTGGCCGGGGAATATCCGCGAGCTGGAAAACGTCATCCACCACACCCTGCTGATCTGCCGCGACAAGGTGATCCGCGCCGAAGACCTGCACCTGTCCAACCTGCGCATCGAGCGCGAGGCCAGCAGCCGTCCGCGCGAGGAAAGCGCCGATGAACTGTTGCAACGGGCGCTGCTGCGACTGTTCGAGGAACAGGGTGAAGGGCTGCACGAAAAGGTCGAGGACGCGCTGCTGCGCGCGGCCTACCGCTTCTGTCACTACAACCAGGTCCACACCGCGCAACTGCTGGGCCTGTCGCGCAACATCACCCGCACCCACCTGATCCGCATCGGCGAACTGGTGGTGAACAAACGTCGTGCCGCTCCGGGCGGTTTCGATGGCCGGGTGATCAATCTGTCGATCTGAATTCCTAGAAACACCGCTGCCACGCGTGCCCCTATCAACGATGGCAATGAGGACAATTTGATGAGTCTCGATATTTTCTGGTTCCTGCCGACTTCCGGCGACACCCGCTACCTCGGTCACTCGGCCAGTGGCCGGCCGGCGACCAATGCCTACATGCGGCAGATCGCCGTGGCCGCCGACCAGCTCGGCTACGACGGCCTGCTGATTCCCACCGGCGCCAGTTGCCTGGACCCGTGGGTCACCGCCGCCAGCCTGGTGCCGGTGACCCAGCGGATCAAACTGCTGGTGGCCCTGCGCACGTCGCTGGGCAACCCCACCGCCTCGGCGCGCCAGGCCGCGAGCCTGGACCAGGCCAGCAACGGCCGCCTGCTGCTCAACGTGGTGCCCGGCGGTGATGCCACCGAACTGGCCGCTGATGGCGTGTTCCTCAAGCACGACGAACGCTACGAAGCCTCGGACGAATTCCTGACCATCTGGCGCCGTTTGCTGGAAGGCGAGAACGTCGATTTCGAAGGCAAGCACCTCAAGGTGGAAGGCGCACAGAACTTCTTCCCGCCCGTGCAGAAACCCTACCCGCCGCTGTATTTCGGCGGTTCCTCGCCGGCGGCGCATGAACTGGCGGCCAAGCATGTCGATGCCTACCTGACCTGGGGCGAGCCGCCGGCAGCGGTGGCCGAGAAGATCGCCGATGTCCGCGCCCGCGCCGCCAAACATGGCCGCACCGTGCGCTTCGGTGTGCGCCTGCACGTCATCGTGCGGGAAACCAACGAAGCCGCCTGGGCCGCCGCCGACGAACTGATCAGCCACCTGGACGAAGACACCATCGCCGCGGCACAGGCCAACTACGCCAAGATGGACTCCGAAGGCCAGCGGCGCATGGCCGCGCTGCACGGCGGCGACCGCAACAAACTGGAAGTGGCGCCGAACCTCTGGGCTGGAGTCGGCCTGGTCCGTGGCGGTGCCGGCACCGCGCTGGTCGGCGACCCGCAAACCGTTGCCGCACGCCTGCTCGAATACGCCGACCTGGGCGTGGACAGCTTCGTGCTCTCCGGCTACCCGCACCTGGAAGAAGCCTACCGCTTCGCCGAACTGGTCTTCCCCCTGCTGCCGGGCAAGGGCAAGGTCACCGTGGACGGCGCCTTCACCGGCGGCGCGTTCGATATCCGCGCCGGCAAAGGCAAGGAGCAGGCGGCATGAAGATCATCGACCTGCGCTGCCGTCCGGCGTTTCTGCACCCGTTCTTCGGCGGCGTGCCCGGCTCGCCGGAACACGACACCGCGCGCTGGCTGAACCGCCGCGTCGGCACCCGTGGCGCGGACAACCACTTCGAACGCTCACTGACCCAGGAAGGCTTCCTCGGCGAGGTGCGCGAGGCCGGGCTGTACAAGGCTGCGGTGGTGGGTCGGCACACGCCGTCCCAGCACCTGTCCAACGATCTGATCCACAGCGTGGTGAACGGCCACGCCGAACTGATCGGTGTGGGCGCGGTGGAGCCGGTGCTGCAGGGTATCGAAGGCGCAATTGCCGAGATCGACCGCGCCATCGACGTCCTTGGCCTGCTGGCCATCGACCTCGAGCCGGGCTTCGCTGAACCGGCGCGGCAGGCCGATGACCCGTTGTACTGGCCGATCTACGAACACCTGCAAACGCGCGGCGTGCCGCTGTTCATCATGAGCGGCCCGACCACCCCGGACACGGCCTACAACGACCCGGGCCGCCTGGCCGCGGTGGCCCGGGCGTTTCCCGGACTGAAGATCGTCGCCAGCCATGGCTACTGGCCGAACGTACAACAGGCGATCGGCGTGGCGTTCCGCTACGAGAACATCCACCTGCTGCCGGACATGTACCTGTTCCAGGCGGGTAGCGAAGCGTATGTGCAAGCGGCCAATGGCTTTCTGGCGGACCAGTTACTGTTCGGCTCCTCGTACACCTTCCGCCCGATCGGGCAGAGCATCGAGGATGCGCAGCGGCTCGGGTTCAAGGATGACGTGGTGGAGAAGTTCTTCTACCGCAATGCGGCCAGGGTTTTGAATCTGGTGTGACAGGCCTTCGCGAGCAAGCTCGCTCCTACAGGAATTTGTGCCACCTGCCTGTAGGAACGAGCTTGCTCGCGATGCGCCCGGTCAGATTCGTTCTACCCGGTCCGCCAGCGCGCTGAGTTTTTCCAGGTCCACCTTGCCAACCGCCACCCGCAACCGCCCCAGCGCCCGCCCCTGGATCCGCTCCACCCCGCCCTGCACCAGGCGCAATCCCGGCAACGCCGCCGACAATGCCGCAAGATCCGGCTCCAGCCCACGCTCTCCGGTGTAATGCAGATCCAGCAACACCTCACCCTCGGCGCCCCGTGCGCTGTCGTCGCGATGCTCGGAGCCGGCCAGCAGAATCCGACTCACGGCATGCCGCGGATCGCCGAACACCCGCCACACTTCGCCCTGCTCGACCACTTGTCCGCGCTCCAGCACCGCCACGCGGTGGCAGAGGTCGCGGATGACTTCCATCTCATGGGTGATGAGCACGATGGTCAGGCCCAGGCGCCGGTTGATGTCGCGCAACAGTTGCAGGATCGCCTGGGTGCTTTCCGGGTCGAGCGCCGAGGTGGCTTCGTCGCACAGCAGAATCTGCGGTTCCAGCACCAACGCGCGGGCGATGCCGACTCGCTGTTTCTGTCCGCCAGATAATTGCGCCGGGTAGGCGTCGCGGCGCTCGACCAGGCCCACCAGTTGCAGCAGTTCATCGACCCGCCGTAGCCGTTCCGACGGCGGCACGCCGGCCATGCGCAGCGGCAGTTCGATGTTTTCGGCGACGGTGCGGGTGGCCATGAGGTTGAAGTGCTGGAAGATCATCGCCACCTGCCGGCGCAGCGGGCGCAGTTGCGTGGTGGTCAGGGCGGCAATGTCCTGGCCGTTGATCAGCACCTGGCCTTCGCTGGGGGTTTCGAGGCGGTTGATCAGGCGCAGCAGCGAGGATTTTCCGGCGCCGCTGCGGCCGATGATGCCGAAGATTTCACCGCGCTGGACGCTGAGGTCGATGTCCTGGAGCGCGGTGAGATCGCCGTAGCGTTTGCCGATCCCGCGTAGTTGCAGAGGAATGACGGAGGCGAGGATTTCCTGGGAGAAGCGGGTCACGGTCTGAACACCTGATTAGTTGAGCACCATGGGGGGGCTGATGGCCTTTCGCGAGCAAGCTCGCTCCTACAGTAATGTGGAGTTCTGTAGGAGCGAGCTTGCTCGCGATGTGCCCCGAAAGATCAGAAGCCCGGCGCAATCTGACCCTTGTAACGGGTCAGGATAAAGTTGCGCACTTCAGGGGTGTTCAGCGCCTTGGCCAGTTTCTGGATACCCGGGTCTTGCAGGTTGTCCGGCCGCGCCACCAGGTACTCGACGTAGAGGTCCTTGCCCTTCTCGACGATCAGCGCGCTGTTGGTGTCGATCCCGGCTTCCAGGGCGTAGTTGGCGAACACGAACGCCAGGTCCACCTGGTTCACCGCACGGGCCAGCAAGGCGCCTTCGAGTTCGCGGATCTTCAGTTTCTTCGGGTTCTCGGCGATGTCGCGCTGGGTCGCCAGGGTGTTGCTCGGGTCCTTGAGTTTGATCAGCCCGGCCTCGTGCAACAGCACCAGGGCGCGACCGGTGTTTACCGGGTCATTGGGAATCGCCACGCTGGCGCCGTCGGGCAGGTCCTTGAGGTCTTTGATCTTGGTCGAATACGCGCCGAACGGTTCGATGTGCACCCCCACCACCGGCACCAGGTCGGTGTGGCGGCTTTTGTTGAAGTCATCGAGGAACGGCCGGTACTGGTAGTAGTTGGCGTCGAGGTTTTTCTCGGCCAGTTGCAGGTTGGGCTGGATGAAGTCGGTGAAGACCTTGATGTCGAGGTCCACGCCTTCCTTGGCCAGCGCCGGTTTGACGAATTCGAGGATCTCGGCGTGGGGCACCGGGGTGGCGCCGACGACGAGTTTTTCGTTGGCATGGGCCGACAGGCTGATGATTGCGGCGGCCAGGACCGCCAGAGACTGCTTGAACATGGTGTGCTCCTTTGGGATGGGATTGGCCGTCGTCGGGCGAACGTGGGGCCGGGTTGGGCAAAACGGTGTTTCAGCGGCGGGTGAAGTGCCGCACCAGGCGGTCGCCGCTCATTTGCAGGGCCTGCACCAGCAGGATCAGCAAGAGCACGGTGACCACCATTACATCGGTCTGGAAACGCTGGTAACCGAAGCGGATCGCCAGGTCACCCAGGCCGCCGCCACCGATCACCCCGGCCATCGCGGTGTAGTCCACCAGCACGATGGCGGTCACGGTGACCGCGGCGATCAGCCCGGTGCGCGACTCCGGCAACAGCGTGTAGCGGATGATCTGCCAGGTGCTGCCGCCCATCGCCTGGCTGGCTTCCACCAGCCCGCGGTCGACCTCGCGCAGCGCGGTTTCCACCAGCCGGGCGAAGAACGGCGTACAGCCCACCACCAGCGGCGGGATGGTCCCGCGTACCCCCAGCGAGGTGCCGGTGATCAGCGTGGTGACCGGGATCAGCACGATCAGCAGGATGATGAACGGCAGCGAACGCAGCACATTCGCCACCAGCGACAGGCAGCGGTACAACAGCGGGCTGGACAACAACTGGCGCTGCCCGGTGAGGTACAGCAGCACCCCCAGCGGCAGGCCGAGCAGCACGGTGAAGGCCAGCGCCGCGCCGAGCATGCTCAGGGTTTCCAGGCTGGCTTGGCCGACCTCGCCCCAGTTCAGGTTGACCAGCAGCTCATTCATTGGCCGGCCTCCCGACGCAGCGCAGCAACCGGGTGCGGCGCACGCAGGCGGTCGCCCTGGCCGAACAGCTTGTTGCGCAAGGTGCCTTCGGCGTACTCGCGCTTGAACAGGCCGCGGGCCTGCAACTCCGGCACCAGCAGATCGACCACGGCGACGAAGGTTTCCGGGGCGACCACGCTGGCCAGGTTGAAACCATCGACACCGGTTGCCTCGACCCACTCCTGCAACTGGTCGGCGACGGTCTGCGCCGAACCCACCAGCACCGGGCCGTCGCCACCAATGGCGCAGTAATCGGCGATTTCGGCGGTGGTCCAGGTGCGGCTCGGGTCGGCGCGGGTGAAGGCTTCCACCGCCGACTGGATGGCGTCGCTCGGCACTTCGCGCAGCACCTGCTCCGGGTCGTAGCGGGAGAAGTCGATCCCGGTCCAGCCCGACATCAAGGTCAGCGCGCCCGTGGCGCTGGCGTACTCGCGGTACTCGCGCAGACGGGCCAGGGCCGCCTCGTCGGTCTCGGCGACGATCACCGTGAGCTGTTCGAGGATGACGATATCGTCGGCTGCGCGCCCGGCGGCAACCGCGGCGGCGCGGAACTCGTCCACCTGTTTCTTCAGCACCGCCTTGCTCGGCGCGGCGACGAACACGCATTCGGCATTGGCCGCGGCGAATGCCCGGCCACGGCTCGACGCGCCGGCCTGGTAGAGCACCGGGGTGCGCTGCGGCGACGGCTCGCAGAGGTGGAAACCGGGCACCTTGAAGTAGGTGCCGTCGTGGTCGATGCCGTGGACCTTGGCCGGATCGGCATACACGCCGCTGTCGCGGTCGGCACGCACGGCGTCCTCTTCCCAGCTGTTTTCCCACAGCTTGTAGCAGACCTGCAGGTATTCCTCGGCCAGCGCATAACGCTGGTCGTGGGACAGTTGCTCACGCTGGCCGAGGTTGCGCGCGCCACTGCTCAGGTACGAGGTGACGATGTTCCAGCCGGCGCGGCCCTGGGTCAGGTGATCGAGGGTGGACATGCGCCGGGCGAACGGAAACGGGTGCTCGAACGATACCGAGGCGGTGACGCCGAAGCCCAGGTGTTCGGTGGCCGCGGCCATGGCCGGCACCAGTTGCAGCGGGTCATTGACCGGCACCTGGGCGCCGCTGCTCAGCGCCGCGTCGGCGTTGCCGCCATAGACGTCATAGACCCCCAGCACATCGGCGATAAACAGGCCGTCGATGCGGCCGCGCTCCAGGGTTTTCGCCAGCTCGACCCAGTAATGGATATCGGTGTAGCGCCGCGACTGGTCGCGGGGATGGCGCCAGAGGCCGGGCGACAGGTGCCCGACGGTGTTCATGGCGAAGGCGTTGAGACGAATCTGCTTGGACATGGCCGCACCCTAGTTCCAGTCGTGACGCGGCGGCTTGATGCCGTTCAGCGCCCAGTTGCCGACCAGGTGGTACTTCCAGCGCACCGGGTCGTGCAGGGTGTGCACCCGGGCGTTGCGCCAGTGGCGGTCGAAATTGTGTTTGGCCAGCGACGAGCGGGTGCCGCCCAGTTCGAACAAGCGGTTGGTGGCTTCGATGGCGGCTTCGGTGGTCAGCACCTTGGCCTTGGCCACGGCCACCGAGGCGGCGGCGACGTTGTCTTCGTCCGGCGCCGGCTTGGCCGCGTCGAGCACCCAGCCGGCCCGTTCCAGCAAGGCTTCGGCGGCTTCCTGGCGGATCTCCAGCGAGCCGACTTGAATGATGGTCAGCGGGTCGTCGCCGGCTTTTTCCACCTGGGCATCGACCCACGGACGGGCGTGCTCGCGGACGAAGGTGATGGTGTCGTCCAGCGCGGCGCGGCCGATGCCGGCGTCGATGGCGGCGGTGGTCAACTGGGCGAACGGGCCGGCCAGGGTCGGGCTTTCATAGGAGCGGTAGCTGGCGAACAGGTGGAAGGCCGGCACCCGCAGGCCGTCGGCGATCACCGTGCCGCTGGAGGTGGTGCGCTGGCCGACGCTGTCCCAGTCATCCACCACCACCAGACCCGGCGTGCCGCGCTGGACGAACGCCAGTTGGGCGCGGTCCTGATCGTCCAGGGCCAGCACGCCGATCCAGTGGGCGTAGAGCGAGCCGGTGCAATAGCCCTTGCGCCCGTCGATGCGGTAGCCGTCGCCTTCAGTGACCAGGCGGGTACGGATGTCCTGCACCGTCTTGCCGCCGGTTTCCGACAGCGCATTGGCGAAGCGATGGCCCTTGAGCACCAGATCGAAGAAGAAGCGTTTCTGCTCTTCGCTGCCTTGCAGGCGGATGTCTTCCAGCAGGCAGTAATGGTTCTGCGGGATCTGGCCGAGGGACGGATCGGCGGCGGAGACAATGGCGATCACCTTGGCCAGCGTCGCGAACGACACCTCGGCTCCGCCGTAGCTGCGCGGCACGGTGATGCCCCACAGGCCGCTGTTGGAAAACGCATCGACCACATCGGCCGGCACCTGGCGCGTGCGGTCACGCTCGGACGCGCCCTCGCGCAGCAGCGCGGCGATACGGTGAGCGACGGCGATGGCTTCGGCGTCGTCGCGGATGAGATGCGCATCCGGCTGGCGAATGTCGTAGTGGGCGGAAACGGCAGGTGTGGACATGGATGTTCCTTGGTCCTGAGTACATGGATATCAAGGGCTAGAGCACAAGCCATGCCAACGGCATAAATCCTTTGTTTTCAGCCGGTTAGGAAATATTCAAGACAGCCGGAAAGGACTGCCGGACAGCAAAGTGTTGGGCAGGTGTTGGTGGGTGAACAGTTGGGTGGGGGACATCATCAGAGTGCGGCAGCGATGGTCAGGCGCGCATGCCGTGGTTTTTGCGGTGCCCATGAATCGCTGGCAAGCCAGCTCCTGCAGGGATCAATGCAGCTATCAAGGCTTGCGCCGGACCGGTGGGAGCCGGCTTGTCGGCGATGGGCGGCCGCCCGGGCACTCGCCACGACCGTACGGCGCCTGGCAAGGACAAACACTGAACGTCTGGAAAAACCGCTGCCTCCAATGTTCAGGACCCTCGCGCACCGGGCGCGAACAGGAGACTGCCGCCATGAAAGCTCATTTCGTCAAACTCATGACTCACCCGGATTACGCCTGGGTGGATATCCGCAGCGAAGAAGAACGCCAACCCCGCCACTACCTGCCGCACCTGCTGCTGTGGGCGCTGTTGCCGGCGGTGTGTCTGTTCATCGGCGTGACCTGGACCGGCTGGAGCCTGGCCGACGCCGACCGGGTAAGGGTCAGCGTCGCCAGCGGCCTGCAACTGAGCGTGCTGCTTTACGTCACCACCCTGCTCGGCACCATGATCATGGGCGGGTTCATCCGCTGGATGTCGCGCACTTTCGACGCCCGGCCGACGCTGAACCAGTGCATCGGTTTCGTCGCCTACACCACCACGCCGTACTTCCTCGCCGGCATCGCCGGGCTTTATCCCAATCGCTGGCTGGCGGTGGCGGCCCTCGGCGCGGCCGGGGCCTACGCCACCTACTTGCTGTTCGTCGGCCTGCCCAAGTTCATGCGCCTGACCCAGGACCGCGGCTTCCTGTACGCCGCCTCGGTCTGGGGCGTTGGCCTGCTGGTGCTGGTGACCATCCTTGTGAACATGATCCTGTTCTGGTTCAACGTGCTGGAGCCCGAGTACCTGCGCCCGGCGACGTTGCCGTAGGAGCGAGCTTGCTCGCGAAGCTCGCGCCTGCATCGCCTGCCTACCTCACCCCTTGCTCGATGCTGTAGTGAAAGGTGTTTTTCACGCCGGGCACTTCCACGACCCGGCCATCGACCACTCGGGGCTGGTACTTGAACGTCCTGGCCGCCTGCAATGAGGGCTGGGCGAACCACGGGTGGCAACCGTCCAGCACGCGCGGATCGCGGACCCGGCCTGAGGTGTCGACGGTGTAGCTGACCGTGCAATCGCCCTGCACGCCTTTGTCCAGCGCGCGCTGCGGATAGTCCGGGGCCTGTTTGCTGATGGGCAGGTACTGTGAACTGGCGGCCGCGGCGCGGGCGCGTTCATCCGCGGCACGCCGTTCAGTGGCCAGGCGCTGTGTCTCCCGCACCTCGGCCGCCTCGCGTGCCGCTTGCTCCTGTTGCGCGCGCGCCTGGTCCTCGCGCTGCCGGGCTTCGTCGCGACGCCGCTGTTGCTCGGCCACACGTTCCTGACGGCGCACGTCGGCTTCGCGCTGCTGCTCGCGCTTGAAGGCCAGTTCGGCCGCGCTGGGCGGTACCGGGGCTGGCGGCGTCAGTACTTGCGGCGGTGGTGGTGGCGGCTCGATCGCGGCGGCGGGCTCGGGCACGGCCAGCGGTGGCGCCAGCGGCTCGACCGGCGCCGACGGCGGCAGGCTGATCAACTGGGTGGTGATCACCGGCACCACCGGCGTCGGCAAGCGCGGCGTGTAGTCATGCCCCAGCAAGACCACCGCCAGCGCCGCATGCAGGGCGACGGCAATGCCCGCCGCGCCGACATGGCCGCGCCAGCGCGGCAGGTTGAAGGACGGCGCGCTGACCGGCAGCGCAAGGCTCAGGCTGCTCATGCTCAAGGCTCCTCGGTGATCAGCCCGAGGCTGGTCACACCCCCGCGCTGCAATTCGGCAATGCCCGCCACCACCCGGCCATAGTCGGCGCCATGGTCGGCGCGCACATAGACCTGGGTGTCGCCGCGCAGGGCAATGATCTGGCCGACCTTGTCGCGCATATCCTCAAGGCTCACGGCGCTGTCGCTCTGACCCTCGATCTTCAGGTCGGGGCCAAGGTTCCAGTAGAAGCTGCCATCGTTTTTCACCGAGAGGGTCAGCACTTGCCGCTCGCTGTCGGCCGGCAGCGCCTGGGCGGCGACCTTGGGCAAGTCGAGCTTGACGCCCTGCACCAGCATCGGCGCGGTGACCATGAAAATCACCAGCAAAACCAGCATCACGTCGATATAGGGCACTACGTTCATTTCCGCCTTGGCGGCGTGTTTGCGCTGGGGTTTGACCAACATGGGGACGCTCCTTTCAGGCCACCGCGGCGATGTTCGCGGTGCAGTGCAGGCGTTTGTGCAAGCGCGCCTGCAATTCGTTGGCAAAGCTGTACTGACGCGCGCTGAGGGTCTGGCCGCGAGCGCTGAAGCGGTTGTAGGCCATCACCGCCGGAATCGCCGCGAACAGGCCGATAGCGGTGGCGATCAGCGCTTCGGCAATGCCGGGCGCCACGGTGTTGAGGGTCGCCTGCTGCACCTGGGACAGGCCGAGGAAGGCATTCATGATTCCCCACACCGTGCCGAACAGGCCGATATACGGGCTGACCGACCCGACCGTGGCGAGAAACGCCAGGCCCTGGTCGAGGCGCTCGTCCTGTTCGGCGAGCGACACGTACAGGCTGCGCTCGACCCCTTCGAGCACGCTGTCGCTGGCGATCTGCGGCTGGCGCTGCAACTGCGAGAACGCCTGGTAACCATCGACGAAGATCCGCTGCAGCGGCGTTTCCTCTTCGCCATCGCGGCCCTTGGCCTGGCTTTCGCGGTACAGCAGGGCCAGGTCGCCACTGGCGCGGAAACGCTGGAGAAACGCGTCGGACTGCCGCTCGCTGCGACGCAGGCTGACCCCGCGCTGGACGATCAGGTACCAGCTCAGCAACGAGGCCAGCACCAGGCACAGCATCACGGCCTGCACCACCAGGCTGGCGTCGCTGACCAAGCCCCAGATGCTCATGTGTTCGGTTGCAGCTTGCATGTCTTGCTCCTTGGCCCCGCGTCGGCGGGGCGATCACTCGATTTGATGTCCGGCGTGTTGCCGGATGATGACAGTCGCTCAGTCGAGCTTCAGGGCCTCGGCGATCTGGCTCCAGCCGATGTACTTGAAGTTCTGCCGGCCTTCGGGCATGCGTTTGCGCCCGTCCTGCACCACCAGCAGGCCCTGGCTCCAGGGGCCGCCGAGGTTGGCCGAGGTCAGGTCGAGGCCGTCGGTCTGTGAGGCGCCGTCGATGCCGAGCGCGGCATTGAGGCCGATGCTGAAAGCCCCGCGCAGGCGGTACGGCGGGCTGGCTTCGATCACCACGTAGCGGTCGTTGCCCTGGCTGGAAATCACCAGGTAATCGCGCTGCTTGCCTTGGTAGAAACCCAGCCCTTCGATATCGGCCTTGATCGGGCCACCGACGCCGATCACTTTCTCCAGCGTGGCGGGCGCGTCGGCGCGGGCATCCAGGGCCCAGACCGCCTTGTCTTCCTCGCCGATAAACAGGCGCTGGCCACGGTCGTCGGCGACACAGCCTTCCGGTTGCGAGGCGGTGGCGAAGCGACGCACCAGTTCGCCGCGCAGCTCGCCCGCTGGCGCGCTCAGGCGGTACTGGAGAAAGCTGCCGTCCTTGTCGTTGGCGATGGCGTACAGCGCGCCGCCGCTGTCCTTGAACATGCACAGGCCGTAGATGTCCTTGAGCGGCGTGGCGACCTCGCCGAGCACGCTGACCTCGCCGGTCCGCGGCTCGATGGCGAAGACGTGCAGGCTGTTGTTGTCACGGTTGCTGGCCACCGCCAGATCGACCTCGCGGTCACCCAGGTGGAAGCCGTTGCGCACATCGACGTTGTTTACCCGGCCGATACGCAGGTCCTGCAATTGCCGGCCTTGCAGGTCATAGACCAGCAGCCCGCCCTTCTTGTCGGTGCCCAGCACCCGGCTGCGCGCCGGGTCGGCGGCGTTGACCCAGATTGCCGGGTCGTCGGCGGCGTCGCCAAAGCTCGGTACCGGTTCGGTCTGTACTTGCGCCGGCAATACCGGGATGGCCGCTGCCGGCGTGACGACAGGCAAGGTCCAGTCAAGGCGCGCACGGCGCTGGCCTTCGTCATCGACGATCAACAGTTCCAGGCCCTTGGCATCAGGGCGCACGCTCAGTTGCTCGGGCGTTTTCAGTTCCGCCAGCGGCAGCACCGCCTCGGCCTGCCAGGTGATGCCGGTCTGGCGGTACAGGTGCAGGGTCGCGCTCACCGGGTCCAGCGCCAGCAGGCCGCCCGGCACCAGGGCCATGCCGGCGCTGCGTTTGCCGATGCCGCCAAAGGGCGCGCGTAGGTCCACCGGGCGGCGCTGCAACGGCGCTTCGGCGGCGGCGCCATAACGCCACAGGCCGAGGTTTTCTTCGTTGACGTAGAGGCTGTCGCTGGTGTCGTCGCTCTGGCAATACTCGCTCAGGGGCGGCAGGCTCAAGCCCCGCACGCGCTGCGCGGCCGCCAGCGGCTGGTCATCGCTCGCCACCAGCCACTGCTCGCCGACGCCCTCGGCACCGAGCAGGAAGACGAAGCTGTTGCGCGCGCTGTCGCGGTACAGGCACAGGCCCTCGATGGCGAAATCGCGCTTGGGCAGGTACAGCGGCGTGCTCCAGCCCTTGTCGCGCTGAAGCCGGACCAGCAACGCCTGCTGGCGTTTAGTGTCGAGGCTGGCGACCAGCAGGCCGTTGTCGACCAGGCGCTGGTCGAGGCCCTTGAAGCGGCCTTCCAGTTGGCTCAGCACCTGGCCGTCGGCCTTGAGCAGTTGCAGGCCGTGCTTGCCGGCCACAAGGCGGTCGGCACCGGGCCAGAACACATCGTTGGCCAGCAGCCGGGCATTTTCCGGGCTGCCGGGCAGGCGCTCGCCGAGGCTCAGCGCCGGTTGCGCCGAGGCCTGGGCCACGGCCATGGCCAGCAACAGGCCGCTCAGCAGGGTGTAGGGTCGTGCGTTGAACATGTGCGGTTCTCATGGGCAGCCCGCACCACTGCCCATCAGGGCAGCGGCGCGGGCGAAGCGGTCAGAAGTGGGTCAGGGTCAGGCCGAGCTTGTAGGTCGGGCCGTACTCTTCGTACTGGGAGTTGAACGAGCGGCGTCCGGTGTAGGTGTAATAGGACTCGTCGGTGATGTTCTGCGCTTCGAAGGTCAGTTGCAGGTCCGGGGTGAGGAAGTAGCCGGCCTTGAAGTCGACGAACAACTGGTCGTCGGCGTACAGGTCATGGGCCTTGTCATCCACCGCGGCCACTTCGGCCAGGAAGCTGGATTTGTAGTTGGCCGCGAGGCGCAGGCTGAGTTTTTCGTCTTCCCAGCCGAGGGTCAGGTTGCCGACGGTGTCGGACTGGTTCGGCAGGTCGATGCGCCGGCTCAGGCCCTGGCCGTCGATCTCGGCGCGGGACTTGCTCAGGGTCAGGTTGCCGCCCAGCAGCAGGCCGTTCCACGGCGCCGGCAGCCAGTCGAATTTCTGCGAATAGGCCAGCTCGAGGCCGTAGAGTTTCGCGCTCTGGCCGTTGGCGTAGGTCTTGGCTTCGTCGAAGTCGACCCACTCGCCGCTGCCGGCCAGGTCGGTGTTGTAGACGAAGTTGTCGATGTCCTTGTAGAACACGTAGGCCGAGAGCACGCCGGCGCGGCCCAGGTAATGCTCGATGCCGAGGTCGAGGTTCATCGACTCCAGCGGCTTGAGGTCCGGGTTGCCGAAGCTCGCCTCGCCTTCGCTGTCATCGATCATGAAGCCCGGCGCCAACTGGCCGAAGGTCGGGCGCACCACACTGTGGGTCCAGGCCGCGCGCAACTGGGTCTGCGGGGTGAACTGGTAGCGGGCGTGCAGCCCCGGCAGCCAGTGGTCGTAGCGCTTGCGGCTTTGCGTC
The DNA here is from genome assembly GCF_025466015.1 of Pseudomonas sp. 5P_5.1_Bac1. Taxonomy (NCBI): domain Bacteria; kingdom Pseudomonadati; phylum Pseudomonadota; class Gammaproteobacteria; order Pseudomonadales; family Pseudomonadaceae; genus Pseudomonas; species Pseudomonas sp. 5P_5.1_Bac1. The sequence goes on along the minus strand of NZ_JANLNX010000117.1, from coordinate 130,578 downwards.
GGGCTGTATTCGCCGTCGCGCAGGCCGGTGCCCTTGGCTTCGAACTCCGTGCCCTCGTAGCGGACCCCGGCGATGAAGCGCCAGGCGTCCACGTCCAGGGTGTTCATCAGGTAGGCGGCGTTGATGTCTTCGCTCATCTGGAAGTCGTTGATGCGCGATTCTTCTTCGTCGTAGAAGGCGTTGCGGTCGAGGCCACCGATCAGGTCCTTGATGGCGCCCGCGCTGATGCCGTTGCCGAAGTTGCCGAGGGCGTAATCGACCTTGCCGCTCTGGAAGCCGTCGAGGGTGATGTCGTCGAAGTCGTCGTAGACCCAGACGTCGGTGTCGCTGCGCTTGTCGCGGCGGCTGGCCTTGGCGCCGAACTTGACCTGGGCGCTGTTGCCGCTCAGTTCGTAGTCGCGGGCCAGGTCGAAGCGGATGTTCTTTTCCTCGTCGCTGGAGTTGGCTTTCTCCCACTCCACCTTGTCGAGGCTGAACGCCTGCGGATCGTAGAAGGCCGAACCGGTGCTGAGGCGCGGTTTGCGCGTGCCGTCGAAGCCGACGTCGGCGAAGTCGCCTTCGAACTTGGCGCTGGCGATGCCGCCGGGATCGTTCTCGCTGGACTTGCTGTAGCCGACCTGGCCGCTGAGGGTCCAGGCGTCGATCAGGCGTTCGCCGCCGAACACGTAGGACTGGATTTCCTGGGTGTCTTCGCGGGACTTCAGCGAGCGCCAGCCTTCGCCGTCGCCACGCTCGCCGGACAGTTGCGGGTCTTCGAATTCGATGCCGGCGGCGTTGCGCGTCTCGGTGTCCTTGAAGCGGCTGTAGAGGGTGCGCAGGTAATAGCTGGAGAAATCGTCCGGCCGGTAATCGAAGTTGAGCCCGGCACCGGTGCGCTCGCGGCGGATGCGGTAGTCGCGCTGCTCGGCTTCTTCCAGGCGCGGCTGGCCGTCTTCGAAGTCCCAGGCGCCGCCGGTTTCAACGTTGTCCGAGCCGAAATCGCGCTGCTGCCAACTGAAGGCCGCGGCCACGCCGAAGTTGTCGATGCCGTCGCCGAGGCTGAATTTGTTGCTGAAGGCGCCGGAGAATTTCGGGCTGTCCTGGCGGGTGTTCTTGTCGTGGCTGGCTTCGCCGCTGACGGTGTAGAACAGCCCCGGATGGTCGTAGGCCGAGAGGCTTTCCACCTCGATGGTGCCGCCGAGCGAGTTGGCGTCCATGTCCGGGGTCAGGGTCTTGACCACCGACAGCGACTGCACCAGCTCGGTGGGCAGGACGTCCAGCGCCACGGCGCGGCGATCGCCTTCCGGGGCCGGCAGCAGGGTGCCGTTGATGGTCACGCTGTTGAGGTCAGGGCCGATGCCGCGCACGCTGACGAAGCGGCCTTCGCCCTGGTCGCGCTCCACCGACAGGCCGGGAATACGCTGCAAGGCTTCGGCGGCGTTGTCGTCGGGCAACTGGCCGACGGCGTCGGCGTGGACCACGCTGCGCACGGTGTCCGAAGCTTTCTGCTCCTTGAGCCCCTGGTCCATGCTGGCGGCCTGACCGACCACATTGACGTGCTCGACCTTGTCTTCGGCGAAGGCCGGCAGGCTGGCGCCAATGGCCAGGCTCAACAGGCTGATCTTGAATCGCCGACGGTTGTCTGCGGGCTTGACGGTAACCACGATAACGCTCCCCCTGAAGTCCATCCGCCACGTCGGGGCGGAAACTGCAGGGCACGCTAGGGGTGGTGTGTGGCAGATCTGTGACAGGGATTTTCGTGTCGGTCGGATCGGGGCTTTTTTACCGGATTTTGCCGGTGTTCTGGGCTGAAATGACCTCCTTGGGGAATAGCGCTTCATCGATGGCACGCCAGCTCCCTCACGGTACGGGCATGCTCAGAACCCTGTGGGCGCTGGCTCGCCAGCGATGAGGCCCGAACAGATCCCGCAAAAAACCAACATATTTTTCACATCTGCCACCACCCAAATAGACCCCCTCCCCTGTAACCCAACCGTCATTCGCCTTTGTTTCCTTGGCCGCCACTACCCATCGATCAAGGATCTTTCATGTCCCGCTTGAGCCTGCTGGCCCTCGCCCTCGCCACCTGCCTCGGCCATGCCGTTGCCGACCCGCTGCCCCACTCCCCCGGCGCGCCCTATGCCGCCAGCGGCCTGGCCGACCGGATCGTGCTGACTCCCGGCGCCAACCCGGCGCGGGAAATGGCCGTGACCTTCCGCACCGACACCCGCCAGGACGCCAGCCAGTTGCAACTGGCGCCGGCGCTGGACGGCCCGCAACTGGAGAAACGCGCCCGCCTGCTGGAAGGCAACAGCCAGGCGCTGGACACCGAGAACGGCGCGGCGCTCTACCACCAGATTCGCCTGAGCGACCTGCAACCGGACAGCGCCTATGTCTATCGGGTCAAGGGCGCCGAGGGCTGGAGCGAGTGGCTGCAGTTCCGCACCGCCGCCGAAGGCTTCAAGCCGTTCCGTTTCATCTACCTCGGCGACACCCAGAACGACATCCTGTCCATCGCCTCGCGCAGCGTCCGCCAGGCCCTGCACGCCACCGCCAGCCCGGCGCTGGTGGTGCATGCCGGCGACCTCACCTCGCAGCGCGACGACCTGGTGCATGACGATGAATGGGGCGAATGGAACCAGGCCGGCGGCTTCCACTACGCCGGCGTCCCGCAGGTGGTGGCCGCCGGTAACCACGAGTACCTCGACAGCCTCAACCCCGACGGCAGCGAAGGCCGCACCCTCGGCCCGCACTGGGCAAAACAGTTCGCCCTGCCGAACAACGGCGTGGCCGGCCTGGAAAGCACCACCTATGTCACCGACTACCAGGGCGTGCGCTTTATCGTCCTCGACGGCACCGCCGCCCTCGACCTGAACACCCTCGACCAGCAAAGCCAGTGGTTGGAACAGCGCCTCAAGGAAAGCAAGGCGCGCTGGAAGGTGGTGGTCACCCATCAACCGATCTTCACCTGCGCCCGCCCGCAAGACACCGAACCGCTGAAAGCCGCGTGGAAACCGCTGTTCGAACGCTATTCGGTGGACCTCGTGCTGCAAGGCCACGACCACTGCTACAGCCGCCTGAGCAACGAAAACGGTCGCGCCGCGGCGAAACAGGCACGCGCCGCCGGCAAGGTGCAGGGGCCGGTGTACATGGTCTCGGTGGCCGGTTCGAAGATGTACGGCGTCAACGACCGCGCGCGCCAGCAGCCTGACCGCAGCGCCGAGGAAACCCAGCTCTACCAGACCGTCGAAGTCGGCGCCTCGCGCCTGGAAGTGCGCAGCTTCACCGCCAGCGGGCGGCTGTATGACGCCTTCGACCTGACCCGCGACAAGCAGGGCCGCAACCGCCTGAGCGAGCCGGCCAGACAACTGCCGGCGGAGCGCTTCTGCAACGGCGCACAAGGCCCGGACCAATTGCCGTGCAAGTCGCGGGACAAGAGTCTGTAACAGCGTTGTGATATCGGTCGGGCACGCTGGGCGGGCCCGGCCTGGAGCCCCCTATGAAATCACTGCTGAAACTGCACACCCTCACCTTCGTCGGCCTCGCCGTCGCGGCCAACCTCGGCCTGCAGCTTTACCTGGCCTTCGGCGAGGTCAAACCGTGGGACCAGATCAACTGGATGGACGTGATCGGCGAAGGCGGCTCGGGACTGATCTGGCTGATCTGGCTGGTGATGCTGATGCGCAGCCGCCCCGCCGGGCGGGTCACCCGCATGCTCGCCGTGGGCATGGCTTGCGTATGTTTTTCCTGGTGGATGGACGTGCTCGACGAGTTCATCCGCCTGGCTCCCGGCGCGGTCTGGGACAACTGGCTGGAAACCGCGCCGATGCCGGTGGGCCTGGTGCTGGTGACCTTCGGCATCTATCACCTGCATCAGGAACAACAGGCGATCAACGCGCAGATGAGCAAACGCGAGGGGCTGTTCCGCGAGCATTTGCTGTTCGACAAACTCACCCCGCTGGGCGGCGCCCAGTACCTGCGCCAGCACGTGCAACGGGCGCTGGAGCAGGCCACTCGCGAGGAGCAGCCTCTGTCGCTGGTGGTGCTGGATATCGACGATTTCAGTGCGGTGAACCTGCTCCACGGCGAAGCCGAGGGCGATCACCTGCTGCAAGTGCTGGCGCAACTGCTGCTGCTCAACCTGCGCCAGCAGGACGTGCTGTGCCGCCTGGCCGGCGACCGCTTCGTGGTGGTGATGCCCAACACCGGCGAAACCCAGGCGCGTTGGCTGGCCGATGAGTTGCAACAGGCGGTGGCGAGCCTGGCCCACAAGACCCGCCGCCACGGCGAGCGCCTGCACCTGCGCGCCAGTGTGGCGGTGGCCATGGCTTATGAAGACGATGTGGAAAGCCTGCTCAAACGGGTCAACCTGGGCATTGCCAAAGCCAAGCGGCAGACGCCGCGCAAGGGGGCGGCATGAGCGGCTACGAGCGTGACCAGCGCTTTATCGTCGGGCACTTCCAGCCGGCGGCGCTGATCGACCTGGCGCTGTCCCGGGGTATCGACAGCCACCGCCTGCTGCGCGGTTGCGAAGTGTTCTACGAGGACATCAGCCAGGGCCGGGCGAAGTTCAGCCAGGAGCAATTCCTGACCCTGATCGACAACGCCCGGCGCCTGCTGGATGCCGACGACAGCGCCTTCCTGTTCGGCCAGCGCCTGCTTCCCGGTCATTACGGCGAAGCCAGCCAGACCCTGCTGCACGCCGGCGACCTGTACCAGGCGCTGGAAAACCTCTGCGAATTCCACAGCCTGCTCAGCCCGCTGCTGACGCCGCGGCTGTTGCTGGAAGAACACTATCTGCATCTGTACTGGCAGGACGGTTGCGGTGCCGGCAACCAAGGGCAGTTTCTCGGCGAAGCCTGCCTGAGCGCGGTGCTGGCGATGAGTCGGCGGCTGACCGGCGAACACCTGCCGTGGCGCATCCAGTGCGCCTGGAGCGAACCGCGGCATATCGAACAGTACTGGGTGTACCTCGGCGAAGAGGTGCGTTTCGATGCGCAACTGACGTTGTTGTCACTGCCGCGCGAATACCTGCATCGGCCACTGCCCGACGTCGCCACCACCCCGGGGCTGGTGGCGCGTCAAGCCTGCCTGGAGCAACTGGCTGCGCTGGAGGGCGGCGCGAGCTTTCTCGACCGCTTGTACGATCACCTGCATAGCCACATCCACGAACCGATCAACCTTGATCGCGTAGCGGCGGCGTTCGGCATGAGCCCGACCACCCTCAAGCGCAAACTGCACAAGCACGGCACCCATTTCCAGCAGCAACTGGACCTGGTGCGCCGGCATGTGGCGTTGTACCTGTACCAGATGAAGGGCTATACCAACGAAGAGGTGTGCAACTACCTGAGGTTCAGCGACACCACCAATTTCCGGCGCTCGTTCAAGCGCTGGACGGGATTGACGCCGAGTGGGTTGGCGCGGTGGTTTGGGTGACGGCGGATCAGGCTGCCTCATCGTCCCTTGCAGGACTGCTCGACGAAGAACCCTGGACAGAACGCCCCCCGACAACTCGTAAGGCCAGGCCTCGAAGGTGAAGCTTTCTCCGGTCAGCCGATCATGCAAGCCCCTCCTGACCATGAACCACAATATCAAGCCCCTCACCCACCGCAGGCGCCTGGAAATGCCGGGTGATCAGCTCGAATTCGGCATCGGTGGCTGCAAAGTCGTGCTCGCCATGCGCATTGCGCGCATGCAGGCGGGTGCGGCAGGTGGCGTCGTCCTGTTCGAGGTAGTGCAAGGTGTGATGGACGCCCGCTGTCCGCGCCAGGCTCAGCAACCAACTGCGGTCAGCGACGGTGTTGGCGGGAAAATCCAGAATCACCGTGACACCCGTCCGCAACAGGTCGATGACCAGCGGCCCCAGTACCGCGCGAATCCGTCGGGCGCGGTCGAGGTAGTCGGTTACCGAACGGATCTCGTCTGGATACAAACGCGAAAGCCAGTGATCTTCGCTGATCAGCAGCGCGCTGTGCTCTGCCACGAGGTGTTTGGCGAGGGTGGATTTGCCAGAGGCGATCTTGCCGCACAGCAGGTGAAGGTGCGTCGAGGACATGGGCACGGCTCCTTGTGTCGAGCCAGTGATGATGCACAAGGCCGGCCGGGTGGGCAAACCCGGCCGGCCTCGTTCCGGCATTACAACGCCGGACGCACCTTCTGCACCCACTCCTGCACGCTCGGTCGCTGCCACTGCCGCGCCGCGTACTCCTTGAGCCCAGCCGGCACCGGGTCGCCATTGAGGATCAGGCGGTTGAGCATCACCGCCAGTTCGACATCAGCAATCGACCACTCGCCGCACAGGTATTCGGCACCTTCCGCCAGCAAGGTTTCCGCCACGTTGATCAGTTTCTTCGCCGCCGCGACGCCCTCCGGCGACAGCGGCCCGGCCTTGACGCCGTAAAACACCACAAGCGTCGAGCGCTCCTGGCGGATCGGCAGCAGGTCGCTGCGCAGCCACGCCTGGACTTGCCGTGCCCTCGCCCGCTGCGCGGTGTCTTTCGGGTAGACCGCGGTCTGCGGATGGCGCTCTTCCAGGTACTCGGTGATGGCCGAGGACTCGGACAGGGCGAAGCCTTCGTCGATCAGCGTCGGCACGCGCTGGGTCAGCGACAGGCGGGTGTAGTCGTCCGAGAGGTTCTCGGACCAGTCGAGATCGACCAGCGCCGTTTCGAACTCAAGGCCCTTCTCCCGCAGCGTCACATAGGCGGACATGGCGTAAGGACTGGTGAAGCGGGCGTCAACGAAGAGCTGTAGCGGCGAGCGAGACATGACAGGAACTCCTTCTGCGATGCGCTCACGCTAGGGGGTTCGCCGGCAAAAATAAAATTCAAGATATTCATGGGGGCATTCCTCGCTGGAATGCGATGGCGGTACAGTGCGCGCGTTGTCTGGCTCGAACGCGTTTATCAGCGTTTCAGACCGACAACACCGGTGCTCAAACCCAACAAGGAACAGCGCGAATGGACGTCGAACACAACCTGCCCCTCATCATCGCCGCAGCCCTCAGCCTGCTCGCCGCCATGCTCCATTTGGGGGTGATCATCGCCGGGCCCGCCGGTTACCGCCTGGCCGGCGCGGGGCAGCGGTTTGTTCGCGCCGCCGAGAAAGGCTATCGCTTTCCGGCCATCGTCACCCTCGGCATCGCCCTGGTCCTGACCAGTTGGGCGGCCTACGCGCTGTCCGGCGCGGGCGTGATAAAAGCGCTGCCGCTGCTGCGTCCGGCGCTGTGCGTCATCACCCTGGTCTATCTGTTTCGCGGGCTGGCGGGGCCATTCTTGCTGGTGAACGATGGCCGCAGCCTGCGCTTCGTCATTATCAGTTCGGCCCTCTGCACCGGCATCGGCCTGGTGCATGCCATCGGGCTGGTGCAGGTGTGGGGACAGATCAGTTAACTAGCGGGGTTCCTGCTGGTTCTTCCAGCGCTCCAGATTTTCCGTCACCCACTGCTCCGGCAGCGGTCCGGCAACGATTTCGCGCATTTTCTGCGCCAGCCGCGCGCGCAGTTCCGGGCGATTGCACGGCGAGTCATGGGACAGCGCGAGGTACAGCCCTTCGCTGGAGACGGGCGGGTCGAGGACCTTGAGTTGGTCTTCCATGCCCAGGGTGCGCCTCAGCGCCATGCCGGGGTACTGCTCGTAGATCACGTAGTCGTTGCGCTTTAGCAGCAGCTTCTGGAAAGCCTGGGTGGCGCTGGGTACCGCTTCGAGATTGAGATTGTCCCTGGCGTAGTCGTCGAACTGCTGACCATGGCTGTTGCTGACCAGCGTCCCGCCCTTGAGGCCCTTCAGGTCCTCCCAGCCGCGGTAGGCAAAGCCGCCGTGCCGGCGCACCCAGACCACGCTGGGCGTATGCAGGAACGCGGGCTCGATGAAATCCATGCTTTGCTGACGCGCATCGGTGAGGAAATAGCCGGCCAGCAGGTCGATACGCCCCGTGCGCACTTCTTCCTGGGCGCGGGACCAGGGGCCGGAGTAGCGGACGTCTATTTCCAGCCCCAGTTCGCTGGCCACCTGCTTGAGCAGGTCGGCATTGGCGCCGATCAGTTGTCCCGGATTGTCGGGATCACGCCAGAGATAGGGGGGATATTCGGGGTTACCCGTGGCAGTGAGGTGCTGGCACTGATCCGCGGCCATGGCGGCCCCGGACATCAGCAGCAGCACCAGCGACAGCCACAAGGAGCGGCGGTAACGACGCTCGATCATTCACGACCCTCGGCACAGGTGAAATTCGGCGGTTTTCACAGTCTGGGCCAGATATGGCCAGATGCCAGAGTAGCAGTGTGGTTCGATGAAGGATTGTCATACGGCAACAAATGTTTCGCTAATCCATCCTTTTGCGGGCCTTGGGGTGGCCCGCAAAATTCGCCACCGCGAAGGGTTCAGCCCGCCAGGCCCGCCGCCTTGGCCCGCGCCGCGTGCAGCTTTTTGTAGCTGTCGATCAGGCGCAGGTGACGGTCCAGCCCTTCCAGCTTCATGCTGGTCGGCGTCAGGCCGTGGAAGCGCAGGCTGCCATCGACCGAAGCGATCACCGCGTCCATCCGCTCGTTGCCGAACATGCGGCGGAAATTGACTTCGTAGTCGCCCAGTTCCAGCTCGTTGTCCAGTTCCACTTCCAGCACCACGTTCAGCGCCTGGTAGAACAGGCCGCGCTCGACGGTGTTGTCGTTGAATTGCAGGAACATCTCCACCAGTTCCTTGGCGTCGTCGAACTTGCGCAAGGCGACCTGGATCAGGATCTTCAGCTCGAGAATGGTCAACTGGCCCCAGACGGTGTTGTCGTCGAACTCGACGCCGATCAGCGTCTTGATCTCGGTGTACTCGTCCAGCTCGGATTCCAGCAGGCGCTCCAGCAGCGCTTCCAGCGCGTCGTCATCGAGGCGGTGCAGGTTGAGGATGTCTTCGCGGAAGAACAGCGCCTTGTTGGTGTTGTCCCAGACCAGGTCGTCCACCGGGTAGATTTCCGAATAGCCCGGCACCAGGATGCGGCAGGCGGTGGCGCCGAGGTCGTCATACACGGCCATGTAAGCTTCCTTGCCCATGCCTTCGAGGATGCCGAACAGGGTCGCGGCTTCGTCGGCGTTGGAGTCTTCGCCCTGGCCGGAGAAGTCCCACTCGACAAATTCGAAATCGGATTTGGCACTGAAGAAGCGCCACGACACCACACCGCTGGAGTCGATGAAGTGCTCGACGAAGTTGTTCGGCTCCATCAGCGCATGGCTTTCGAAGGTCGGCTGCGGCAGGTCGTTCAGGCCCTCGAAGCTGCGGCCCTGGAGCAGTTCGGTGAGGCTGCGCTCCACCGCCACTTCGAAGCTCGGGTGGGCGCCAAACGAGGCGAACACACCGCCGGTGCGCGGGTTCATCAAGGTCACGCACATCACCGGGAATTCACCGCCCAGCGACGCGTCCTTGACCAGCACCGGGAAGCCTTGTTCTTCCAGGCCCTGGATGCCGGCGACGATGCCCGGGTACTTGGCCAGCACCTCTTGCGGCACATCCGGCAGGGCCAGTTCGCCTTCGAGGATTTCCCGCTTCACGGCGCGCTCGAAGATTTCCGAGAGGCACTGCACCTGCGCTTCGGCCAGGGTGTTGCCGGCGCTCATGCCGTTGCTCAGGTAAAGGTTTTCGATCAGGTTCGACGGGAAGTACACCACTTCGCCGTCGGACTGGCGCACGAACGGCAGCGAGCAGATGCCGCGCTCGATATTGCCGGAGTTGGTGTCGTAGAGATGGGTGCCCAGCAGCTCGCCGTCCGGGTTATAGATCGCGCGGGTGTAGTCGTCGAGGATTTCCTTCGGCAGCGCGTCCTTGCGGCCCGGCTGGAACCAGCGCTCGTTCGGGTAGTGGACGAATTCGGCGTTGGCGATGTCCTCGCCCCAGAACTGGTCGTTGTAGAAGAAGTTGCAGTTCAGCCGCTCGATGAACTCGCCCAGCGCCGAGGCCAGTGCACCTTCCTTGGTCGCACCCTTGCCGTTGGTGAAGCACATCGGCGATTGCGCATCGCGGATATGCAGCGACCAGACATTCGGCACGATATTGCGCCACGAGGCGATTTCGATCTTCATCCCCAGGTCAGCGAGGATGGCCGACATATTGGCGATGGTGTCTTCCAGCGGCAGGTCCTTGCCGAGAATGCGAGTGCTGCTGCCCGCCGCCGCGGCCGGCATCAACAGGGCCTGCACATCGGCGTCGAGGTTGTCGACTTCCTCGATGATGAACTCGGGGCCGGTCTGCACCACCTTCTTCACCGTGCAGCGGTCGATGGAGCGCAGGATGCCCTGGCGGTCCTTGGCGGAAATGTCCGCCGGCAGCTCGACCTGGATCTTGAAGATCTGGTTGTAGCGGTTTTCCGGGTCGACGATGTTGTTCTGCGACAGACGAATGTTGTCGGTGGGGATATCCCGCGTCTGGCAGTACAGCTTTACGAAGTACGCCGCACACAGCGCCGAAGACGCCAGGAAATAGTCGAACGGTCCAGGGGCCGAGCCATCGCCCTTGTAGCGGATGGGCTGGTCGGCCACCACCGTGAAGTCATCGAACTTGGCTTCGAGTCGGAGGTTGTCGAGAAAGTTGACCTTGATTTCCATGCGGGATTACCAGAACGGGCTAAACGAAATGGTCGCCAGTATCCGGTTTTTTCAGCGGGAAGCCAGAGAGGATCGTCGGATCAGTGCTCCTTGATGCGCTCCCAGAGGTCCGCGACCTCCTCGACACTGGCGCATTTGACCCGGGCCAGGTCGGTCGGGTAGCTCACGCCGGGGTTCTCGCAAAAGCGCGTGGCGCTGAACTGACCGTTGCTGGCCCGCAGGATCAGGCCGCTGTCCTGGCACAGCGCGCTGGCCAGATACAGGACGCCCGGGGTGACCCATTCCGGCTTGAGGTTTTCCGGGGGCTGGCTGATGCCCCACATGCGCGTCTTGGCCACCGGCGACACGGCGTTGACCAGAATGCCGTGCTCGCGGCCTTCCATGCTCAGCGCGTTCATGATGCCGATCTGCGCCATCTTGCCGGCGGCGTAGGCGGTCAGCCCGACCTGGGCGTATTGCGCGTACATGGCGCGGTCGGAGGTGGTCAGCACCACCCTCGCCGTGCCGGAGCGCTTGAGGTGCGGCCAGGCGTGCTTGGCCAGCCAGATCGGCGCGTGGACGTTGATCCCCAGCGAGCGCTCGAGAAACGTCGCGTCCTGCTCCTCGATGGGCTGGTAGCCGACCCAGCCGGCGTTGTGGATCAAAATATCCAGCGCGCCGAAGTGCTCGACGGCCAGTTCCACCAGCGCCTTGCACCCCGCTTCCTCGTCGAGGCGGCCCGCGTGCGCCAGCACCTGCGCGCCATCGGCCTGCAAGGCGCGCACGGCGGCGCTGGCCACCGTCTCGTCGCTGCCCGCGCCGGTGCGATCGGTGCCCAGGTCACTGATGACCACCTTGGCGCCGCGCTCGAGCAACGCCCTGGCATAAGCGAGTCCCAACCCCTGGCCCGCGCCGGTGACGATGGCAACCTTGTCTTTGAACAGCATGTTCCAGTCCTTTGGTAGGTGATTTCTGACTACAGAAACAGATTCGTCCGCTTGTGCAAAGCAGCTTTTGCCGATGAAGGCACCGCATCACCCCACGAGAAGAGCCAATTGCGCTGCCTCTCGTCCCACGGGTAGTATTGAGAACGATTCACACTAACATCGGAAACACCGACCCGTGCAATCTCCTCCGTCCAGCAAGCTGGGATTCTTTTTCAGCGATCATCACCGTTGGCTGCTGCAGCATATTCACCGGCGCCTGCGCAATCACGCGGACGCCGAGGACACTGCCGCCGATACGTTTTGCCAGTTGCTGGCGGCCCGCGTCGATCCCGACAGCATCGAACAGCCGCGCGCCTACCTGTCGACCATTGCCCGCCGCTTGATCTTCGACCGGCATCGCCGGCGCAAGCTGGAGCAGGCCTACCTCGAACGCCTGGCGGCGCTGCCCGAGGCGCTGGCGCCCTCCCCCGAAGAACAGTTGCAACTGCTCGAAGCCCTGGTCGCGATAGACCGGGCCATCGACGGCTTGCCGATGATCGTCAAGGCCACCTTCCTCTACAGCCAGCTCGATGGCCTGAGCTACGTGGCGATCGCGCAGAAGCTGGGGTTGTCGGAACGCACCGTCAGCCGCTACATGAAACAGGCGTTGCGCCAGTGCTACCTGTGCGAGGTGGCGCCATGAGCAAGGCGCGCCTGGACCCCGTCAGCGAACAGGCCATCGACTGGATGGTCAGGCTCCGCGCCGGCACCCCGGATGCCGCGTTGCAAGCCCGTTTCAACGCCTGGCTGGCGATGGACCGGGCGCACAGCCAGGCCTGGGAAAAACTCCAGGAGCGCCTCGGCGGCTCGTTCAACACAGTGCGCGCCCTTGATCGGCGCTTGCCCGGCCAGGCCGGCGAAGCCCGGCAAGTGCTGTTGCAACCCCAGGCTTCGCGCCGCGACGCGCTGCGCGTGATCGCCGGCCTGGGGCTGCTTGGCGGCGGCGCCTGGCTGGGCGCCCGCAGTCCGCTCGCCGATGCCTGGCTGGCCGACCTGCACACCGGCCGCGGTGAGCGCCAGCACTTCAACCTGGCCGATGGCAGCCGCCTGAGCCTCAACGCCAACAGCGCCGTCGACCTGCGCTTCGATGACCAGCAACGGCTGCTGATCCTGCGTCGCGGCGAACTGATCATCGATGTCGCCCCCGACGCCAACCGGCCGCTGCGGGTGCGCACCGCCGAAGGCGAGCTGCGCGCGCTGGGTACGCGCTTCCTCGTTGCCCAGGAGCCGGAAGCGAGCCGCCTGGTGGTGTTGCAGCACTCGGTGCAGGCGCGGTTGTTCGATGGCACCACGCAAGTGGTCCCGGAAGGCCAGTCGGCGCTGCTGTTGCCGGGACGGATTGCCCCGGTCGACGGCGACCAGCGTTACCGCGCCGACTGGCTGGCCGGGCGGCTCAGCGTGCTGGATGAATCCCTCGATCAAGTAATTGAGGCGCTGCGCCCGTACAGCCGCGGTTTTGTCCGCGTCGCCCCCGAGGTCCGCGGCCTGCGCGTGCAGGGCGTGTTCCCGCTCGACGAGCCGCAGCGGGCCTTGGATGCGCTGGCCGAAACCCTGCCGATCCGGGTGGATCACTACAGCCCCTGGCTGACCTTGATCGGCCCGAAATGACCGGACGAAAATATTTTCTGAAAATTAATCTTATTTGTGTCCGGTTTTCATTTCTCGTCCCACCTATCTCCTGACACTTCCACACACTCAGGAGATTGTTGTGATCAACACCTGGCCCAACGCCCTTTCCGTCGCGGTTGCCCTGGCAACCCTGGCGAGCCCTGCCCTGGCGCAAGACCTGACTTTCAACCTGCAACCCGGCCCGCTGGCCAGCACCCTCAATGCGATCGCCGGCCAGAGCGGGCGCATCATTTCCCTCGACCCGGCGCTGGTGGGCGGCAAGCAGGCACCGGCGGTGACCGGCCAGATGTCCGCCGAGCAAGCCATGCAGCAGGCGTTGTCCGGCAGCGGCCTGCAATTGCGCGTGACCAGCCAGGGCAATTTCAGCGTCGAGCCGGCCGCGGCCAGCGAAGCAGGGCTGCAACTGGGCGTGACCAGCATCGTTGAACGCAGCAACGACCCCACCACCGAAGGCTCGCACTCTTACGCCGCCCGCGCCGTGACCATCGGCAAGGGCACCCACGCCCTGAAGGAAATCCCCCAGTCGATCAGCGTGATGACCCGCCAGCAAATGGACGACCAGGGCCTCACCGACCTCAAGGACGCGGCCAACATGACCACCGGCATGGTCGGCGTGCAGGGCGTGGGCAAGGGCATGATCCTCACCTCGCGGGGTTTCCAGATCGATGACTGGCAGTACGACGGCGTGCCGGTCGTGCGCAACACCTATGCGCTGGGCAACTGGGCGACCCAGGACCTGATCTTCTTCGACCGCCTGGAAGTGCTGCGCGGCGCCTCAGGCCTGCTGCAAGGCACCGGCAGCCCCGGCGGCGCCATCAACCTGGTGCGCAAGCGCGGCCAGAACACGCCGACCGTGACCATCACCGGCAAGGCCGGCTCCTGGGATCACTATGGCCTGCAACTGGACGCCGGCGGGCCGCTGAACCAGGCCGGCACCGTGCGCGGTCGCTTCGTCGCCGATGAAGACCAGAGCGACTCGTTCATCGATTACGAATGGAGCAAGACCCACTCGCTGTACGGCGCACTGGACATCGACCTGCGCGACGACACCACCCTGGGCCTGGCGGTCAGCCACACCGACAGCGAGTCGCGGCCGATGATCCGCGGCCTGCCGCGCTACGCCGACGGCAGCGCGGTCGACGTCCCGCGGTCGACCTACACCGGCGCGCGCTGGAACCGCTCCGACATCGAAGTCACCACCCTGCAGGCCGACCTCGAGCACCGCTTCAACGACGACTGGACCTTCAAGGTCGGCGCCATCCACATGAGCGAAGACAACCAGGCCAAGAACCAGCGCCTGCAAAGCGCCGGCGACGGCCTCGAAGCCGATGGCACCGGTGTGCAGTACGCCGACTTCGTGACTGACTTCGACTCCACCAAGGTCGGCCTGGACATGAACCTCAGCGGCCGCTTCGAAGCGCTGTCGATGCAACAGGAAATCCTGCTGGGCGGCAACTTCTCCCGACAGACCACGGATGACCGCTTCGCCCGCACCTTCAACAACGCCACCGAGACCATCTTCGACATCAATCACAACCGTCCCGACATCAGCTACGAAAGCCTGATCAACACCGCCGGTGGTCGCGGCACGCCGAGCAAATACGACATCAGCCAGAAAGGCCTGTACGGCAGTTGGCGGGTCAAGCCCGTGGAGCAGTTGACCCTGGTGCTCGGCTCACGGGTCAGTTGGTATGACTACAGCTACAAGTCCGGCACCCAGTTCGCCTTCAGCAGCACCGTGAGCCCGAACCCGGAAAGCACCACCAACGAAACCGGCGAAGTCACGCCCTACGCCGGCATCGTCTACGACCTGACCCGCGAATGGGCGGTCTACGCCAGCTACACCGACGTGTTCCAACCCCAGACCACCCGCGACGCCAGCGGCACCATGCTCAAGCCGATCATCGGCAGCAACTACGAAGTCGGCCTCAAGGGCGAACTGCTCGACGGTCGCGTCAACACCTCCGTGGCGCTGTTCCGCTATGACCAGGAAAACCGCCCGGTCAACGACCTGTCCTCGGGTTTCGCCTGCGACGGCTGGTACTGCTCGACCGCCGCCGGCAAGGTGCGTAGCCAGGGCCTCGACGCCGAGATCAGCGGCGAAGTGCTCAGCGGCCTGCAACTGTTCGCCGGCTACACCTACAACACCACCAAATACCTCGAAGACCCGACCAACGAAGGCAAGGTCTTCAGCACCTGGACGCCCAAACACATGCTGCGGGTGTGGGGCGACTACCAGTTCAGCGGCGACTGGAGCCGGGTCAGCACCGGTCTTGGCTTCACCAGCCAGAGCCATACGCTGGGATACGAACGCTCCTTCGACGTGCCGGGCTACACCGTATGGAATGCTCGCGTCGGCTACCAGCTCACACCGGAAATCGGCCTGGCGCTGAACGCCAACAACCTGTTCGACAAGCACTACTACACCGCCGGCTACAACCAGCTCGACGGCAACAACAACTTCGGTGATCCGCGTAATGTGATGTTCAGCGTGAAGTACACGCCGGTGTTCTAGAGGCCCGATGACGCGCTCCCGATCTGCCGATACCCGCCTTGCCGGAATCCAGGATCGGGGGCCGTTCTTCACCGGGGCTCACCCGCCCCGGCTGCGCCCGGACGATGCGGTAATCAATTCAGATCCGTCGCCACGCGGCTGATCGCTTCGACCACCTGCCTGGCCCGCTGCTGGATATCCAGCATGGCCAGACTGGACTGCCCGGCCAGATCCAGGACCTTGCTCGTATGGTCGTGGCTGCGCTGGATCTGGTCCAGGGCATCATCGGCCAACGCGCGGTTCTGCTTGACCACCTCGACGATCTCGCCGGTGGCCTGGGTAGTCCGTGCCGCAAGCTTGCGCACTTCATCGGCGACCACCGCGAACCCGCGCCCCTGTTCACCCGCACGGGCCGCTTCGATGGCGGCGTTGAGCGCCAGCAGATTGGTCTGGGATGCAATCGCGCCGATGGTCTGCACGATTGAGCCGATCACCAGCGACTGCGCCTCCAGCGCCTTCATGGTGGTGGTAACCGACCCCATCTGCTGCGCAATGCTCTCTATGGCCTGGTTCGACTCGGCAAAGATCGTCATCCCCTGATCTGCGCGCTGACCGGTGCTCAGTGATACCTGGTAAGCGAGTTCTGCCGCCTGCTTCACCTGGTTGGCCTTCTCCACCTGGGCGGTGACGAGATTGGCAAACTTGGCGACTTTGTAGACGCGACCACGCACATCCTCGATCGGATTGTAGGTAGCTTCCAGCCAGACAAGCTGCCCGCGGCTGTCGAGGCGGCGGAAACGCCCGGCAACGAAGCGGCCTTTATTGAGTGACTTCCAGAATTCCGTGTATTCCGGCGACGCCGCGTCTTCGGCCAGGCAGAACAAACGATGATGCCGCCCCTGGATCTGCGCCAGTGTGTAGCCCATGGCCTTGAGAAACTGCTCATTGGCATCCAGCACCGTGCCGTCGAGTTTGAACTGAATGATCGCGGTCGAGCGCGTCAGTGCGCGAAACATCTCCAGGCCGTCCTTGTCCTGGCGCGGTAACCCGGGTGCAACCGTTCCGTAGCCCTGGAACACGCTATTGCGCTCACGTACCCAGAAAAGGTTCATGACCACGGGCAAGCCGTTGGCACTTCGGCAACGCAGCGGCTGCTCCTGCTCCGCGCTGACCAGGGTTGCGCAGCCGGGTTCGAGCAACTCGCTCAAACGCTTGCCGGCCAGGGCCTGTGGCGAGTAACCCAGGGCCTCGGCAAACGCGGGGTTGACCCCGATGAGCACGCCCGATTCATCCACGCGGGCCGAGACCAGCCTCTGCTCGAACTGCTCGAACATATCCCGCAGACCCTCGAGTTCTTCTTTGCATTTGAGCAGCGCCTGCTCGCAACGATGATTGAACACAGTACCTCCAGTCCGAACGGGTTTGAAAATCAGGGGGAGCTGGCTTGCACGCGGTTTTTTCCAGCGTGCTTGGCCTTGTACAGATTGCGGTCGGCATGGGTGAGGATGCCCGACGGATCTTCATCCCTGAAAAAAGGCACCAGCCCGGCGCTGAAGGTGAACATGGCCGGTGCAGCGTGACAGCCGCGAACCGCTTCGAGCAGGCGCTCGGCATACGCCAGCGCCTGGTCCGGGTCGACGGCATCGATGACCACCCCGAACTCCTCACCGCCGAGCCGGCCGCTGCAGTAGCTGCCGGGGACGGCGCGCAGGCAATCAGCCAGCGCACACAGCACCTGATCCCCGACACCATGCCCGTAACGATCATTGATCCGTTTGAAATCATCCATGTCGATCATCAAAAAGAAACCGCCAGGACGGGAGGCGACAAACGCTTCGAAGCGCTCCATCAATGCACGCCGGTTGAGCAGTGATGTCAGGTGATCGGTCTCGGCGAGCCGGCGATAGTGCCGTTCGATATCCAGGCTGGTTTGCAGGGCCTTGATGTAACTGCGGTTGTTGACCCAACCCAGGCACAGCGAGAACACCACGAACAGCTCCAGGTACCACAGACCGGTCCCCTGCCCTTCAAATCCCGTTGCCGGCCAGATCAGCACCCAGGTCAGGACGCCGCTCACCAGATAGTCCAGCGGCCCGCGGATCAGCAAGGAGGCACCGACCACCGTCAGCACGGCGAACGGCAAGGCATATTGGGCGTGCAGTAGCGGGTACTCCTCGAAGAGCCGCATGTAACCAAGCACGAAAACCAGCAGGAACATCAGCCCCGTATACCGCCAGACCCGATCGGATTCGGTGAAGGTATGGAGCAGAAACAAGGCCACCATCCCAGACAACGTACCCCAGGGCGCAGCGCTGCCCAAACGCTCGTTCAAGATCAGGTGGATCGCTAGCCAACTGCCGATTGCCAGCAACTCGGCGGCCACCACGCCGGTGCGCAGCAACAGGCGGATACGCTGGTCATGGTTGGTATGGCAGTCCGCAGCAAGCGCAGGAAGATCAGGATTGCGTGGCATCTTCACCCAGCTCCATGCTGATCCTCGCAACGGCAAAATTGATTGCCATGGTTTGCCTGACCAACGTGGTGAAACCCGGGCACAGCTCCACCAGGTTGCCATAGGTCTTGAAGTAGCCCTTGCTCTCGCCTTCCCTGACCAGGCGCATGACATGAGTGCTGGAAACGCACAACCGGGACGACAATTGCGCATAGGTCGACGACTTGTAGCCCTTGCTCGTCGAGCGAGACTTCAAGGCATCGACATACAGCGCCAACATCGGCAGATGGCCGCCATCCTTGTTGATGATCCATTTCGCCTCAGGCTGCAGGGCGTCGAGCAGGATGTTGGCGTCCAGCAACCTGCGCAGGCCGCGGAAGAAGCAGCGGATGATTTCATCGTCTGTTTTTTTGAAAAGCTCAACAGCGCCCGGCGCCAACGACATGGCAGGGTGCAGGTAACTCTTGATCAGTCGAGCTGCCTCGAACGAGGCCATTTCAGTCGGTGCGTAAGTGCGTTGACGGGCATCCTCCGGGTGAGCCTGCACGTTCATATAACCGGAGATAAAGAAGAACGAAAAATAAGAATCAAGGCTGTTGCGTGACAAATACCCCCTCGCCTCGCAAAACTGCTTGACTTTGGATAACGGCACCAGGTTATCGCTGTAATAAAAACTACACAGCGATAACACAACCATCAGCCGGTCATACTTCAACAGCGCTTTGTAAAAGAAGGGTTTTCTCCGATAGTTCTCAATGATCAGCTCCAGGTGAAGAACGATGGCGTCATCGATATCGGCCTCGACCATGCTGGAAATCGTGTTGTCCAGGTATTCCAGCAGCTCGGTTTTTATCATCAATATTCAGACACCCCTCGGATGATTACATAAAGCCATCGTTCAATAAGGTTTTGAGTATAAATGCTTTTCCGAGTGGCCCACTTTCTCCCCAAAAATGTTCCAGACGCATCCAGACTAATTATTCATCCCGATAAATCAGTACGATTAATACGGTCATAATTATCTGTCACGAGTTGTACCCGATACCGCTGCACACTCACTTTTCGTAAAACTAGGCTTTTCATACAGAGCCTAGGGCGTCCAGTCCACCCCATGCTCCTCCAGATAAACATCCACAGCCGCACCCACCGTTGGCTGGAACACATCGCTGCCGATGTGCGCCAGCACTTCCAGGCGCCGCAGCTTGTCCTTCACCGGATCCTTCATTTCGGCAAAACGCAGCTCAATGCCCGCAGAACGCAAGTACTGCTCAAGCTCGATCAACATGTCCGCCGAGGTGACGTCCACGCTGGTAACCGGCTCCGCGGCGATGACGATCCGGCGGACCTGTGTCGGTGACTGTTCGATGGCCTGCAGCACGCAACTCTGGAACTGCTCGGCATTGGCGAAGAACAGCGGCGCATCCCAGCGGAACAGCACCAGGCCCGGTACCAGGCGAGCATCGGGATAGCGGCTGATGTCGTGGTAGCCGCGAATCCCGGCGACCCGCCCGAGCACGGCGTAATGCGGGCGCCAGCCGTCCCAGAGAAACTCGATCACGGCGATCACCACCGCCAGGCCGATCCCCGGCACGGCCCCCAGCACCACCACGCCGACAAAGCAGACGATCGACAGCCAGAACTCCCATTGCTGGATACGGTAGATGCGCCGCAGGTCGCGGAATTCGAACAGGCCAATGGCGGCGGCGATAACTACCGCAGCCAGGGCGCTGACGGGCAGATGGCGCAGCAGGTCGGGCGCAAACAGCAACAACAGGCCCACGCCAAGAGCGCCGAACACGCCGGTGAGTTGGCTGCGCGCGCCAGCGGCTTCGGCCACCGGAGTCCGCGATGAACTGCTGCTGACGGGAATGCCCTGGAACAGGCTGGTGGCGAGGTTGGCCATGCCCAGGCCGATCATTTCCTGGTTGGGGTCGGCCGGCGAACGGGTCCGGGCGGCGTAGGTGCGCGACAGCACGCTGGTGTCGGCGAATGACACCAGCGCCACGGCGAAGCCACCAATCAATACAGTGGTCAGTTCGTTCAACCCGATCAGCGGAATGGAAAAACCTGGCAAGCCCTGTGGCAGCGACCCAACCACTTGCACGCCCTCGGCTTCCAGCGCGAACCCCCACGCCGCCAGGGTGGCGAGCACCACAGCAATGAGGATGCCCGGCACCCGCTCGAAACGCTTGAGCAGCAGGATGATCACCAGGCTGCCGCCACCGATGGCGAAGGCGTGCCAGTTGGCCTTGCCGGCGAACAGCGCCTGGAACAGGCCGGGAATGTCGTGCAACGGCCCGGCGCTGTCGAGGGAGATGCCGAAGAGTTTCGGGGTCTGGCTGATCAGCACGGTGAAGGCGATGCCGTTCATGTAGCCGTAGCGGATCGGCTTGGACAGCAGTTCGGTGATAAAGCCCAGCCGCAGCAAGCCGGCGGCGGCGCAGACCAGGCCGGACACCAGCGCCATGGCGCTGGCCAGGGTGATGGCGCGCGCGGGATCACCCGCGGACAGCGGCAAGACCACCGCCAGGATGATCGCCACCAGCGCCGAATCAGGGCCGAGCACAAGAAAGCGGCTGGGCCCGAACAGCGCGTAGACCAGTAGCGGGATGATGGTCGCGTACAGGCCGTAGATCCCCGGAACTCCCGAGGCCTGGGCGTAGGCGATGCCGACCGGCACCAGCATGGCGGTCAGCACGAGCCCGGCGAGCAGGTCCTTCGGCAGCCAGGCCAGCGGGTAATTGCGCAGCATCTCCAGCCCCGGCATCCAGCGCCGCCAACCGGAACGAAGGGCCGCGGGCGTGCGGGGTAACGGCCGTGGCCGGGCGGGTGTTGCGGCAGGTGGCTGGTCCATGGGGGGTGGTGGCTTCCGTGCGAGATGGGCCGTCGAGCCTAATGTTCAGCGGGCGGCCTGTCACCCATGTCCGGACAATCCAATGCCAGTCAGGGTTCTTCGCGAGCAAACGCGTTCGTCGATTTTGTAGGAGCGAGCTTGCTCGCGAAGAACCCCAATTGATTTAACTGACTGGCACTATCCAACTTATCCTGCAATTAACGCTGGCGACTATAACGCTCGGCATTCGACGCCCGGGATATATCCGGGCGCTCTTTCTCGGGTTGTTGCGGTTCTACGTCTATATAGTCATCACGGTCCTCGGCGCCAGCAGGCTCGGTGCTTTCAGCGTCTTCGCCCTCATCAGCCTCCTCGGCCGGCAGCCATTCCTGGCCTTCCGTGGGTTCAACATCGGAACTGCCCTCTTCCCGGCCTTTTTCATCGCTGAACATAATCACCTCTCAAGTGCCCGGAAGTATCCGGGCTGAACGAAGTATGCGCCGTGGAATATAAATAGAATCTTATATCGGACCATCGGCGAGTTTATTCAAGTTACCCGGCACGCTGTGCGGGAAAGTTGCCGCCCTGCGCGGAAACGTCACAGTAAAGGTCGTGCCTTCACGCTCCGTTGAAATGACCTTCACCTCGCCACCATGGGCCCGCGCGATCTGCCTGACGATGTACAGCCCGAGCCCGGCATTGCGCATGGCCGGATGTTGCTGGCGGCCACGCACCATGGGGTCGAACAGTTGCTTGAGCTGGCTGGCGGGAATCGGCGCGCCCAGGTTGTGCACGCTGACCGTCGCCTGGGTTTCATCGAGGCGCGAGGTCACCGTGACCACGCCATGACGGTCGCCATAGGCGAAAGCATTGCCGACCAGGTTGCCGATGAGTTGATAGAGCCGGTCCTTGTCGAACACCGCGCAACCTTCACCGAGGTGTTCATAGGCCAGTAGCCGCTGGGGAAAGGTCAGCCTCAGTTCTTCCAGGCAGCCGGCCACGGCTTCGCGCAGGTCCAGCACCGCGTGCTGGATGGACAGGCCCCGCCCCGAGCGGATCACGGTGAAGTCCAGAAGGTCTTCGACCAGGCGCTGGGCACGCGCCGCGCAATGGGTAATGTGTTCGAGCAATTCCTGGCTCTCGGCAGACTGTTGCCGCCGGCCCAACAGCTCGGCCGCCATGCTGATGGCCAGGAGCGGCGTGCGCAAATCATGGCTGACGACGCCCAGCATTCGTTCGGCGAACACGGCGCGGTGTTCAACCACGGTCTTGATGAAAAACACCCGGCCCGGCGGGGGCTGGTGACGTGGGGGTCGATAGGACGGTGGCGCGACGAGGTTCAAGGTTCAGCCTCCCTCTCGGACAGCATGGGGGTCTCTGCGATTCGCGGCGCAGCGATAGCGTGTGTGCTTGCAGGGTGGGCGCAGCGGCGCGGGGGGTCTGTTCGCTACCGAACAGACCCGCCGGTTGCCGACGCCGCAGACTGGATGTCTGACCGATCCGACCGGCAAGGACACCATGGACAACCCCTGGCTTCGCGCACTCGCCTTTTTTCGACGCTTGCCCGGGCTCGCCCGACGCTGGCGTTCGCCGCCCCGCTCGTTCACCTACGAAAACCTGCTGCGTTCCGAGCTGTACAGCACCGAACAGATGGCCGAGCACGGAAGCTGGCTCGCCCGCCAGCACCGCCTGAGCCAACTGCCCGCCGACGATGCGCTGCTCGACCGCCTGGCCGACAACGAACAGACCCTTTCCAGCAGTTGCGCCGCCCTCGCCGGCGTTCTGCCCGGCTCGCGGCCGACCATGCCGGCGGTGCAGTGGCTGCTCGACAACTTCTATCTGGTCGAAGCGCATATCCGCATCGCCACGCGCCACCTGCCCAGCGGCTACAGCCTGCAACTGCCGCGCCTGGACAACGGCCCTTCGGCGGGGCTGCCGCGGGTCTACGACATCGCCCTGGAGACCATCTCCCACGGTGACGGCCGGGTCGACGCGCACAGCCTGAGCCGCTTCGTCGAGGCCTATCAGCAGGTGCACACGCTGACCCTCGGCGAGCTGTGGGCGATCCCGATCATGCTGCGCCTGGCGCTGATCGAGAACCTGCGCCGGGTCGCGGCGCGGGTCATGGCCAACTGGGCCGACCGCGACCTGGCCAACCTCTGGGCCGATCGCCTCGGCGAGATTGCCGAGCGCGATGCCAAGAGCGTGGTGCTGGTGGTGGCGGACATGGCCCGTTCGGCGCCGCCGATGACCGCCGCCTTCGTCGCCGAACTGGCGCGGCGACTGCACGGCCAGAGCGCCACGCTGACCCAGCCGCTGGCCTGGATCGAACAGATGCTCGGCGAATCGGCGCTGAGCATCGAACGCCTGGTGCAGCTCGATGCCCAGCAGCAGGCCATCGACCAGGTGTCGATCAGCAACAGCATCGGCAGCCTGCGCCTGCTGTCGAGCACGGACTGGCGGGATTTCGTCGAGCACCTGAGCCAGGTCGAACGGATCCTCGGCGAGGACCCGGCGGCGGTCTATCACGCCATGGACTTCGCCAGCCGCGATCACTACCGCCATGCCGTCGAACGGCTGGCCCGCCACTGCCTCGCCAGCGAATCGACCGTGGCGCGGCTGGCGGTCGAGCTTGCGCAATCGACGCAGGCCGCGCCGGATGAGCCCTCCGCGCATGTCGGCTATTACCTGACAGGCGCGGGCCGGCCGCTGCTGGAGCAGCGAACTCACGCCCGGGTGCCCATCGGCGAACGCTGGCAGCGTCTGCTGCACCGGGCGCCGTTGGCGTTCTATCTGGTCCCCGCCGCGCTGCTCTCGTGCCTGCTGGGGTGGTATTTCCTACGCGCCATTCAGGTCGATGGCTGGCCGGTGGCGGTCGTTGTCGCGATGGCCATTCCGGTCCTGCTGACCACCAGCCGCCTCGCCCTCGACCTGATCAACTGGCTGGTGACCCTGACGGTGAAACCGTCGTTCCTGCCGCGCCTGGATTACACCCACGGCATCCCCGCCGAGGCCCGCACGCTGGTGGTGGTGCCGACCCTGCTGGCCACGGCCGGCGATGTCGAGGAACTGCTCGAAGGCCTGGAGGTGCGCTTTCTCGCCAACCGCGATGAACACCTGCACTTCGCCCTGCTCAGCGACTTCATGGACGCCCGCCAGCAGACCCTGGCCGAGGACGGCGAGCTGCTCGACCTGGCCAGCGCCGGCATCCAGGCCCTGAACCGCAAGCACCCCGGCACCGACAGCGAACGCTTCTTCCTGCTGCATCGCCCACGGCAGTGGAACGTCGCCGAGCAGCGCTGGATGGGCCACGAGCGCAAACGCGGCAAGCTCGCCGACCTCAATGCCCTGCTGCGCGGCCACGGACGCGAACGGTTCATCGCCATCGTCGGCGACGTGGAGCGCCTGCGCGACGTCCGCTATGTCATCACCCTGGACACCGACACCCAGTTGCCCCGCGATGCCGCCCGGCAGTTCGTCGGCACCCTGCAACACCCGCTGAACCGCCCGCGCTTCGATGAAGCCAGCGGGCGCCTGCAATCCGGCTACGCGATTCTCCAGCCTCGCGTCGGCATCAGCCTGCCCAGCGCCTCGCGCTCGGCCTATACCCGGCTGTTCGGCAGCGACGCCGGGGTCGATCCGTATACCCAGGCGGTGTCGGACGTCTATCAGGACCTGTTCCTCAGCGGCTCGTTCATCGGTAAAGGCATCTATGACCTGGACGCCTTCGAGCGGGCGCTGGACGGCTGCTTCGCCGACAACCGCGTGCTCAGCCATGACCTGATCGAAGGCTGCTATGCCCACGCCGGCCTGCTCAGCGATGTGCAGTTGTTCGAGACCTATCCGCCGCGCTACAGCGCCGACATCAAGCGGCGGCACCGCTGGATACGCGGCGACTGGCAGTTGCTGCCCTGGCTGCTGCCGTGGATGCACACCGGCAGCGACGACCCGGCGCACTGCCGGCTCAGCGCGCTGTCGCGCTGGAAGATCGTCGATAACCTGCGCCGCAGCCTGGAACCGGCCGCCCTGCTGACCGTGCTGGCGTGGGGTTGGCTGGCCGCCGCGGCGCCGCTGACCTGGACCCTCGCGGTGCTCGGGCTGGCGCTGACCCGGCCGCTGCTCGACAGCCTGCTGGACCTGCGCCACAAAACCACCGATGTGCCGCTCGGCCAGCACCTGCTGGCGGCCCTGCGCACCTCGGGCAGCGGCTTCGCCCGCGCTGGCCTGGCCTTGGCCTGGTTGCCCTTCGAAGCCTGCAACAGCCTCGACGCCATCACCCGCACCCTGTGGCGGCTGTTCATCAGCAAGCGCCGGCTGTTGCAATGGAACCCTTCGCGGGAAGAAGAGCGCAGCGGGGTCAATACCTTGCGGGCGCTGTACCAGGCCATGTGGGTGGCCCCGGCGATTGCGCTGCTGCTGGCGCTTGCCTTGTGGCCGCAGCCCGCCACCCTGCTGCTCGCCTCGCCGCTGCTGCTGGCTTGGTTGCTCGGCCCGGCACTGGCCTGGTGGCTGAGCCGCCCCCACAGCCGCGCCGCGTTCGCGCCGCAAGCCGAAGACCTGCGCTTCCTGCACCGCCTCGCCCGCGCCAACTGGGCGTTCTTCGACCAACATGTCGGCCCCGCGGACAACTGGCTGCCACCGGACAATATCCAGGAGCAGCCCTTCGCCAGCATCGCCCACCGCACCTCGCCGACCAACATCGGCATGGCCCTGCTCTCGCACCTCGCGGCCCATGATTTCGGCTACCTCAGCGCGGAGCGCCTGTTCGAGCGCCTGGGCCAGATGTTCGACAGCCTCGACCGCCTTGAACGCTACAAAGGGCATTTCTACAACTGGTACGACACCCAGACCCTGCTGCCGCTGTCGCCGCTGTATGTCTCGGCGGTGGACAGCGGCAACCTCGCCGGGCTGCTGCTGACCTTGCGGCCCGGCCTGCTGGCGCTGGCCGATGCGCCCGTGCACGACCAGCGCGTGACCGCGGGGCTGCTGGACGGCTTCGACAGCCTGATCGAAGCCTTCGCCGCCGCCGGGCGTGGCACGGAGGAAATCCAGGCCCTGCGCGATCAAATCCAGGCCGCTCATGAGCGCGCGGACGCCTCGGCGACGACCCTGTTGCCGATGGTGAGCGAGCGCCTGCAAACGCTGATCGAGCAGGACCCGGACGAAACCAGCGACGCGGGATTCTGGTTGCGGGCCCTGCATCGGCAGGCATTGGACCTGTCCGCCGAACTGACCCGCCTGCAACCGCCGCCCGGCACCGCCGCGCCGCTCGCGCCGTCACTGAGCTGGCGCCAACTGGCCCAGTTGCCGGCTGAACAATGGCCGCACGCCGAGCAGCCGGCGGTGGCCCGGGCGCAAGCCATCGCCCGCCAGCGCATCGCCCAGGCCGAGCACCTGGCCGGGCGTATCACCGCCCTTGCCGAGATGGATTTCAGTTTTCTCTACGACAGCCAGCGTGACCTCTTCGCCATCGGCTACAACGCCGATGAGCACCGCCTCGATACCGCGTTCTACGACCTGCTCGCCTCGGAAATGCGCCTGACCCATTTCGTGGTCATCGCCCAGGGCCAGGTGCCGCAAGCCTGCTGGTTCGCCCTCGGCCGGCTGCTCACCAGCAATGCCGGAGTGCCGGTGCTGCTGTCCTGGTCCGGTTCGATGTTCGAATACCTGATGCCGCTGCTGGTGATGCCCAGCTACGAAGGCACTCTGCTCGATCAGACCTGCCACGCCGCCGTCGCCCGGCAGATCGACCACGGCAACCTGTCGGGCCTGCCCTGGGGAGTGTCGGAGTCGGCGTACAACGCGCTGGACATCCATTTCAACTACCAATACCGCGCCTTTGGCGTACCGGGGCTGGGCCTCAAGCGCGGCCTCGGCGAAGAGCGTGTGGTGGCGCCCTACGCCAGCGCGCTGGCGTTGATGGTCGCGCCGGCGGCGGCCTGCCGCAACCTGCGGCGGCTGCACGCGCAGGGGCTGGGCGGACGCTTCGGGCTGTACGAGGCCGTGGACTTCACCGAGACACGCCTGCCGCCCGGGCAGGACGCAGTGGTGATCCGTTCATTCATGGCCCACCACCAGGGCATGAGTTTCCTCGCCCTGACCTCGCTGTTGCTGGACCAGCCGATGCAGCGGCGCTTCGCCTCCGACCCGCAGTTCCAGGCCAGCATGCTGCTGTTGCAGGAACGCGTGCCGAAAACCGCGGCGCAGTACCTGCACAGCGTTCAGGCACCGAGCCTGGATGCCACCGGCCGCAGCGCCGAAACCCGCCTGCGGGTGTTCAGCGAACCGAACCGGCGTCATCCGGCGGTGCAGTTGCTGTCCAACGGCCGTTACCACGTCATGCTCAGCAACACCGGCAGCGGATACAGCCGCTGCAACGAGCTGGCCGTCACCCGCTGGCGCGAAGACGCCACTTGCGACAGCCTGGGCAGCTTCTGCTACCTGCGCGACGTCGACAGCGGCGCGTACTGGTCCACCACCTACCAGCCAACGCGGCACACCAGCGCACACCAGGAGGCGATCTTCAGCGACGGCCGCGCCGAGTTCCGCGTGCGCGCGCACGACTTCGACTGCCACACCGAAATCGCCGTGTCCCCCGAGGACAATATCGAACTGCGCCGCCTGCACCTGACCAACCACGCCGAGGCACCGCGCACCCTGGAGCTGACCAGCTACGCCGAAGTGGTGCTGGCGCCGGCCATCAGCGACGCGCTGCACCCGGCCTTCAGCAAGCTGTTCGTGCAGACCGAACTGATCCGTCCGCTGCAAGCCATCGTCTGCAACCGGCGGCCGCGTTCGCAACAGGAAGCGGTGCCGTGGATGTGCCATGTGCTGGCGGTGCACGGCGTCGATATCGATGCCATCTCCTATGAAACCGACCGCGCCCGCTTCATCGGCCGTGGCCGCAACCTGTCGGCCCCGGCGGCACTGGACGCCGAGGTCGAAGCGCTGTCCGACAGCGCCGGCGCGGTGCTCGACCCGATTGTCGCGATCCGCTGCCGCATCACCCTGGCGCCCGGCCAGACGGCGACCCTTGATCTGGTCACCGGCGTTGCCAGCAGCCGCGACGCCTGCCTGCAACAGATCACCCAGTACCGCGACCGCCACCTCGCCGACCGTGTCTTCGACCTCGCCTGGCCACACAGCCAGGTGCTGCTGCGCCAGCTCAACGGCTCGCTGGCCGATGCTCGGTTGTTCGAGCAGATGGCGGCGTCGGTGATCTACCCCAACGCCAGCCACCGCGCCAGCAGCGCCCTGATCGCCAGCAACCGGCGCAGCCAGTCGGCGTTGTGGGGCCAGGGGCTGTCGGGGGATCTGCCGATCGTGCTGGTGCAGATCGCCGACCCGGCGAATATCCAGTTGGTCAAGCAACTGGTGCTGGCCCATGCCTATTGGCGGCAGAAGGGCTTGAGCCTGGACCTGGTGATATGGAACGAAGACCAAGCCGGCTACCGCCAGCAACTGCAGGAGCTGATCATGGGCGTGGTCACCTCCGGCAGCGAGGCGGCGCTGCTCGATCGTCCGGGCGGCATCTTCGTGCGCCCGGCCCAGCAACTGGGCGAAGAGGACCGCACCTTGACCCTGGCGGTGGCGCGTCTTGTCCTCAACGACAACCTGGGCAGCCTGGCCGAGCAACTGCATCGCCGCCGCTCCGCACCGGCGCCAGCGGCGTTCCAGCCGAATCCGGCGTACGCCAAGCCCGCACCTGCCGCCCATGCGCTGGCGATCGGGCCGGCGCTGCTGCTGGAAAACCCCTATGGCGGCTTCAGTGCCGACGGGCGCGAATACATCATCCCTCTGGTGCCGGGCCGGCCGACGCCGGCGCCGTGGGTCAACGTCCTCGCCAACCCCACTTTCGGCAGCGTGCTATCGGAAGCGGGCAGCGCCTACACCTGGCATGAAAACGCCCACGAATACCGGCTCACGCCCTGGCACAACGACCCGGTCAGCGACCCCGGCGGCGAGGCCATCTACCTGCGTGACGAGGACAGCGGCCACTGCTGGTCGCCAACCCCGCTGCCGTGCCCCGGCCCTGGCCGTTATCGCACGCGTCACGGTTTCGGCTACAGCGTCTTCGAATACGCCGAGGACGGCCTGCGCAGCGAGCTGTGGGTGCATGTCGCGCTGGAGGCGCCGGTCAAGTTCAGCCGGCTCAAACTGCACAATGATTCGCGCCGGACACGGCGGCTGACGGTGACCTGTTTCGTCGAGTGGGTGCTGGGGGATCTGCGCAGCAAGTCGGCGCTGCATGTGGTCAGCGAAACCGACCCGGTCAGCGGCGCGCTGTTTGCCCGCAACGCCCACGCCATCGAGTTTTCCGGGCATGTCGCCTTTCTCGATTGCGACCTGCCGTTCCACGGCATCACCTGCGACCGCAGCGAATTCCTCGGCCGCAACGGCGACTGCCAGTCACCCGCGGGGCTGCGCCAGGCACGCTTGTCGGGGCGCACCGGCGGCGGCCTCGACCCGTGCGCGGCGTTGCAGGTCAGCCTGTTGCTTGAAGCGGGCGAAAGCCGCGAAGTGGTGTTCCGCCTCGGCGCGGAACGCGACGCCAGGGCCGCCAGTCGCTGCGTGGCGCAGTTCCGCGGCCTGCGCGTGGCCATGGACGAGTTCGACAAGGTGCAGGCGTATTGGCGGCGCACCCTGGAGACGGTGCGGGTCGAAACCCCCGAGCCGGCGCTGGATGTGCTGGTCAACGGCTGGTTGATGTACCAGGTGATCGCGTGCCGCTTCTGGGCCCGCAGCGGTTTTTACCAGTCCGGTGGCGCCATCGGTTTTCGCGACCAGTTGCAGGACAGCATGGCGATGGTCCACGCCGCCCCGGCCGCGGCGCGCCAGCACCTGCTGACCTGCGCCGCGCACCAGTACGCCGAAGGCGATGTGCAGCACTGGTGGCATCCGCCGCTGCAACGCGGCGTGCGCACCCGCTGCTCGGACGACTTGCTGTGGCTGCCGCTGGCGACCTGCCGTTATGTGCAGATCAGCGGTGACAGCAGCGTGCTGGACGAGCCGGTCGGCTATATCGAAGGCCGGGCGCTGCACGCCGGTGAAGAATCCTATTACGACCTGCCCGCCCGTTCGCCGCTGGTGGAGAGCCTGTACCAGCATTGCCGGCGCGCCCTCGGCCACGCCTTGCAATGCGGCGTCCATGGGCTGCCGCTGATGGGCAGCGGCGACTGGAACGACGGCATGAACCGCGTCGGCGAGCAGGGGCTGGGCGAAAGTGTCTGGCTGGGCTTCTTCGGCCATGAAGTGCTGCGGGCGTTCGGGCGTCTTGCCCAGCGTCAGGGCGACAGCGAATTCGCCCTGGATTGCGCGCGGCAGGCCACGGCGCTGGCGGAGAATCTGGAAAAACACGCCTGGGACGGCCAGTGGTACCGCCGCGCCTGGTTCGACGACGGCCAGGTGCTCGGGTCGGCGGGCAATCAGGAATGCCGGATCGATTCACTGGCGCAGAGCTGGGCGGTGCTCTCCGGCGTCGCCCCGGCCGAGCGCGCCCGTACGGCCATGGCGGCGCTGGACCGCCATCTGGTGCGCCGCGACATCGGCATCGTGCAACTGCTCGATCCGCCGTTCGACCAGGGCAACCTGGACCCCGGCTACATCAAAGGCTACGTCCCCGGCGTGCGCGAGAACGGCGGGCAGTACACCCACGCGGCAATCTGGGCGAGCATGGCCTACGCCCGATTGCGCGACAGCGACAAGGCCTGGGAACTGATGCGCCTGATCAACCCGGTACGCCAGGGCTGCGCGGCCCTGATCGATACCTACAAAGTCGAGCCCTATGTGATGGCCGCCGATGTCTACGCGGTCACGCCCCATGCCGGACGCGGTGGCTGGAGCTGGTACAGCGGCTCGGCGGGCTGGATGTACCGCCTGATCGTGGAAAGCCTGCTGGGCCTGCACCGTTGCGGCGACACCCTGCGCATCCGCCCGCTGCTGCCCGCTGACTGGCCCGGCTACACGCTGCATTACCGCTTTGGCGACACGCCGTACCGGATCGAAGTCCGTAACAGCCTTGATGCCGAACTGAGCCTCAGCCTGGACGGCCAGGCCGTTGCCGGGCCGACCCTGCGCCTGGTCGACGACGGCGTCGCGCATCAGGTGATCGCCCGCTGCCAGCCGTGCCCGGCGCCGGTGCCTTGAGCAAGCCAC
Source organism: Pseudomonas sp. 5P_5.1_Bac1 (assembly GCF_025466015.1). Taxonomy (NCBI): domain Bacteria; kingdom Pseudomonadati; phylum Pseudomonadota; class Gammaproteobacteria; order Pseudomonadales; family Pseudomonadaceae; genus Pseudomonas; species Pseudomonas sp. 5P_5.1_Bac1. The sequence continues at coordinate 99,489 of NZ_JANLNX010000117.1, read as the reverse complement.
GATGAGCTAGGCTTGTTGACTCGATCCGCTGCCCAAAGGTACCGAACATGCGCCCCGTACCTGAACCCCGGCACAATCACCTGCTGGCCGCGCTGTCCGATCCGACGTTCGAGCGCCTGCAGCCGCACCTGGAGCACGTCAAACTGCCGCTGGGCAAGGCGATCTACGAGTCCGGCGACACCCTGCGGCATGTCTACTTCCCCACCGACTCGATCGTGTCGCTGCTGTATGTCATGGAGAACGGCGCCTCGGCGGAAATCTCGGTGGTGGGCAATGAAGGGCTGGTCGGCATTGCCCTGTTCATGGGCGGCGAAAGCACCCCCAGCCGCGCCATCGTGCAAAGCGCCGGGCACGCCTATCGCCTGCCGGGGCAGCGGCTCAAGGATGAATTCAACCGCCATGGCGAACTGCTGATGCTGATGCTGCGCTACACCCAGGCGCTGATCACCCAGATGGCGCAGACCGCGGTGTGCAACCGCCACCACTCGATCGACCAGCAACTGTGCCGCTGGCTGTTGCTGTCGCTGGACCGCCTGCCGGGCAATCAGTTGTGCATGACCCAGGAACTGATCGCCAACATGCTCGGCGTCCGCCGCGAGGGCGTGACCGACGCGGCCGGCAAGCTGCAACGGCTGGGCGTCATCGAGTACAGCCGGGGCAATATCACCGTGCTCGACCGGGCCCGCCTGGAACAGCTCAGTTGCGAGTGCTACGCCGTGGTGAAAAAGGAAACCGAGCGCCTGCTGCCCTACTCGCCTCCGGCCTGAAGCGACTTTTCAAGCGCACCGGCCCGCCGCCTGCCGCCGGGAGGCCGCAACACTGCGTTCGATCAATGGCTGACGCCTGTCCGATGCTTTAGTCTGGCTGCCGCCGTTCGCCAGGGACGCGTTGCCGAAAAGGGAATCGAAATACCATGACTGACCGCGAGCACCTTCATCGCCAGGGTTATCTGCTGCTGCGCCAGGCGGTCCCGGCCGACTGGCTGGAGCCCCTGCGTGCCGTGTTCGATGCCGGGGTGAAACCCTCGGACCAGTGGCCCGTGCCACGCGGCGCGGACTGGCACCATTCGCAACTGGACGCTGACGCGCGGGTTCAGGCGGTGTGCCGCCTGCCGGCGTTGCTGGCGGTGGTGGGCGAGTTGATCGGCGAGCGGTTCTTCCTCGCCCAGGTCGAAGGCCGCGCCCCGCTCGCCGGGGGTGGTCAGCAGAAGCTGCACCGCGACCTCTCGGCCCAGCGCCCGGGCGACACCGTGGGGGCGATGGTCTATCTCGACGACTACGGCCCCGCCAACGGCGCGACCCGTATCGTCCCCGGCAGCCATCGCCCGGCGCCGGAAGAAGCACCCTTCGACTTCGCTGACGAATCTGACGCCGTGCAACTTTCAGGCAGCGCGGGGGACATCCTGGTGTTCGATGTCGACCTGGTGCATGCCGGCAGCCTGAACGTAAGCGGTGCCAATCGCCGTTCGCTGCTGATCAACTATTTCGCCGAGCCGTTGTACCCGATGCATCAGGAGACGGCGGCGCTGCGCGGTGTAACGATGGATACCAGTGATCGTTTTGAGCCTGGGGATTTTGGATTTTTTGGGGTGTGAGATCGGGCGCTCAGTTTGAAGAGCCCCACCCCACTCATGAACAACCCTCATCACTCCTATCTGATTCCTCCGGCTAATCACGCCAATCCCCCGCTGATAGATTGACGAAGTGCACACCGCACCCATCAATCCAGATGCCCAGGGGGATCGTCATGAAACGCCTCGCCGCCATGGCGTTATCGCTGTCATTGCTCGCCCTCGACGTCACCGCCGAGGAAAAACCCGTGCTCACCGTCACACCCAGCGGCTCGCAGCCGTCGGCCAAGGGGCCCGCCGATTACTTCACCGGCACCGTTCGCGTCGATGCGCCGTTCAAGGGCACAAACAACGCCCGGGTCAGCGGCGCCACCGTGACCTTCGAACCCGGCGCCCGCACCGCCTGGCACACCCATCCGTTGGGCCAGACCTTGATCGTGACCGCAGGCACCGGTCTGGTCCAGCAACTGGGCCAACCCGTACGCGCCATCAGGCCCGGCGACACCGTGTGGATCCCGCCGAACGTCAAGCACTGGCACGGCGCAACCGAGACCACCGCCATGACCCATATCGCCATTGCCGAAGTGCTCGACGGCAAGGTGGTCGAGTGGATGGAACAGGTCAGCGATGACCATTACGGCCAACGCCCGGAGCAGTGAGGTGTCCATGAAAAAGCCCAACACCGTCACAGTCGTTATCGGCGCCGGCTCGATCGGTCTGGCAATTGCCCGCCGCGTGAGCGCCGGCAGGCACGTCGTGCTGGCCGACCTGCGCCAGGAAAACGCCGACGCCGCGGCCAGGGTGTTGCTCGATGGCGGATTCGAGGTGACCACCGCCGTGGTCGATGTAGCCTCGCGGGAGTCGGTGCAAGCCCTGGTTCAACTGGCGAGCGCCCTCGGTGAGATCACCGGCGTGATTCACGCCGCCGGCGTTTCACCGTCGCAAGCACCGGTGGCAACCATCCTGCGCGTCGACCTGTACGGCACCGCGCTGGTGCTGGAACTGTTCGGCGATGTGATCGCCGAGGGCGGCGCGGGAATCGTGATCGCCTCGCAATCCGGCCATCGCCTGCCCGCCCTGACGCCCGAACAGAACACCGCGCTGGCGACCACACCGGTCGAGGAACTACTGGCACTGCCGATGCTGCAGGCCGACACGGTGACCGACCCGTTGCACGCCTATCAGCTCTCCAAACGCGGCAACTCGCTGCGGGTGATGGCCGAAGCCGTGCGCTGGGGCAAGCGCGGGGCACGGGTCAACACTATCAGCCCCGGTATCATCTTCACCCCGCTGGCCCGGGACGAACTGAACGGCCCGCGCGGCGAAGGCTACCGGCGCATGATCGCCCTCAGCGCCGCCGGGCGCGGCGGCACAGCGGATGAAGTGGCGGCTGTAGCGGCGCTGTTGATGGGGCCTGAAGGGACGTTCATCACCGGCAGCGATTTCCTCATGGATGGCGGTGTTACTGCGGCGTACTGGTATGGCGATCTGGCGGCGGGATGATTCGGCGGTTGCCGGCGCCGGTTAAAGGCCGCTGAGCCGTGGCCGATACCTAGCGATCGACCCTCCAGGAATCACCTGCAATGAAGCAAAAACTGATGCTGCTGAGCGTGCTCGCAGCACTCTCGATGAACGCCGCAGCCGCCAAAGTGACCACGATCGACGCGATCGAACAGGTCGAAGGCATCATGAACTGCCTGGACGAAACATCGGCCAAGGCCCTCGCCCAGGCGTGGGCGCAGGGTGGTTACGAAGGCGCGGACGATTACATCGTCGAGCACCGCGAGAACTGCTCGTCGATTCCGCCACGGGAATCCCTCACGTATTCGATCGACCTGTCCACCGCCCATGACGGCATCGTCAAACTGGATGCCGAGACACTGGAAACCTCTCTGTGGGTGCCGATCAAGGCCATCATGGGCGACCTGTACGCAAAATTCGGCCAGGAACCCGGCGCCGCCACCGACCTGCTGGAAATCGAGCTGTTCACGCCCGTGGACGGCCTGTACCTGAGCCGTGGCGTCGTGGACCGCGAGACCGATGCCGTGCAATTCGTTTACCTGCACGGCGGGCAAGTCCATCTGATGTGGTACAACCCGAAAACCAACAAGATCCTGCTGACCCACGAGGCGGGCAACGCCAGCTATGACGCGGCCACCAGGACGCTGGTCATGGACCAGGCCGGGACGGCGAAGCGCTTGACCTACACCCTGCCCGACGCCCACGAGCCGCTGCGATTCCGCACCAACGACCATCCGGAAATGGGCAAGTACATCCCCACCACCAGCCTCGACCGCTTCAACAACGCGATGCTGCTCCAGACCTTCCCGGCCTCGATCGAGAACCCGATGGCGAGGAACCTGCGGCTGTTCACGTTGATGGCGAACTCGGCGCTGCACCCGTAACTGACGCCCGACGCGGGGCCCGCTGAGGTGCCGCGTCAGGCCTTGCGCCTCGAATTGATCTGATAATCGTTATCATTTATGGTGCGCGCATCGCACCGGAGGGTTTACCCGTGATGAACGATGATCTGAGTCAGGTCTATACCGAGCACAATGGCTGGCTCAAGCAGTGGTTGTACCGTCGATTGGGCTGCTCGGCGCAGGCTGCCGATCTGGCACAGGACACCTTCCTGCGGATTCTCCAGGCGCAACAAAAGGCCGGCGCCAGCCTGAGCCTGCAACGGCCCCGGGCCTACCTGACCACTGTGGGCCGGCGTCTGGTGTATGACCATTTTCGTCGGCAATCGCTGGAACGGGCCTACCTGGAATTGCTCGCGCAACTGCCCGAGGCCTTCGACCTTTCCGAAGAAGAACGTTTTTCGCTGCAGGAAACCCTGCAGCAACTGGATGCCCTGCTCGATACCCTCAAACCGATCGTGCGTTCGGTGTTTCTGCTGGTTCAACTGGAGGGTCTGACCTACGTGCAGGTCGCCCAGCGCCTGGGCATCGGCGAGCGCACGGTCAAGCGCCACATGGCTAGCGCAGTCGAAGCCTGCATCCTCTTCGAAGACGATTTCTGATGCACGCCAACCGGTCACGCATCAGCCCGGAAGTGGCCCGGCAAGCTGCCCGTTGGTACATGTTGATGCTCGACGAACAGGTCAGCCCCGCAGAACGCGACGCCTGCGCCCGCTGGCGCGCCGCTGCCCCCGAGCACGAACGGGCCTGGCTGAAAGCGCAGCGTGTGCAAGCCCAATTGGGGCTGCTGCCACAACGCCTGGCGATGGGCACGCTCAACCGCGAGCGGCGGCAAACGCTCAAACAACTGCTGGTGTTGGCCATCGTCGCGCCGCTGGGTTATGCGGGCTATCGACAGGTCGTACCAGCCGCTTCCCACACCACCGCCGTCGGCGAGCACCGGCGGGTGGAACTGGCGGACGGCACCGTTCTGAACCTGAACACCAACAGCGCCGTGGACGTGAACTTCGATCCGGAGCAACGACTGATCCGCCTGCTGCGCGGCGAGATCCTCGTCGACAGCGGTGCCGATGCCCACAGTGTTCGCCATCGACCATTACGCGTTGCCAGCAACGATGGCCTGATGGAGGCCCTGGGTACGCGCTTTCTGGTCCGCCAGCGTGACGGCAGTACGCAATTGACCGTGTTCGAAGGCGCGGTGCGGGTGACACCGGCCCATGGACTGCAGCAGGTCATCGAGGCGGGCCAGCAGGTCGATTTCAGTCGTCAGGGGTCGGGGGCGGTAGCGGCGGCTCGCGAGCAGGACAGCCTGTGGACCCGTGGCCGGTTGATCGCAGAAGAGATGCCCTTGAGTGAGTTCCTCAATGAGCTGGGGCGTTACCGCCACGGTTGGCTGCGGTGCGCCCCAGAGGTTGCGCGGCTGCCGATCAGCGGGGCATTCCAGCTTGAAAAGACCGACCAGATCCTCGCCGCGCTACCCGCCACGCTCCCGGTGCATGTCGAGTACCGGACGCGCTATTGGGTCACCGTCACCGCCCGTTGAAAATGTTTGGCCCGTTTCCCACCGTTCATCAGTCCTTAGATATGACACTGCCACATACATAGGGACACCTTATCCATGATTCACGCTTCCACCCCGGTCAGCCCGACCGTGCCAGCCCTCGATAAACCCTGCGCGCCCCGCTATCGGCGGATGCTGGCCTTGAGCGCTCTGACACTCGCCTTGCAGGGGCTGGGGGTCTACGCCTGGGCGGCGCCGATTCAGGCGCCGCAAACCTACAGCATCGGTTCCGGCAGCCTGGCTCAGGTGCTGGCCCGGTTCGCCAGCGAAGGCGGGATCACCTTGCAGTACACCCCTGAACTGGCCCGTGGCCTGTCCAGCCCGGGCCTGGAAGGACGCTACGGTATCGAAGAGGGATTCCTGCGGGTGCTTGCCGGCACCGGTTTGCAAGTCATACGCCGTGGGGACGGCGTCTATGGCCTGGAACCTGCGCCGCTGAACACACCGGCCGGGGCCTTGAACCTGGAGCCGTTGAGCATCACCGGTCGGCAAATCGATGCGACCACCGAGAACTCCGGTAGCTACACGTCCAGCGCGGTCACCATCGGCAAGTCCGCGCACCGTCTGAAGGACATCCCGCAGTCGGTCAGCGTGGTGACGCGCAAGGCCATGGACGACCAACGCCTCGACACCCTGGATGAAGTGCTGGAGAAAACCACTGGCGTCACCACGTTCCAGAGCCCGTCCGGCGGCAAGTACATCTACTCGCGCGGCTTCGAGGTGGAGACCATCCAGTACGACGGCGTCCCGCTCGATCGCCGCTACTACGCCATCGGCAGCAGCTTCACCTCCGACACCCTGCTGTATGACCGCGTCGAAGTCCTGCGTGGCGCCAACGGCCTGTTGCAAGGCAGCGGCAACCCCGGCGCAGCCATCAACCTGGTGCGCAAACGCCCGAAAGCCGAAGCCGCGCTCTCCGTGACCGCCAGCGCCGGCTCCTGGGACACCTATCGCCAGACCCTTGACGCCAGCGCCCCGCTCAGCGCCGACGGTGCGTTGCGCGGCCGCTTTGTGGCCGCCCACGAAGACCAGAACTACTTCTACGACACCGCCGAAAGCCGCAAGAACGTTCTCTACGGCATCCTCGAATACGACCTCGACGACGCCACCACCGTAGCGGCGGGTGTGAGCGTGGAAGACCTGCACGCCGTGCCGTTCTTCAGCGGCCTGCCGCGCAACAAGGATGGCAGCGCCGTGAACGCGGGGCGCTCGACCTTTACCGGTGCCGACTGGAACAAATGGGACAACAAGCAGACCACCTACTTCGCCGATATCACCCATGACTTCAACGAAGACTGGCGCGTGAAAGCCTCCGGCAGCTACATCCGCGAAACCAACTACATCCTCTACAGCTTCGGCCGCGGTTCCGTCGACCCGGCCACCGGCGACGGCATGCGCTCGCGCGCCTACCTCTACGACTTCGAAAACGTCAACAAAGGCGCTGACATCAACCTCACCGGCAAATGGCGCGCCTTCGACCTCGAACACGAAGTGGTGATGGGCGCCAACGCCAGCGACCTGAAGACCGATGACCTGCAGGGCGGCCTGCTCAACCTCGGTGCGATCAACCTCTACGATCCGGTGTCGCCACAAAAACCGACCATGGAGCAACTGCTGGGCACCACGTATGCCGGCACCTCCAGGGGCAAGATCAGCCAGAACGGTGTTTATGGCGTGGTGCGCTACAAGTTGACGGAGCCACTGACCCTGGTCCTGGGCGGGCGGGCCAGCAACTACAAATACGACTACGAACTGCACCGCTTCAACACCGGCTCACCCACCCCGGCCCACGCCAGGGAAAGCGGCGAGTTCACGCCGTATGGCGGGCTGATCTACGCGCTGAACGATCAGTGGTCGACCTATGTCAGCTACGCCGACATCTTCAAACCGCAAACGGAACTGAGCGAAGACAGCGCCGCGCTGAAACCGCTTGAAGGCTCCAACTACGAGATAGGTTTGAAAGGCGAACTGTTCGACGGCCGCGTCAACACCAGCTTCGCGGTGTTCCGCGTCGATCAGAAAAACCGCGCCCAGTACGACTACAACTCCGTGTGCGGGCAGAACGGCGAAGACAACTGCTATGTGTCCGGGGGCAAGGTTCGCGCTGAAGGTTTCGATGCGGAAATCAGCGGTGAAGTGCTGGCCGGCCTGCAACTTTTCGCGGGTTATACCTACACCACCACCGAGTACCTCAACGACCCGGGCGATGGCACCTCCGCGTCGGGTGCGACCTTCAACAGCTACACCCCGCGCCATATGCTGCGGTTCTGGGCTGACTACACGTTGCCGGATGATCTGGACCAGTGGACCGTCGGAGGTGGCGCCAGCATCCAGAGCCGCAACTACCACTCCAACTTCGGCGGGACTGACGGCGTCGGCGACATCGAACAGGCGGGCTACGCCATCTGGAACGCCCGCCTCGCCTACCAGATCAACAAGAACTTCAGCGTCGCCCTGAACGGCAACAACCTGTTCGACAAGAAGTACTACTCCACCATCGGCTGGCTATACGCGGCCAACCACTACGGTGATCCGCGCAACTACACGGTGACGCTCAAGGCCGACTTCTGAGGCTGGCAGTCGGGCGGCAAACCCTCTGACGCGGTGTCAGAGGGTTTGCGGGGGGTGGGGACTCGGCAACCCTACTCGGCCACCGCATAGCGGAACTGTTCCCCGCTCTCGTCCCGGTCGTACACCTTCTGCCCCGCCACGTAGGTGGCCCGTACGGCGCGGTCGTCGCCCAGGATCATGAGGAGGAACAACGTTTCGTTGATGTCCTTGCTGAACTGGCTGCGAAACGCCATGAGCGGTGTCGCTTTCTTGTCGAGTATCACCAGGTCGGCTTCAAATCCTATGCCAACGGTGCCTATCTGCTGGTCCAGGTACAGCGCCTCGGCGCTGCCGCGGGTGGCCAGGTAAAAAGCCTGAATGGCGTTGAGGCGAGTCTGGTTGAGTTGCGCAACCTTGTAGGCCTCGTTCAGGGTTTGGAGCTGGCTGAAGCTGGTCCCCGCCCCCACGTCGGTGCCCAGCCCGACGCGAACCGGCCGGGCCGGATTCTTCGCATCGAACAACTTGAACAGGCCGCTGCCCAGGAACAGGTTTGACGTGGGGCAATGGGCAAGCGCCGCCCCGGTCTGGTGGCAGGTACAAAAATCCTCTTCGGTCAGGTGTACGCCATGCCCGTACACCGAGCGCTCGCGCACGATGCCCGCGTTCTGGTAGACGTCCAGGTAACTCTTGCGCTCTGGAAACAGCTCCAGCACCCATTTGATCTCATCGAGGTTTTCGCACAGGTGGGTCTGGATGTAGGCATCGGGATGTTCCCTCGCCAGTGTGCCGCATACATCCAGTTGCGCCTGCGTACTGGTGGGTGCGAAACGCGGCGTGATGCAATAGTGCTGGCGGCCCTTCTTGTGCCAGCGCTTGATCAGTTGCGTGCTTTCATCGTAGCCCTGCTGGGCGGTGTCGAGCAGGGCTGGCGGGGCGTTGCGGTCCATCAGCACCTTGCCGGCGATCATGCGCGTGTTGAAGCGCTGGGATTCACCGAAAAATGCATCCACCGATTGCGGGTGCACCGTGCAGTAGACCACCGCCGTGGTCGTGCCGCAGCGCAGCAGCTCGCGCAGGAACACGCCGGCCACGTGCTCGGCGTGCGCTTGCGCGGCGAAGTTCTGTTCGGCCACGAACGTGTATTTGTTCAACCACTCCAGCAACTGCTCGCCGAAGGCGCCGATCATTTCCGTTTGCGGGTAATGGATGTGCGTGTCGATGAAGCCCGCCGAAATGATCGCGTCAGGGTAATGCACCGGTGTTACGCCCTGCGGCAGCCGGGCGAGCATCTCGCTGGCCGGCCCCAGGTCAGTGATCTTGCCGGCTTCGATCACGACCACGGCGTCGGGTATGTACACCATGCAGTCTTCAGGCGAGTTCAGAAACGGGTCTGCCTTGAACGTGACAACGTCACCTCGCAATGCTGAAACGGTAGCCATGCGTGTGCCCTCCATGTAGTGGTGCGCCGATGTCTCAGGCCTTGGGATAGGATTCGCGAAGAACGAACGACAGGACCAGGGCGATACCGAGCGCAATGAGGATCGGCTCGCCCGCATACTGGGCCAACGCCGTGGTCTGCGGCAGCAGCCCCGAGGCTTCGCCGGACACCACCCGCGAGCCGGGTGAGGAAATCATGAAACCGCCCGCAATGAAGGCCAGGCCATTGACGAAGGCTGCCGAGGTGCCGATCAGTTGCGGCGGCACCACATCGCTGGCCGAGCTGAAGGTAATCATGTGCGCCGCGTTTGCGACGCCGAAAATGAAGTTCAAGCCCATCGCGATTGGCACGGGGATACCGGGCACGTACAGCAGCGCCAGTGCGCACAGCAGTTGCACCAGGGTGCCGCCAATAATGAGCGGTTTACGCTTTTTCATTTTGTCGGACATGGCCGGCAATATCAGGCAGCCGACAGCCAGGCCCAGCCACAGCAACGATGAACTGAACGCAGCCGTAGCCGGACTGGCGCCCAGGGTCACCATCAGTTTGGGCGCCCACACCACGCCGGCCGCCAGCAAACTGCCAAACAGCGCCGAACAGATAAGCGCGCTGACCCACACGTGAGGGATTCTCGCGACGTCCACCAGTGCCGCTACAACCGAGCCCACGAACTTTCCGGCGCCACCGGAAGCCTCACTGTGCACGGGCTGAGGGTTGCGCAAATAAATGAAGGCCAGCACCGTCAGTACAATGCCCCCCGCCCCGATATAGTTGAATAACGCGCGCCATTGCATGGCACTTAATGCGTACTCCAGAGCATTAACTGAAAACGCCGACGACAGCGACGCGCAGAATTGCACCAGGCCGAACATAAGGCCGAACTTCGCCATGCCGAACCACTGCCCACCAATGTAGCCAGCCCCGACAAAACCCGTGCAGGCACCTAATGCCATGACGAACTGCGACAACAGCAGCATTGAATAGGACGATGCGTTGGCAAAGATGAAAACACCCACGGTCACCAACGCGACCGACACCGGTAAAACCTTGTGCGCGCCCAGACGATCGAGCAACGCCCCGCCGAAAAACTGGCAAATGGCGAACACCCATGTATAGGTCGCGGCAATGGCGGTGATCTGGGTAACGGTAAGTGTCAGACTTTGCTGGATCTCCGGGTTAACGATTGAATAACCCGTTTGTACGCTGAACAAGTAGATAACGAACGCAACGGCGATACACCACACCCACCATGCCCGCGCTCCGCCAAGCGTTGTTGTGCCATGCGTATCAGAGGCTGAGCTTCCTGTTATTTCTGCCATCTCCGTTCCCCTTCTTATGTAGCTCGATATGCCACGCGGTGGACGGGCGCCTGTTTCAGATGCCCCTGTTGCCGAAGAACCTTGAGCATAGTCATATCCAGGCGGGACGCTAGGAATCAGGTAAGGGAAAAAGATGGCCGGCCAGGACGTCATTATTTCTGTGTCCGAACGCTATTCTCGAAGCACTATGGGCAAAGAAGCTGAGTGTGCAAACAGCGGGGTCAACTGTGAACCTGGTCACACTACGGAAATGGATTTTTATCTCGCCATACGACAATTCAAGCAACTTCCGCGCGCACCAGAGCGCGGTACTCCAACGTTCAAAGCGGCTGCTTTTTCCAGTTCCAGCCAAACGTTTCCGCGCAAGGGGCCAACCAATGGCGCAGGTGTGGGTTATTCGCCAACGTCGAGGATTCAACACCGCGGGCACCGATATTGGCGTGGCGCAAAAAGCGCACATCCAGGCTCTGTTCCAGCCGTTCGACCCACTGCGGAAAATCCATGATGCTCGCCAGGCGCGGCCACTTTATGAGCTTTCGATAACGCAGTTGGGCTGAATCAATGCGCATATCATCGTTCGAGCGCCACTGGGCCAGATAGAGGCTGTCATTACGCTCAAGTTGCACACGCCAGTGTCCCCAGGAAGGAACGGTCAGCTCGAGCTTCACACTTTCAGGCCGCAAACTGTTGCGCTTGTAGAACCAGTACTCGATAGGCTCGTTGCTCAGCACAACGGAGAACGTGCTGTCGTGCGGCATATCGCCCAACTCGAACAAGGCAAACCATTGGGCGGCCTCTAACTGGCTGAGATCATCCGGCATACCTACTCCTTAATTGCAAAACTGAAAAAACCCGTGAATACATCTATCCCTTTTCTCTTTTCGGGCCGCTGTGTGTTTTGCCAAAACCACGGCGCAGTCCTTGTCAGGTAGCATGGCAGGCATGCCTTGCCAGGAATGAAGTGGAAAAAACATGAACCGTCGTAAAAAGATCAAGCAGCTTTTAAAAGCGCATGCAAAAAAAGCCAGCGCCAAACTGGCGCCCAAGAGCAAACCTCAATACATCAGCAAAGCTGACCGACTGAAACTGGCCGCGCAATCCCCGCAGGACGACACGCCTCCTCCCGAAAGCTGAGCACCCGCCCCGCCAGTCTCTTGCAATCCAGGATATGACCCTCCCGAACCCCGTATTGCACCAAACGGCGGGGGCGGCAGTTCGCGGTGCAGGTAGATTTGCGAACGATTCTTAATCACTATATTCTTCGCGCTTTCCCGCCGGGCCCTGCCGGCTTCTGAACACGTGAGGTTCGCCTTGGCTGACGATCTGGACCGGTTGTTTCGCCTTTATCACCGCGACTTGCAGAACATCGCCTATCGCCGTCTGGGCGATCGCGAGTTGGCGGCCGACCTCACCCAGGACACCTTCGTGCGCTACGCCGGCCTCGGCCAGCAGCAACAAACCGACGGCATCCTGAACCCGCGCTTCTTCCTGATCCGGGTGCTCGGCAACCTGATCATCGACCTGGCCCGCGGGCGTAAACGCCAGGGCTCGCCCGTTGAACTCTCGGAGGTGCAGGACGAGTTGCTCGACCCGCGTCCCGGCCCCGAACGGCTGTTCGAGTTGCGCCAGCAATTGCAGTGCCTGCACCTGGCCCTGAGCGAACTGCCGGAGAATTGCCGCACCGCGCTGCTGCTCAACCGCATCGAGGGCCTGAGCCACCAGGCGATTGCCGAACGCCTGGAGGTTTCCCCGAGCATGGTCAGCAAATACATCATGCGTGCGTTGCGGCATTGCGTCCGCAGTCTTGAGCTGCTGGAGGACTGAGCGATGGCCGCGATCCGCGCGAAAGACCTCGACTGTCCCCTGCCCGGCCTGACCGATGAAGCGCTGCAATGGCTGGTGGACCTGCACAGCGGCACGGCCGACGACGGCGATTGGGCAAACTACCAGCGCTGGTGCGAACGCTCCGAGCAGCATCAGGCCGCGTCGCTTGCCGCCGAACGGCTGTGGGAACGCCTGGGCAGTGCGCTGCAACGCCCGGCGCCTCGGCGCCGCGCCGGTCCCGTCCTGGGCCTGGTGCTGGCGCTCGGCCTGGCCAGCGGCGCTGCATGGCAGGTGCGCGAAGACGGCTGGCTGGCCGACCAGCGCACCGGCGCGGGCGAGCGCCGCGAGTTGCAGTTGAGCGATGGCTCGCAGCTGCACCTGGCCCCGCAAACCCGTGTCGACATCCAGATCGAAGGCAACCGCCGCACGCTGCGCCTGTACGCCGGCGAGCTGTTCGTGCAGGTTGCGGCCGACGCCTCGCGCCCCTTCGAAGTACAGGCCGCGGACGGCACGCTGCGCGCCCTCGGCACCGGCTTCGACGTACGCCGCGACGGTTCGCGGGTGCGCCTTGTGGTCACCGAACACAGCGTGGGCGTCACCCGCCAGGGCGCCGGCACGCAGACCGTGGTGCAGGCCGGACAGGCCCTCAGTTATGACGCCCATGGCGTGTCGAAACCGCTCGAGGTGGATGCTGACAGCCTGACCGCCTGGCGTCGCGACCGGCTGATCTTCGACGGCCAGCCGCTAGGCGAGGTGCTCGACGAACTGTCGCGGTATCACAAAGGGCTGCTGTGGATCCGCGATCCGGCGCTGCGCCAGTTGCCGGTCACCGGCCTGTTCGAAACCCGTGACCTCGACGCGCAACTGGCCTTGCTGCAACAGTCGCTGCCGATCCGCATCCGCAAATTGCCGTGGCTGACGGTGGTGGAGGCGGACGAGCAGCGCAAAACGCGATAACCCGAAAAATTTTTCACGCGGCACTGTCAGGTTTGAAATGTTCAGCGTCTTTCCCATTTGAGAGTGATTTTTAATTAGCTGATTTCAGCGGGGAGAGACATGCAACAATCCTTCAAACGTGCCGCGCTCGGCCTGGCGATGAGTACGGCCTGCGGCCTGGCGTTTGCCGTGAGCACCCAGACACTGGCGGCCGATGCCGCACAAAGCGCGACCCGCGCCTTTGCGATTCCGGCCGGCCCTCTCGGCCAGGCGCTGACGCGCTTCAGCGACCAGAGCGGCCTGCGCCTGATCGTCAACAGCGAATTGCTGGCCGGGCGCAACAGTCCGGGCTTGAACGGCCATTACAGCGTCGCCCAGGGCGTGCAACGCCTGCTCGCCGGCAGCGGCCTGAGCGCGGCGCTGAGCGGTGACACCCTGCTGATCACCGAAGCCACGCAAGAGGGCTCGGCCATGGAGCTGGGCGTGACCCGCATCAATTCCGAGCAACTGGGCACCACCACCGAAGGCAGTGGTTCCTACACCACCGGCGCGGTCACCCTGGGCAAGAGCGCGCAGAAGTTGAAGGACATCCCGCAGTCGGTCAGCGTGCTGACGCGCAAGCGCATGGACGACCAGAACATCGTCAACCTCAAGCAGGCGCTGGAAAACACCACCGGCGTGAGCGCGATCAAGTCGCCGGGCTCGGGCCTGTTCATTTTCTCCCGTGGCTTCGACATCGAGAGCATCCAGTACGACGGCGTGCCGGTGCCGCGTAACGTCTATTCGCTGGGCAGCTACATCAGCGAGAACATGTCGATCTACGACCGCATGGAAGTCATGCGCGGTGCCGCCAGCCTGCTGCAAGGCGCGAATAACCCGGGCGGCGCGATCAACATGGTGCGCAAGCGACCGCAGGCCGAGCCGACCGTGACCCTGACCACCAAGGCCGGGAGCTGGGACCGCTACGGCATGCAGGTCGACGCCGGCAGCGCGCTCAACGATGAAGGGACGGTCCGCGGCCGCGCGGTGGTCGACTACCAGAAGGGCAACTCCTTCACCGACTCGCTGTGGAACTGGGAACAGACCGTCTACGCCGCGCTGGACTTCGACCTCAGCAGCGACACCACCCTGGGTGTGGGCGCGAGCAACAAGAAGACCCACTACCAGCCCTACATGATCGGCCTGCCGCGCAACCGCGATGGCAGCCGCCTGGACGTCGGCCGTTCGACCTATGTCGGCGCCAACTGGAACCGCGCCAGCAGCGACCAGACCGCCGTCTACCTCGACCTCGAGCACCGCTTCAACGACGCCTGGCGCTTCAAGGCCTCGGCCCTCGGCATGTTCGAATCCAACGAAGCGGTGTACCAGTTCATCACCGGCGCCGCGGGGCCAGGCCCGAAACCGATCTATGCCGACTACGGCACCGACTTCAGCAACCACAACCTGGGCCTGGACATGTACGTCGATGGCCAGTTCGAAGGGCTGGGCTTCAAACAGAGCCTGGTGCTGGGGGCCAACTATTCGAAATACACCACCGACGATGGCTACGCCCGCGCCTTCACCCCCGGCGTGGACATCACCAACGTCGACCATGACCGCCCGTACCAGACCTACAACGGCATCGCCGACCGCGCCAACCTGACCACCAGCCAATACGACGTGCGCCAGAAAGGCATCTACGCCAGCTACCGGATCAACCTGCTGGAGCCGCTGACCCTGGTGCTGGGCAGCCGGGCGAGCTGGTATGAAATGAGCTACGACGCGGACAACTACTTCCAGCGCGAAATCGACGGCGATCCGGTGCACTCCACCGCCCAGAGCACCGGCAAGGTCACCCCGTTCGCCGGCCTGGTGTACGCCCTCAACGAGCAGTGGTCGGCCTATGCCAGTTACGCCGACGTGTTCATTCCGCAAAGCGAACGCGGCCTCAACCAGGCGCCGCTGAAACCGATCACCGGCACCAACTATGAAATCGGTATCAAGGGCGAGTTGATGGACGGCCGCCTGAACACCTCGCTGGCGGTGTTCCGCTACCTGCATGAAAACCGTGCGGTCGCCGACCTGGACAGTGGTTTCGAGTGCGATGGCTGGTACTGCTCGATGGCCAGCGGCAAGGTGCGCAGCCAGGGGATCGAACTGGAAGTGAACGGCGAGGTGCTGCCGGGCCTGCAACTGTCCAGCGGCTACACCTACAACACCACCCGCTTCATGGACGACCCGGAACTCAAGGGCAAGACGTTCAGCACCTTCACCCCCAAGCACATGCTGCGGGTGTGGGCCGACTACCAGTTGCCGGGTGACCTGGAACGCATCAGCGTCGGTGGCGGCGTCAACAGCCAGAGCCGGACCCTGGGCTTCGACCGTTCCTATGAAGCCAGCGGCTTTTCCATCTGGAGCGCGCGGGTGGCCTACAAGGTCAGCGATCAGGTCAGCGTGGCGGCCAACCTGAACAACCTGTTCGACAAGGACTACGTGATTCCGTCGTACGGGACGCTGGCCGGCAACAACTACTTCGGCGACCCGCGCAACGTGATGTTCACCCTGACCTACACGCCGACCTTCTGAGGCGCGGCGTCAACACACGGGACGCCCGCCGGCGGGCGCCCCGCTCCCTTGCTACGGCTTGATCGCGATCTTGAGCACACCGTCGCGCTGATGGGCGAACAGGTCATAGGCCGCGACGATGTCGCCCAGCGGGTAATGGTGGGTCACCAGTGAGCCGAAATCCGCCCGGTTCGACGCGATCACGCTCATCAGCCGGCGCATGCGCTCCTTGCCGCCCGGGCACAGGGCCGTATTGATCCGATGGTCGCCCAGGCCGGCGGCAAAGGCCCCGAGCGGAATCTTCACATCGCTGGAGTACACGCCCAGGCTGGAAAGCGTGCCGCCCGGCTTGAGCACCTTCATGGCCTGCTCGAACGTCGACGGCAGCCCCAGGCATTCGATGGAAGAATCGGCGCCGCGCCCACGGGTCAGCTTCATCACCTCCTCCACCACATCGCACTGGTTGAAGTTCAGCGTGATGTCGGCGCCCATGGTCCGGGAAATGCCCAGGCGATGGTCGTTGCCATCGACCGCGATGATGGTCGACGCGCCCAGCAGCCGCGCCCCGGCGGTTGCGCACAGGCCGATCGGCCCCTGCGCGAAGATGACCACGGTGTCGCCGATGCGGATATTGGCGTTCTCCGCACCCTTGAAGCCGGTCGACATGATGTCGGGGCACATCAACACCTGTTCATCGGTCAGGCCATCGGGAATCGGCGCCAGATTGCCCTCGGCATCCGGCACCAGCACGTATTCGGCCTGGGTGCCGTCGATCAGGTTGCCGAAGCGCCAGCCGGCCGTGGCCTTGTAGCCGTGGCATTCGCAAGCGCCGCGGTCCAGCAGGTAACTGCCGTCCTGCGAGGCAACCCCGTCCTGAGCGGCGTAGGAATTGAAGTTGGGGCAGATCGCCCCGGCGATCACCCGCTGGCCTTCCTTGTAGCCCTTGACCGCGCTGCCGAGCTTCTCGATCACCCCCACCGGCTCATGGCCGACGGTCAGCCCCCGGGCGATCGGGTATTCACCCTTGAGGATATGCACGTCGGTGCCGCAGATGGTCGTCGTGGTGATGCGAATCAGCGCATCGGTGGGGCCAACGTCCGGGATCGGCTTATCCGCCAGTTCGATTCGCCCGGGCGCTACGAAAACGGCTGCTCTCATCGTGGCCATCTCTCATCCTCCTGACTGCTGAAATGTGCTGAGCCATCAAGCAAAGCCCAGCCAGCGCCGTCTGGCAAACATCAGGGGGAATGTTGTTGGCTATTGATCGCGTTCAGAACAGCCGTTTGAACTTCCGAGCGCCGGTTATTGGCCCGCCTGCCGATTAACGATTACTCTCTCGAAGCACTCACTCGAACGACCCGAACATGACCAGCCCAGAGTTTTCGCAAGACATCAATGCCGTTCAAGCTATCGAAGCGGTGCCGGTCATCCTGAGCATGGTCAAGCACTACACCGGGATGCGCTTCGCCGCCGTGGCCCGGGTGACCGAAAAGAACTGGGTGACCTGCGCCGTCGATGATTCCATCGAGTTCGGCTTGAAGCCCGGTGACGAACTGGTCCTTGAATCAACCATCTGCCACGAAATCCGCCAGCACCGAAAGCCGGTGATCTTTGGCCATGCCAGCCAGCACCCGGTTTTTTCCCTGCACCACACCCCCAAAACCTACGGACTCGAGAGCTACATCTCGATTCCCATCGTCAAGGCCAATGGCGACTTCTTCGGCACCCTGTGCGCCATCGACTCGGTACCCGCCCACCTTGATGAACCGTCAATAGCTCAGACGCTGACCCTCTTCGCCCAATTGATCGCGATGAGCCTCGACACTCACGACACCCTTCACACCACTCAGGCCGCATTGGCGAGCGCCCATGAACAAGGCCGGCTGCGCGAGCAGTTCGTCGCGGTGCTCGGTCACGACTTGCGCACCCCGCTCAGTGCCGTCCGGATGAGCGCCGACCTGCTGGAAACCAAGACCACCGATAAACGATCACTCAAACTGGTGTCGGCGATCCGCAACAGCGCCCTCCGCATGGGCGTGCTGATCGAAAACGTGCTGGACCTGGCGCGCGGCCGGATGGGCGGCGGGATTCCGATCAAGCGGCAACTGGTCGATGACCTCGGCCACACGCTTGGCCTGACCCTGGCTGAGCATCAAAGCTCACACCCGAACGTCACCTTCCTGCCTGCGCTGGACCTGCCGAGCGGCGTCTATTGCGACCCGGTGCGGATCAGCCAGGTGCTCTCGAACCTGTTGGGCAATGCCGTGACTCACGGCTCGACCACCACGCCGGTCACCGTCCAGGCCCACGCGCTGAACGATGAAATCGTCATCTCCGTGACCAACCAGGGCCCACCCATCCCCGCGCAACTGATGCCGTTGCTGTTTGAACCCTTTACCCGCTCGGAGGCAGGGCAACACGGTGAAGGCCTGGGTTTGGGGCTGTATATCGCCTCGCAGATTGTGACGGCCCACAACGGCACCCTGAACGTTGTCTCCACGCCCGAAGCGGGCACCTGTTTCATCGCGAGATTCCCCGCGAAGCTGCAATGGACCTGACCTGAAACAGGGCGGTCAACCACGACCGCCGCCTGTTTGGCGCCGAGCGTTACCCCACTAATGAATCATCTTCATAAGTGCTTGCCGATTTATCCATCTAGTCCCCATCCCCCTCCTCGCTTAGTGTTTTCCCAACGAATGTGCGTCAGGCCAAAAGCTCGCGCGCACGCCTGCCAACGGTTTGAACAGGGAAACGGGACATGCAAAAGCGCCAACTCGGCAACAGCGCTCTGGAAGTATCGGCCCTGGGACTGGGCTGCATGGGCCTCAGCCACGGCTACGGCCCGGCCACCGACACTCAACAGGCCATCGCGCTGATCCGGGCAGCGGTCGAGCGCGGCGTCACCTTCTTCGACACCGCGGAGGTCTACGGCCCTTACCTGAATGAGCAAGTGGTGGGTCAGGCGCTGGCGCCGGTGCGTGACAAGGTAGTGATCGCCACCAAGTTCGGCTTCACCTTCGGCTCGGACAACAAGCAGCAGACTCTCAACAGCCGCCCGGAGCACATCCGCATAGCGGTCGAGGGTTCCTTGCGCAGGTTGAAGACCGATGTCATCGACCTGCTCTACCAGCACCGGGTCGATCCTGACGTTCCCATAGAGGATGTCGCGGGCGCGGTGAAAGAGCTGATCTGGGAAGGCAAGGTCAAACACTTCGGCCTCTCGGAAGCGGGCGCGCAAACCATTCGCCGCGCCCACGCGGTCCAGCCCGTCACCGCCTTGCAGAGCGAGTATTCGCTGTGGTGGCGCGAGCCGGAGCAGGAGATCCTCCCGACCCTCGCCGAGCTGGGTATCGGTTTCGTACCATTCAGCCCGCTGGGCAAGGGCTTTCTCACTGGTGCGGTCGCAGCGGACGCCTCATTTGGCAGCGACGACTTCCGCAGCATCGTGCCGCGCTTCAGCCCGCAAGCCCTGCAGGCCAATCAGGCGCTGGTGGTCGTGGTCCGCGAACTGGCGGCGCAGAAAGCCGTGACTCCCGCACAGATCGCCCTCGCCTGGCTGCTCGCCCAAGCGCCCTGGATCGTGCCCATTCCAGGAACGACCAAGTTGCACCGCCTGGAAGAAAACCTCGGCGGCGCGGACATCACGCTCACTGAAAGTGACCTGCGGGCCATCGACTCGGCACTGTCGCAGGTACGCATCCTCGGCGACCGCTATCCGAGGCGCTCAAGGCCCGCGCCGAGCCCCAGTTGCGCTCGCACATGAGCGCGAGCCTTCGGGTCGGGCTGAGTGCGGAACAGTTGCATCACGTCTGCCAAGTGTTAGCCGAGCGGGGCGATGAACAGTCAGGCAGGCGAGCGAGTACCGCGTTGGCACAAGCACTTGCGTTATCAGGAGAAAAATCATGAGAAATACCTTTTTGAAAGCCTCGCTCATGGCCGCAATGGTCGGCGTCTCCATAGGCGAAGCCAGCGCCGCGGACTACAAGGCCAACCCGTTTACCCTGGCCTACGACGGCGCGCTTGCGAAAAATGAGCCAGGCAAGGTCAACCTCCATCCCGTTACCTACAAACTGAATGGCCTGGATATCGCCGCCAACGTCTACACCCCGGCCGACTACGACCCGAAGAAGGCGTACCCGACGGTCGTCGTCGCCCACCCGAATGGCGGGGTGAAAGAGCAAGTCGCCGGCCTCTACGCGCAGCGCCTGGCTGAGCAGGGCTACATCACCATCACCGCAGATGCCGCCTACCAGGGCGGCAGCGCAGGACAGCCGCGCAGTGTCGACAAGCCGGCAAACCGGATCGAGGATATCCACGGCATGGCGGACTTCATCACCCGTTATGCCGGGGTCGATGGTGAGCGCGTGGGGCTGCTGGGTATCTGTGGCGGCGGGGGCTATTCGTTGGCGGCTGCCGAGACCGACAAGCGCTTCAAGTCGGTGGCCACCGTCAGCATGTTCAATTCCGGGCGGGTTCGTCGCAATGGCTACAACGACTCGCAACTGGATACCGTCCAGCAACGCCTGCGCCAGGCTTCCGCGGCCCGCGCCCAGGAAGCGGCCGGCGGCGCGGTGCTCTACTCGGGCGATGCCAACCTGACGGATGAACAGATCGCCAAACTGCCCTTCGACCTGTACCGCGAGGGTTACGCGTACTACTGGAAGACCCACGCCCACCCCAACTCGACCTTTAAGTACACCACCAGCAGCCTGCTCGACCTGATGCGCTTCGATGCCACCGACCAGATCGAACTGATTGACCAGCCCTTGCTGATGATTGCCGGCAGCAAGGCGGACAGCCTGTACATGACCAGGGACGCATTCGCCAAAGCGACCGGCACCCAGGACAAGGAACTGTTCATGATCGACGGCGCGACCCATATCGACACCTACTGGGTGCCGCGCTATGTGGACGCGGCGATGGGCAAGTTGACGGCGTTCTACGCTAAAACCCTGTCTGATCCGCGTTGAGCGCACCTCAGCTTCGCCATGCCATGCGGGACCGGGCTGCATCGGATAATCTCGGGCGTCTCATGAGAGGTTTTCACCCATGTACCGTCCCAACCTCAACGACCTGCAAGCCTTCGTGGTGATTACCCGCGAGGGCAGCTTCACCCGCGCGGCGGCGCAGCTCGGGGTTTCGCAGTCGGCCCTGAGCCACACCCTTCGCGCCCTCGAAGCGCGGCTCGGGGTGCGGCTGCTGACCCGCACCACCCGCAGCGTCTCGACCACCGAAGCCGGCCAGCGCCTGTACCTGTCCATGGCGCCGTTGTTCGCGGAGATCGATCAGGAACTGGCGGTCGTCAGCGAGTACCGCGACACCCCGGCCGGCACCGTGCGCATTTCAGCGTCCGAACATGCGGCGAACAACATCCTCTGGCCCGCGCTGCTCAAGGTGCTTCCCGACTACCCGGACATCCATGTCGAAATCACCGTCGACTATGCCCTCACCGACATCGTCGCGCAGCGCTATGACGCCGGGGTCCGGCTGGGCGAACAGGTCGCCAGGGACATGATTGCCGTGCCGATCGGCCCGTCGCTGCGCATGGCGGTGGTGGGCTCGCCGAAGTACTTCGAAAACCGCCCGGTACCGTTGGTGCCGGGCGATCTTGCCGGCCACAACTGCATCAATCTGCGCCTGCCCACTCACGGCAGCCTGTTGCAATGGGACTTCGAGCAAGACGGCCGCGAGCTGAAAGTCCGCGTCGAAGGCCAATGGACGTTCAACAGCAGCCTGCCGATCCTGCGCGGCGCGATAGCCGGGTGCGGGCTGGGTTTCCTGCCGGAGGACATGGTGACGAAGGAAGTGGCCGATGGATCGCTGATACGGGTGCTCGAGGACTGGTGCCAGCCGTTCGCCGGCTACCACCTCTATTACCCGAACCGCCGCGAGCATTCCTCGGCGTTCCGGGTGGTGGTGGATGCACTGCGTTACAGCCGCTGAATCGCCAGGGCCTGCGGGTTCGCGACGTTCTTCGGCTGACCCTCGAAGAACGCCCGCACATTGTCGAAGGCGTCACCGAAGTACAGCGCGTAACCATTTTTCTCCACGTAACCCAGGTGCGGCGTGCACAGCGCACGCGGGTGGCGCAGCAGTGGATGGCTCGGGTCGAGCACCGGTTCTTCCTCATACACATCCACGGCGGCAAAGCCCGGCCGCCCGGCATCGAGCGCCTGCAGCAAGGCGCCGGGGGCGATCAGTTCGGCGCGGCTGATGTTCACCAGCAAGGCGTCGGCCTTCATCTTCGACAGGTCGTCGAGGGTCACAATATGGCGCGTACGCTCGGACAGGCGCAGGTTGAGGCTGATGATGTCCGACTCGGCGAAGAACGCCTCGCGCGACGCCGCAGCACGATGTCCATCGGCTTCGGCAGCGGCGCGGCTGCTCTCACTGCCCCACACCAGCACCGGCAGGTCGAACGCCTGGGCATAGCGCGCCAGCCGCTGGCCGATCTTGCCGTAACCCCAGATGCCGAGAACCTGCCCCGCCACCGCCTGGCCCAGATTGACCTGCCATTGGCCTTGCCTGAACGCGTCGATGGCCGGCACAAGCTGACGCCGCGCATTGAGGATCAGCGCCCACGCCAGCTCCGCCGGCGCCACCGGCGAGCCGCGCCCTTCGGTCACGACGATGCCACGCGCGGTGCAGGCGTCCAGGTCGAGATGACCGGCAACCTTGCCGGTCTGGCTAATCAAGCGCAGTTTCGGCAGCCGGTCCAGCAACGCGGCATCGATACGGGTGCGCTCGCGGGTGAGCACCAGCGCGTCCGCCTCGGCGAAGCGTGCGGCCAGTTCGTCCAGCGAGGCCGGTTGTCGCTCATGAAAGACCGTGACCTCATGCCCGGCCAGCAGGCTGTAGCAGTCGAGCGTGCGGATCACGTTCTGGTAGTCGTCGGGGATGACAATGCGCATGGTGATGGGAGCCTGCCGGTTGTGTGGGGTTAGACGATAGCTGAATGCAGGAAGTTAACGAGAGGTGATGGCTAGACTCAATGGCACAATCCTTGGTACTGATTTAGCCAACACCGTCGACGGTGAAGTAAAGGAGATCGCGACATGACCCAACGGCTGCTGAAACTGCGTCTGACGCCGGGGCCTGTGCTGGCGGAGAAACGCTCATGAGCTTCGCGGATGTGCTGTATCGCGGGCCGGTTGACCTCACGCTGACCTACGGCGAGCCCGGCGGCCTTGGCCGGGAAGCCCAGCGCCTGGGTGCCGATCTGGTGCTGAGCCGCCGCACCAAGGATCGCCCGCTCGCCGTGCTGTTGCCCAAAGCGCTGTACCTCGATGTGCTCAAGGGCCCCAGCCGCGCTCGCCTGACCCTGCCGGACGGACGAGTGTTCGCCGGGCGTGTGACCGAGCGCACCGGCAATGGCGAGTATTTCGAGCTGGTCGAGGACGGTGAGTGCGTGCAGAGCACCGATTGAGTCAAGCGCTGGCCTCGCACAGCGCGCGAATCTTGCGCCGCAGCCACTGGTGCGCGGGGTCGTTCTGAAAGCGCGGGTGCCACGCCTGGGTGAACAGCACGGTTTCCAGCGGCATCGGCAGGTCAAACAGGCGGATACGCAAGCCAGCCGCCAGCGCGCTGCGGGCCAGATGGTCGGACAATGGCAGCAGCAAGTCGGAATCCTGCAAGGCGAAAAAGGCGGTAAACGGCGTGGACACCACCAGCGCCACATGCCGCCGCAACCCTTGAGCCTCCAGCGCAGTATCGATCGGGCCAACCGTCTTGCCGCGCCGGGAGACGCCGATATGATCCCAGCGCGTGAGCCGTTCAGCCGTGATGTCGTCATCGAAAATCGGATGGTTCTCGCGGGCGATGCCGACGAAGGTCGTGGTGAACAACGACTGCACGCGGATTTCCGGGCCGAGCTTGCGCGACCCACTGATAAACAGATCGATGCGGCCACTGCGCAGTGCCTCGTCGTCCACGTCATCTTCCTCGGGTGAGAAGCGCAGCATGGCGCGCGGCATCTCGGCCGCTATCGCCTCCAGCAGCCGGCCCGAATGAAGGCCGACGAAGACATCATTGGCACGCACATTGAAACGCCGCTCCAGCGTTTTCAGGTCGACATCGGCGGTGGGCTTGAACACCTGCGTCGCCTGTTCGACCGCCGCGCGCACCTGCTCGCGCAACGCCAGCGCCCGCGGCGTCGGCACCAGCTTGCGCCCCGCCTGCACGAACACCGGATCGCCCAGGGTCTCGCGGATACGACCGAGGGTGCGGCTCATCGCCGGCGGGCTCAGGTTCATGCGCCGGGCCGCGCCGACCACGCTGCCTTCCTCCAGCAGGATGTCCAGCGCGAGCAGCAGGTTCAGGTCAGGGTGCTCCATCGCGGGCCTCATCTCAGTTGCGTTAAACGGAATGTCAGGCCAATACCAATGCACCAAACGGCATGCAAATACCAGTGCGGCGTGCGCACGGATGAAGTGCACGAGAAAGCATTTACGGCTCATTGGCGCAAGATGAGGATGACTCCTCACCCATGCCGCCCCCTTCCGTTCTGGAGTTGATCGTGTCCGACCTCACCTTGTCAGTGCATGCCACCGACACCTATCCCGTCATTCGCTTCCTTGCGCAAGCAGCCGTGCCCGGCTATGCAGCCCAATGGCTGGAGGACATGGGCAAACTGCTTGCCGCCGGCGCGCCATTCGCCGTGATCTACCCGGAAGGCTCACACCAGGAAAGCCATGAGGACCGCAAGGTCAGGGGGCTGTGGCTCAAGCAAAACCGCAATGAATTGGCGGCGCTGTGCAGGGTGCTGGTCAGCGTTGAGCCGGATGCGCAGAAGCGAGAAGACGCCCAGGCGCAATTGGCTGGGCTTAGCAAGGCTTTTGGTGTGCTGCAGGTGGTTGCTGCAACGGAGGTGGAGGCGTTGGAGTTGGCTCGGTCTTATGTGGCGGGTGAAAAGGATTGATACGACCTGGCTGTGCCTAGGCTCTGTATGAAAAACCTTGATACTCGGTGATGCTGCGTTGAAAACAGCTCACTCATACGCCAGGCACATCAGCGCTACCGCCGCCGTGATACGCGTCTCGTCGATATGAGCCGCGGTACCGGGGTCCACACTTCCCACCGCCAGTACCAGAAACTGTCTTGCCACTCTCACCGGGTCCTCACAGCGAGCGCATTGCCAGAGTGCTTTTTCGACGTACACCTGGTACTGGCGATAACGCTGCCGCCAGCGTTTCGGGGGTATCCAGTTCGACCGCATCATGATTTGCGTAAGTGCGATCGATGCTGGGTGCTCAACATGCTTCAGCAACGCACCCGCTACTTTCTCAAGGCTGCTGCGCAAGCCACCTTGCGCCAGGGCCGGTAACGCGGGCTCGGGAAGCGCCTCCATCCAATAGTCGACCACCGCCCGAAATAGCGCGCTCTTGCTGCCGAAATGCGCATAGAGCGTCGCTTTTGTAACACCGGCGGAATCGGCGATTAACTGCATGTTGGTGAGATCGTGGCCGAGCGCGACGAACAGATCGCTTGCGGCCCGCAGCATGTCGCTTTTTATCTCTTTTTCCCGGCTGTGACGCCGAGAGGCTTGGGGTGGCGGTGCGTCGCCCGAATTGCCCTTTACCATGCCTTTGCGAACTCCGGTTACTGCAATCACACTCAACATTGCGGTTTCTCTCGATGGGCTGGGCATTCAAGCGGGCTGTGCGCTCAAGGCTCGGGGGCTATCGGGTTTGATCCTGAACCAGATGGCGTACATGGCTGGCAGAAACACCAGCGTCAACACGGTGCCTGCGAGGGTGCCGCCAATCAGGGTGTACGCGAGCGTTCCCCAGAACACCGAATGAGTCAGCGGAATAAACGCCAGGACCGCCGCGAGCGCAGTCAGGATCACCGGGCGCGCTCGCTGAACAGTGGCTTCGACCACCGCCTGGAACGGCGCCAAACCTGCCTGCTGGTTATGGTGGATTTGTCCGATCAAGATCAGCGTGTTGCGCATCAAGATGCCCGACAACGCGATCAGCCCGACCAGTGCGTTAATGCCAAACGGCTGCTGGAACAACAGCAACGTGGGCACCACACCAATCAAGCCGAGTGGGCTGGTGAGAAAAACCATGACCATCGACGAGATTGAGCGCACCTGCAGAATCAGGATCACCAGGGTGAGCGCGAGCATGATCGGAAACAGCGGCAGCATCGCCACCATCGCTTTGCCGGACTCCTCAATGGCGCCCGCCTCCTGAATGCGATAGCCACTCGGTAGCTGTTTTACGAGGGGTTGCAGTTGCTGAGTGATGGCCCCGGATACATCCGGCGGCTGCAGACCTTCGGCGATGTCACCGCGAACGGTGATGGTTGGCACACGGTCGCGCCTGCGTAACACCGGCTCCTCCATGCGCACTTCTACCTCACCCACCTGCGACAGCGGAATACGCTCGCCGTTGGCGCCCGCCAGGGTGAAATCCATAATCCTGGCAGGATCAAAGCGGATAGCTCCGGCGGCGCGGGCCATGACCTGCACCGTACGAATGTCCTCGCGCACGGCCGTGATGGGGACGCCACTCAAGAGGAACTGCAGTTGTTGTGCGACGGCACTGGAGCTCAAGCCCACAGCCTGCAACCGATCCTGCTGCAAGGTGAAATGCAGTGTTGGCGTACGCGAGCCCCAGTCGGTGTTGACCGTGCGCATCAGTGGGCTGGTATCCAGCACTTGCTGCACCTGGCCAGCAATGCGGCGCAGGGTGTCCGGGTCTGGGCCGCTCACGCGATAGGCCACCGGAAAGGGCGAGTATGGGCCGAACACCAATTGGGTCACCCGCACACGCGCCTCACCCGCCAACCCCTCGGATATGGCCTGACGGAGCCGGTGCTTGAGTGTCTCTCTCTCAGTCTCGTTGCGGGTGCGAACCACTATCTTGGCGAACGAGGGGTCCGGCAACTCCGGGCTCATTGCCATGTAAAAACGCGGGGCCCCTTGGCCAATGTAAGTGGTAACAATCCTGGCCTCGTCCTGTTTTGCCAGCCACGCTTCCACCTGTTCTGCCGCGGCACTGGTTTGTGCAATCGAGGTTCCATACGGCATCTGCACTTCCACCAATACCTCAGGGCGATCCGAGATGGGGAAGAACTGTTTCTTCACCACCCCCATCCCCACGATGGCCGCTACAAACAGGCCAATCACGGCGCCGGCCACCAGCCATTTGTGCGCAATGACACGCGTCAGTAACTGGCGGAAACGGTTGTAGCGCGGGGTGTCGTAAAGCGTGTCGTGGCCACCTTGCACTTGCTTGATGTCGGGCAGCAACTTGACGCCGAAATACGGCGTAAACACTACGGCAACCAACCAGGAAGCGATCAGGGCAATGCCAACAATCCAGAACATATTGCTGGTGTATTCGCCGGCCGTGGAGCGGGCAAAACCATTGGGCATAAAACCGACCGCCGTGACCAGCGTACCCGACAGCATCGGCGCGGCCGTATGGCTCCAGGCGTAGGCCGACGCGGCGATACGGCTGTAGCCCTCTTCCATTTTCACCACCATCATCTCGATGGCGATAATCGCGTCATCCACCAACAGGCCCAGTGCCAGGATCAGCGAACCCAAGGTGATACGGTCGAAGTTTTTCCCGCTCGCGGCCATCACCACAAACACAATCGCCAAGGTCAGCGGCACCGCGGCTGCAACCACCACGCCGACTCGCCAACCCATGCTGAGAAAACTCACCAGCATGACCACCAGCAGCGCGACGAAGAACTTGACCATGAACTCGTCTACCGCCGAACTGATGTTGACCGCCTGATCGGTCACTTTGGTCAGGCTCATGCCCAGGGGCAATTCGGCATTGATTGCACCGACCTCGCCGTCCAAGGCCCTCCCCAGGTCCAGCCCGTTCCAGCCATCGCGCATAACGATGCCCAGCAACAGCGCCGGTTCGCCACCGTTGCGGATCAAGAAAGTCGCCGGGTCTTCATAGCCACGGCTGACCGTGGCGACATCCGACAGTTTTAGCGTGCGCCCCTGCGCCACGATGGGGGTTTCTCGGATCTTTTCTAACTGGTCGAACGCGCCATCCAGGCGAAGAAACACCTGTGAGCCTCTGGTCTCCACCGAGCCTGCCGGCGTCAGCGCGTTTTGCCCGTTGAGCGCAGCGAACACCTCTTGCGGGCCGATGCCCAGGGTAGCCAGGCGTTCATGGGAAAACTCCACATAAATGCGCTCGGGTTGTTCGCCTACGATGTTGACCTTTTTTACCCCGGGCACATGCAGCAGGCGTTGTCGTAAGGTCTCTGCATCGCGCACCAGTGCGCGCTGCGGCTCACCTTTGGCTTTGAGCGCGAACAAGGCAAAGGTGACATCCGAATACTCGTCGTTGACCATCGGCCCGATCACACCGGCCGGCAGTTCCTTCGCTTCATCGGCCACTTTTTTGCGCGCCTGGTAAAACTCCTCCAGCACTTGCGAAGGCGGCGTGGTGTCGAGCAGCGATAACGTCGTGAAGGCCAGACCAGGCCGCGTGTAGGTTTCGCTGCGGTCGTACCAGCGCAACTCTTGTAGGCGCTTCTCGATTTTCTCCGCGACCTGGTCCTGCATTTCTTGAGGGGTTGCACCAGGCCAGGCGGTGACAATGGTCATCACCTTGACGGTGAACGCCGGGTCTTCGGCACGCCCCAATTTGAAGAAGGCAATTAGCCCGGCCAGCGAAATCAGCAAGACCATAAACAGCGTGACCGAATGTTCGCGAACCGCCAGCGCCGACAGGTTGAAACGGCCGTCGCTCATGGGCGAGCTCCCGCAACGGCTGCAACATCACGTTGAGCGGGGACACGAACCTCCTGGCCCTCACGCAGCAGGTGCGCACCCAGCGCGACGACAACCTCGCCCGCTTTCAGCGGGCCACTCACGCGCGCACCGCTTTCATCCAGGTGCTGCACCACCACCGCTTGCCACCGCACACGGGCGGGTTCGCCGCTTACCACCCAGACCCCCGGCCCGTTGCCCGCGTCGTACAGGGCACCTATGGGGACGTACTGACTGCCCTCTGGCACCCGCGAAAGCGGATCCGCGATCCGCAAGGTGATGGTGCTGCCCAGAGGCGCCTTCGCCAGCTCCCCTTCCAGCACATAGCGCGCTTCGAACGTGCGGGTTTGCCGGTCGGCCACATCCGAGAGCTGCCGCAACTGAGTGGCCGCGCCAGCGCCCTGTGTACCAAACAGCGTGGCCTGGGCCGCAGACCCGAGTGCCGGCCGCAGGGTTTCTGGCAGTTGGATAACCGCTTCACGCGGCCCGGCATGCGCCACTCGCACCACGACTTGCCCGGCGTTAACCACCTGACCCGGCTCCACTAGCGTGTCCATCACCACGCCATCGGCATCCGCCAGCAACTCGGCATAAGTGGTGGCATTTATCGCGACTTCCGCTTGCGCCTGAGCGGCGCTGAGCTGGGCCTTGGCTGAGTCGGCGTCGGCCTTGTACTGGTCGTAGGTCGATGCAGATACCGCCCCGGTTCCCCGCAGCCGGCGATAGCGCGCTTCATCGTCTGCCGTTTGCAGCGCCCGCGCTCGCACCGCCGCCACCGCTTGGCGTTGTGCATTGGCGGCCAGTTTTAGATCGACAGGATCGAGGCGCATCAGGGGTTGCCCGCGCTTGACGGTTTGACCGGTGTCCACCAAGCGCTCAAGCACCTTGCCCGCTACGCGAAACCCCAAGTCACTTTCGACGCGCGCCGCCACCGTTCCTGTAAACGCACGCCCCACCACCAGCCCCGGCTGAACGGTGACAACCCGTACCAGCGGCGCAGCGGTGCGGGGATCGGCTGGCGTGGGTTCGCCGCAGGCAACCAGCGCAAAGGGAGTTACGCAGATAACGGCAGGTAAAACGAAGCGGCGCAGGAGCATAAGAAGCCCATCACAAAAGGATCAGGGCTCACACTTTGAGTCTAGTGACCAATTTAGTCAATGGTCACAAAAGTGATTTTGTTAAGGCGAAAGGCTGCGCAACACCAACCCGCTGAGGTGCGTCGGCGCGTCATCGATATAGTCGAAGCCGTGCTGCAAGAGCAGCGGATTGAGGAACGGGCGCATAACCAGGTAGATCGCCATCACGGTTTCATCCAGCGGCGTTTTGCGCTCGAAGTCACCGTTTTGTCGCCCGGCTTGCAGGATGGTTTTGATCAACTCACGGATACGCTCTTCATACGCCAGCGTCGCCTGCCAGCGCTCGGTGGCTGCTGAAGAGGCAATTTCGTAAAGCTTGCGATCATCGGAGAACAAGCGAAGGCTGGCGATAACAATGGCCTTGAACAGACGACGCAGCTGCTCTGGCGGTTGATCGACCGCAGCAACAGCCGCCCTGACCTCAGCCTCGATTTGGCTCAGGCAGTTGGCGCAGATCATTTCGCCGATAGCCTGCTTGGACTCAAAGAATTTATAGATATAGGCCTTGGAAAAACCAATGGCCTTGGCCAAGTCCGAGACGGTGGTTTTCTCGTAGCCGTACAGGCTGAAATGCTCGGTAGCGGCGGCCACGATCTGGTCACGCACTTCATGATCGGCAGGGCCGCGAGCGGGAGTAGCGGGGGTCGGTGATTTATTCATGTTGGCAGCTTACTGCCAGTCGGCATTAGGGACAACGTGTGACCAAAATCATTTCAAGTCACGACAATGCTCGCGAATGGCTGCTAGCTGCCCTTCGCCAGGGGCAGCTTCTGGCCGATAGCGGTCAACCGCGAACGACCGCTCTCGACCCAAGAATAGAAATCCGAGCACTGTTTTAACACCCCAAGCCGAACAATCAGCCCACCAACAAAATCAATCCCAAATACCCCCGCCGCCTCCACGCTCTCCGATACCATCCCCAACCCACCTGCCCCACAGACAACCCCATGCCAAAACGCTCCCTCGCCATCAGATCACTGTTCGCCCTCTGCCTTCTCGTAGCAACAGCCAACCACCTGCATGCCGTCATCGAACACGGCTGGCTCTGGGACTACGGCTACGGAGCAACCACCGGTTTGCCAAGCCGCCTGTTCTGGGGCGGGCTCACACTTCTCGATCCGATAGCAGTGGCGCTGCTGTTCATCAGACCAAACACTGGCATTGCACTAACCGCAGCGATCATCGTGGTCGATGTCATTCACAACTCGTTCTACGTAGCCTCGCATCACCAGTGGCTGGAGCCTTTCTATATGTCCCAGGTCGGCTTCCTTGTCGCGGTGTTGTTGCTGGCACCTTTGGCCTGGAATCGGACGGCCGCAAACAGAGTTATTCGTTCAACGGGTACATGAACCACACACCGTCCTTGACCGCCTCAATCCCGCCACTTTTCCCTGGCGGACATTGCCATCGGACTCTCGGTCAATCGCTGGCTTGAAACGCCCTTCGATCATCCGCACTTGCCGGCGGTGAGCGACTATTACGAGCGGCTGAGCGAACGCGCCGGGTTCCGCCTGTATGGACGAAACGGAACGCCTTAGGTAATGCCAGTCAGTTCCCTTCGCGAGCGAGCTCGCTCCTACAAAAGCGGCGCGCCTGTAGGAGCGAGCTTGCTCGCGAAGAGCCGCAAAGCGGCCCCAATTGATTTAACTGAGTGATCCTTGGACTCAGCGCCCACCACAGAGTGAGCGCCCATTGCTCTCTCGCCCTCCCCTTACCAGTCGTGACTCAACGTCGCGATAACGTTACGGCGATTTCCGTACAGCACCGAATCCTCATAGAAACCAGGCTCGAAATAACGCTTGTCGAACAGGTTGGTGCCGGTGATCGAAATCTTGCTGCCGGTGAGTCCGACCTTGCCCAGGTCGTAGCGCAGCGTGATGTCTGTCAGGGTGTAATGCGAGACTTTCAGGGTGTTCTGGATATTCTGCGAAGAGCCCATGTACCGCTGGCCAATCCCCGCACCAACACCGTCGAACATCCCCGCATCAATCGTGTAATCAAGCCAGACGCCAGCCGCGTGGCGAGGAATGGCCCGCGGGGTGTTGCCTTTGTAGCTGGTGTCTTCAGTGATCCGGGCATCGGTGTAAGCGTATGACGCGAGCACATTCAGGTTGTTTGTCAGGCTGGCCTTGCCTTCGACTTCAATGCCGCGAGAACGCACTTCCCCACTCTGCACCGAATAGCCCGAATTGAGCGGATCTGCGGTGGTGACGTTTTTCTGGGTCAGGTCGAACGCCGATACCGTGACCGAGCTGTTGTAGCCGGGCGGCTGGTATTTGATCCCGACTTCGTATTGCTTGCCTTCGGTGGGTTTGAACAGCGTGCCGAAAATATCGGTATTCGGGTTGGGCTGGAACGAAGTGCTGTAACTGGCGTAAGGCGTGATGCCGTTGTCGAACAGGTAGGCCAGCCCGACACGCCCGGTGAATTTATGGTCGCGCTGCCGGACGTCGGTCTTTTCGGTGCCGAAGTACAGGCCCTGTTCATGGCCCTCGGCCCAGTCTTCGCGACCGCCAATGGTCAATGCCCATTGGTCCAGCTTGATCTGGTCCTGCAGGTACAGGCCGATCTGCTGCATCTTGCTGCGCTCATCCCGCTGCAACGGGTCGTACCAGATCGCCCCGCCGCCATATACGGGACGGTACAGATCGAGCATTTCGAAGTCGGGATCCGGGTCACCGTTGCGGCGGGTTTCTGCGGCTTTGTAATGGGAATAGTCGAGACCGGCGATCAGCGTGTGTTGTAGCGGTCCGGTGTTGAAGGTGCCCTGGATGTTGTTGTCGACCATGAACGTGTCGCTGTTTTTCGGCCGGTGCTGCAGCCCCACATCCTGAGTGCGACCGTCGTCGTTGAGCACCACATCCGGCCCGCTGGAAAGGTACCCAACCCGGGAATGCATGTAGCGCAGGTTTTGCTGGAACTTCCAGTCATTGTCGAACAGGTGCTCGTAGATCGAGCCGATCGAGGTGGTCTCGACGTGGTAATAGCTGCCCTTCCAGCCCAGATTGGTATCTGGATCGATGTGCCCGTAGGGGCTCTTGAGCACCGTACCGATTGCCGGAAAACTCTGTTCCGAACCGCCAGTTTTGGTCTTGTTGTAACTGGTGAGCAGGGTCAGGGTGTTGGCGTCGTCGGGTTTCCAGGTCAGCGACGGAGCAATGTAGGTGCGATCGTCAGGTGAATGATCGACCTGGGTGCCACTGTCGCGCTGTAGCATCACGACACGCCCGAACAGTGTGCCGGCGCTGTCCAGTTGGTCGCCGATATCCAGCCCGAACTGGCGACGCTCGAAGCTGCCCCCTTGCACTTCCACATGGCGGATCGGCGTTTCCTGCGGCCGCTTGCTGGTCATGTTGACCACCCCGCCTGGCGCCATTTGCCCGAACAGCACCGAGGCCGGGCCTTTGATCACGTCGAGGCGCTCAAGGCCGAAGGTCTCGAAATTGGTGTCGTACTGGTTGAAACCTGAACGCAGCCCGTCCTGATAAATACCGAACAGGTTGAACGCGCGAAAGCCGCGCATGAAGATGTCCGGCGCGCCCTGCCCGCCCGCGTAGTCAAGCACCCGGATGCCCGGCGTGTAAGCCACAGCGGAGTTGAAATCCTGCACGCCGCGCTGGTCCATTTCGTCGCGGGTGATCACCGAAATGCTCTGCGGAATTTCATTGATCGGGGTATCGGTCTTGGTGCCGACCGTCGTGCGCCGGGCCACGTAGCCGGCCACCGGGCCTGTACCGTTTTCCTGGGCCTGGCGGCTTGCGTCGATCTCGACCGGCTCGATCTCGATCGAGGCGTCGCTGCGCGGCAAGGGCTCCAGCACATACACGCCATCGCCCTGGGACACCGCGCGCAGCCCGCTGCCCGACAACAACCGGGCGAAGCCGGTGGCAAGCGCAACGTCGCCTTCCAGCCCCTGACTCTGCCGCCCCTGCACCAGTGCAGGATCAATGGCGAGGTTGATGCCCGCCGTCGCCGCGAAGCTCGAAAGTGCTTGCCCAAGCGGGCCCGCCGGGATGGAGAAATGCTGAGAAGACGCCGCCATCAACGCCGGGCTCGCGAGCACGCTCAGCGCCAGCGTGGCACCGCGCACCGCGCAGGCAAGGGAAGAATAACCAGATGAAAAACCCATGAACGCTCCGTATCGATAAGACCTGTTTGCTGAAAGGACACGCCAGCGTTGAAAAACAGGACAGGCGATACGAAACTTTTTTCAGACCGACCGGGGCTGCAGCGTGACCCAATAGCGCGTCCGGTACACCACACTGACCGGCAAGGCCCGGGCCACGGCGCTCAGCACCAGATCCGTATCACTCAATTGAAAGGCGCCGCTGATAAGCAGGTCGGCAATCTGCGGATCACAGCGCACCCAACCGGGCCGGTAACGGTTCAGTTCCCGGGTGAACGTCGCAAGCGGCATGCGCTCTACCCGCAGCACGCCCATGCTCCAGCCATCACTGCCGGGCACGAGCGGCTGCGCAGCCATCACCTCCTGGCTGTCGAAACGGGCCTGGTTGCCGGCGCTCACGCGGGTGGCCTCGGCGCGGCTGTTCGGGCAGATGTCGACCGCGCCGCCAAACACACAGACCAGACTGTCGTCCTCTTCAAGGCGCACGCTGAAACGCGTCCCGACGGGATACACGCCGCCCTGCCCGGTCTGTACCCGCAGCGGCCGGTTGAGCGGATCCCGCCCCGTGGAAACCAGCACTTCTCCCGAGCGCAGGCGGATCAGCCGCTGCTGGGCATCGAAGACGATATCGACGGCGCTGCCGGTGTTCAGGTTCAGACGGGTGCCATCGGGAAGGTCGATCTGTCGCTGCTCGCCGACCACGGTGCGCTCGTCCGCCGACCAGTCGGCATGACGCCAGACCATCAGCGCGGCAGGCCCCGCAGTCATCAGCAGTATCAGGGCCTTGAGTCCGGCGCGGCGACTCAGTCGGTCGGCGCGATCAAGCGTGCGCACTCCGACACCTTCCGGAATCCCCTTCCACTGCTGGCTGACACGCTGGGCAAGCTGCCAGGCACGTTCATGATCGGGGTGCTGGCTGCGCCACTGCTCGAAGCGCTTTCGTTGCGCGGCATCAGGCCCGGCCTCGTGCAGGCGGATGAACCAGCGCGCCGCCTCGCGAACCACGCTTTGCTCCAGCGGTGCCTCGCTCATAACGCCTCGGTCATCGCCAGCACCATGCACTGCTCCATCGCCTGGGTCAGATACCGCTGCACGGTCCGCACCGTGACATTCAGCATCTGGGCGATTTCGGCATAGGTATGGCCGTCGAGTTGCGACAACAGGAACGCCCGGCGCACCGCTGGCGGCAGGCCGTGCAGCAGTGTGTCAACCGCCTGCAGCGCTTCCCGGATCAGCCATTGCTCCTCGACCGACAGCCCGGTTTGCTCGGTGTATTCAGCCAGCGTCTGCAACCAGGCCTCTTCGACAGAACGCCGCCGGTGCAAATTGAGCATGAGCCGCCTGGCCACCGTCGCCAGATAGGCTCGCGGCTGCCGCAGGTCCGGCGCCAGCGGCGTGGCTGACGTGCGAAACAGACGCAGAAAGGTGTCCTGCGCCAGATCGGCGGCATCGCTGCGGCAGCGGATACGCCGATACAACCAGTTCTGCAGCCAGGAATGGTGATCGACATAGAGAACCGTGAAATCGCGATGCAATACCGACTCGCGCGACGATGCGCCATCCATTGGAAGACTTCCTGATATTTAGATGCAAATGCAGACGGTAATGAGTCGCAAATGTTAGCAACGTGCCGGTGCACTGACAACGGCCGGTGAGCAGGTCGGGCTGACCTCCGCAAACGCTGGGCACCGCGCATTTGCGTGACGCCCATTGGCGTGAGTAGAATGCGACTAATTATCAATCATGTACTTTCCGGGATGCCGATGCGCAGCGACGACACAGTAGGTACTGCAGAGCTGGGGCTGCTGTATCGCACCCACCACTCGTGGTTACACGGCTGGCTAAGCCGACGCACTGGCTGTCGCGAAAACGCGGCGGATCTGGCGCAAGACACCTTCGTGCGTCTGCTCAAATCCCGTCAATCAAGCCCCTTGCGCGAACCCCGTGCCTATTTGAGCAGCATCGCCCGCGGGCTGATGATCGATCAGTATCGTCGTCGCGAACTCGAGCGCGCCTACCTGGAAAGCATCGCGTTGCTGCCTCAACAAGAGGTGCCCTCGGCAGAAAGCCGGCTGCTGATTCTTGATGCGCTCGAGCGGGTCGACCGCATGCTCGATCAGCTCAAGCCGAGAGTTCGCCAGG
This sequence comes from Pseudomonas sp. 5P_5.1_Bac1, assembly GCF_025466015.1. Lineage (NCBI taxonomy): Bacteria > Pseudomonadati > Pseudomonadota > Gammaproteobacteria > Pseudomonadales > Pseudomonadaceae > Pseudomonas > Pseudomonas sp. 5P_5.1_Bac1. Next base: position 63,172 of record NZ_JANLNX010000117.1, on the reverse strand, counting down.
CATTTCTGTTGGCCCAGCTCGACGGTTTGAGCTGTACGCAAATAGCCGAAAAGCTCGGTGTTTCCCGCGCGACGGTGGAACGCGACCTGGCCAAGGCCCTGCAACACTGCTATCGCTTGCGCTATGTCGAAGAGTGACCCGCAGGCGCTGGATCCGGCGATTGTCGACCAGGCCATCCACTGGCTGGTGTGCCTTCGCTTCAATCAGGCAGATGAGCACGCCCGGCGCACGTTCGAGCAGTGGCTGCTCGAGCGCCCGGAGCATCTGCTGGCGTGGCAGCGGGTGGAAACCCTTGGCGATGAATTCGCCGGCATTCCAGCCCAACTGGCCCGACAAACCCTCAATGGCACCCACCGTGGAATGCGTCGACGGCAAAGCCTGAAGCTGCTGGGCCTGCTAGCCACTGTCAGCGGCGCGGCCTGGCTCGGCCGGGATTACACGCCACTGCCGGCCATGCTTGCGCAACAGCACAGCAGCACCGGCGAACAACGGCATGTCCATCTCGATGATGGCAGCCTTATCCAGCTCAATAGCGACAGCGCTGTCGACAGCGATTACGACGCCCAGCGCCGCCTGGTCATTCTGCGACGGGGTGAAATCATCGTGAATGTCGGCGCCGATGAACACTCGGCGCAAACGCGACCGTTCTGGGTACAAACACGCGACGGAATCATGCGCGCCCAGAGCACCCGCTTCCTCGCCCGCGAGCGTGACGACGGCACCCTGCTCGCTGTTCAGGGCGGAGCGGTCACGGTGTTTCCTGGCTCCAGCCACACCCTTGCCGGCAGCGGCAGCAGCAGCGTCCAGGCCGGACATCAACTGCTGTTCACCGCCAATGGCGCCCGTGAGTTCAGGGATAACGGCCTCGATGTATGGAGCTGGAGCGACGGGGTGATCAGCGCGCGCGATATGCGCCTCGGTGATTTTATCGGGGAGTTGTCGCGCTATCGCCCAGGCGTTTTGCGCTGCGCCGACGCGGTGGCTGATCGTCGGGTCTCCGGCACCTTTCAGCTCGCCGACAACGATCAGGTCCTGGCATTGGTCGCACAGTCACTGCGTCTGCGCGTTGATTATCGGACCCGTTATTGGGTGACATTGAGCGCTGCCGGCTGAGTCCAACTGCTCCTTTCTCTTGGCTGAAAAAATAAATGAGGGAATTTCTCATTCTCGCTCGACCTGTAAGGAAGGCCGAAACACAGGCCAGTCTGCCAATACCCTTCCATGGAGCGAGAAAATGAGTTCGTCCCCGGTTCCACAGCGCCATCCGTTAAATATTGCCTTACGCAGTGCGATACTGGGTTTGGTCGTCAGCAGCTACGCCCTGCCGTCGCTGGCGCAGTCTTCAACCGCTGAGCCACGCAATCAGGTCCAGCACTGGAACATCGCGGCCGGCCCATTGGCGCCGGCGCTTGACCGCTTTGCCCGCGAGGCTGGCATCAGCCTTTCCTTCGATGCGGCGAGCGTAGCCAACCGCACCACTGCGGGCGTGAACGGCACTCTCGACACCGCGGCAGCCCTGTCGTCGCTGTTGCAAGGGAGCGAGTTGCAGATCGAGCAGCAAGGCCCGAATGCCTACCTGCTGACCCCTCAACCAAAGGCCGCCGGCCCGCTCGAACTCGGCGCCACCGACGTCGAGGACTTCCGCCTCGCGCCCCTGATCGTCAATGCCAAGGTCAAGGTCAATGCCGACGACGACACCAACTCGGTGGTCGCCAAGGAACTCTGGGTCGGTGGCAAAGTGGCGACCAGCATTCTCAACACGCCCGCATCCGTGTCGGTGGTGACCCGCAAGGAAATGGAGCAACGCAGCGTCAGCACCACGGAAGAAGCGTTGCTCTACACGCCCGGCGTGGTCAGCGACTTTTATGGCTCGGACGACCGCAACGACTACTTCCAGATCCGCGGCTTCCAGGCCACCACCTACCGCGACGGCTTGACCCTGAGTTCGATGCGCGGTGTACGCGAAGACCCTTTCGCCTATGAGCGCATCGAAATTCTGCGTGGTGCCAACTCCACGCTGTTCGGCCCGGCGGACCCGGGTGGCTCGGTGAACTTCGTGAGCAAACAGCCGCGCTTCGAGCAGTTTGGCCAGGGCTATGTGACCTACGGCTCCTTTGACCATATCGAGACAGGCGTCGATGTGGGCGATGCCCTGAATGACGATAAAACCGTGGCCGGCCGCTTCACCGCCAAAGTGCAAAACAGCGACCGCGAGTACGACCACTCGCAGGACGACAACAGGCTGGTGATGGGTGGCCTGACCTGGGCGCCCACCGATTACACCTCGGCCACCCTGGTCCTGGACTACCTGAAAACCGAAAGCTCGCCCAACAGCGGCGGCTATCCGCTGGACAAGGAATACGACCGCAGCGACTTCTATGGCGAGCCCAGCTACAACTTTCACGATGTCGAGCGCACCAGCCTCAGTGGCAACGTCACCCATGACTTCGACAACGGCTTCGTGCTGCGCAGCAACCTGCGTTACAGCGAGCTGACCGACGACTATGGCTACGTTTACCTGAGCGATAACGCCTCGCGTGTCGGCACGACGATTCCCCGCTACCTGCTGGGAACGGACAGCGACGCCAACCAGTTCAACGGCAACCTGATGCTGCAATACGATGCCCGCTTCGAGCACATCGACAGCAGCACCCTGGTGGGCGTGGAATATCTCGACTCGTCGACCAAGGAGCGCTCCGTCTACGACCTGGCGTCCTCAATCGACATCGCCAACCCGGTGTTCACTGGCGTTTCAAGCGCACTCACGCCGTATACCGCGAAAAAGAGCGAGGCGACCACCAAGGCGGTATTCCTCCAGCAGAACCTGTCGTTCTACGAGCGTTTCATCGTCACCGCCGGTGTGCGCAACGACTCGATGAAACTGTCCAGCAAGGGCTACAACCAGTTCTCCAGCCCTGTGCAATTTGATGATAAGGACAACTTCTCCGAGACCTCCTACCGCGGCGCGTTGACCTATATCGTCAACGATGAGGTTTCCACCTACGTGAGCATGGTGGAATCCGTCTCGCCGCCTCAGGTTGGCGTGACACCGCAAACGGGCAGGCAGTACGAAGTGGGCGTGAAGTATTCGCCCATGGGGATGGACGCGCTGTTCTCCGCAGCCATTTACGACCTGACCCAGGAAAACGTCACCATCGCCGTGGTGCTGCCAAGCGGCATCATCGAGCAACAAACAGTGGGCGAGTCGCGGGTCCGCGGCCTCGACCTGGAAGCCAAGGCGCAAGTGACGCAGAACGTCAGCCTGATCGGCGGCTACTCCTACATGGAGTCCGAAGTCCTGCGCGGCTCGTTGTACGACGGCAGTTCCCTCAAGGGCAATGAGTTCACCACCGCGCCGAAGCATTCCGCCTCGCTGTGGAGCTACTACAGCGTGCCCGGCACTGACGTCAGCGTTGGCCTCGGCGCGCGCTACGTCGGCGCCTATTACCTGAATGCGGCCAACACCAACAAAAGCGATGGCACCACGTTGTTCGACGCCGCCCTCAACTACCGGATTGCCAAAGGCACCGACCTGGCCGTGAATGTCAGCAACCTGCTGAATGAGCAACACGTGGTGGGTTCCGGCACGGCGAACTTCTACAACCCGGGTCGGGAGGTTACGGCCAAGGTGAGTTACAACTGGTAGGGTGTTTTCCCGGAAGGAAGTGGTGCCCGCTGGGTAGCGGGCACTGTCGGGTTGGCCGTCAATCGGCGGAATAAATGTGTTTTTTTCCAGCGGGTTGTTGCGCGCCGGTAGCGCGAAAAAGCATGAGTTTGGTTTCGAGCGCTCGCTTCCGCAAGGTAGGTAGTGAAGTTAAGCCCACCACTGGGTCGCTGCGACCGCAGCCCCTCTCCCAAGACCGCAGAAGTCTGCAACGTGCAGGACTAACGGCACCTCACGCCCAGATACTAGCGCCTGACAGATAGCGGAGATAACGTCGAATATGACCGTCCGCCATCAGCCAAAAGCGGACAGTCTCACTGGGACTGGGCTGGTATCCCTGAGGCTCGAAAGCATCTATGAAACTCGGGGCGATTCACTTTTCGTACAGAGCCTAGCTCTGAAACCTACTCTTGGGCCGACGATTCTGGTTTCCGAATCATCATGGCGGTCCATACAGATTTCTATAGAACACAACCCCGCCTCTCGAACGAGAAATGAGCACCTAATTTTTCTTTGCCCAGATGGTGGCCATAGGTCATCATCCCTACCAATCGATATCGGTCGCCACTCGAAAAAATTAAGGAGAGATTTTTGAAAATCGAAGTAGCTTGCAAAGAAACCGACAGCACTAAAGCTAAGGGTGACCTGTTAGAAAACTTAGCAAATGACTTACTTATTGCTCAAGGCTATGAAGTAATTGAAGAAATTCGAATTACTGGCGCGGAGCTTGACTTACTTTGCAAGCATCGAGTTAGTGGAAAAACCATCTATGTAGAATGCAAAGCACAAAAAGAAAAAATCTCAGCACCTATCCTTCGCCAGCTATTAGGGACAGTAATAGCATATGATTACGCTGAGGGATGGCTAATAAGCACCGCCGAACTAGGAAAAGAAGCGAAGGGTTTTGCAGAACAATGGCGGGAAAAAAATCAAGATCTCGGTTCTAAACTTAGCTTCTACACACCAAAACTAGTGATTGATTCTTTACAAAGTTCTTCAATTATATGTAAGCAGCCAATTTCTGAGGCCATAGAAATTGCAGGAGGCGAGGAGAAGCTCGGTGATTGGTTCCTGCTAGTTACAGCATACGGACGATTTTGGGTTGCCTATGCACTACAGGGTGGAGCCCCATGTGGTGCCTTCCTTTTCAACGCAGTTACGTCAAAACGTGTAACTGATGAAGCAACCATACTCAATATCTCAAGACTTGATAGCAGCCTCGCACAATATGATCTAACGGTAGACATCAATAATGAAACAATACCAGCTAGCGAAAACAGTAAGCTTCCTAGAGTTGTAGAAGTTCAAACTGGAGACTCGTGGGATGACTATCGACCGGCACGGCCGCAAGACTTCGTCGGCAGAGACAACACCCAAAAAGACATAATTAATTTCTTAAGCCTTATTCAGCAAAACAAGGTTGACACGCGCGTCTTTGCAATAACTGGAAATTCGGGACTGGGGAAAAGCTCGCTAATCGCCAAGCTCAGATCTAGGACAAGAAATAAATTTTATGCAAAACGCTTTTTCACCTACGCAATTGATATTCGTGGCGCAGCGACTCCCTCCTATATTGCATCTTCGCTGCTAAGCTGTTTTAAAAGCGCACAAGATGCAGGATTTGGTGACGATATAGAGCTTCAACTGACTGATCCAACATCACTTCTCGCATCTGGCAGTATCGCTCGTTATTTGGAATCTCTAAAGCAGAAAAAACAAATCGTCTGCTTGGTTTTCGACCAATTTGAGGAGTTATACTCAAAACCAGAACTTTTTGGAATTTTCAACGCAGCGAAGGACCTCATGCTAGAGGTAGCCGCATACAAAGCTAACTTAGCGTTAGGATTTGCTTGGAAGACTGATAGTACGACACAGCATGATCATCCTGCATACCACATGTGGCATGACCTATCTGATCACCGAAGAGTTTATAAGCTAGACGTTTTTCTGAATGGTGAAATCTCTAAAGCTATTACTACATTCGAAAAAGAAATAGACCAAAAAATACCTGTCGAAATAAGACACCAAATCTCCAATAGTAGCCAAGGCTTTCCTTGGCTACTAAAAAAGCTATGCATAAACCTTTACGACAACATGAAAAAAGAGACCGACGGGGAGGCCTTAGTAGTCGAATTAGATGTAAGCAGACTATTTGAAAACGACATCGAAAATCTCACCCCTCAAGAATACTCATGCCTTAAGCTAGTCGCTCAAAAAGCACCAGCCGACTGGGGAGAAGTCATCGAAATATCAGGCGTCGGGATTGTGAACAGTTTGGTTCACAAACGGTTAATCATTAAAAGCGGATCAAGACTCAACATTTATTGGGATATATTTAAAGACTACTTACTAACTGGCGCCATCCCAGTAATACCATTTAACTACATACCCACATCCGACTTTTCTTCAATGTACAAAGTTGCCACCAAGCTGAATGAAACAAATTTCACCGAATCTATAGACATTGCGAATGAGTCAGGGCTTAACGAACGTACAGTATGGAACATCGGCGCCGACTTAGTCATGTTCGGAATTGCAGAGCGAAAAAACGTAAAATTCAAGCTTCATCGAGATCTAGAGGACAAAGAATACTCAATGATGGAGCGGTTTCGAGAAAAGCTCGGCAAGCACTCTTTAAAAATCGCCATTTACAAATCAAGCGCCGGCAAAGTGATAAACAGTTCCGACATAACCAAAGCCCTCAAAACATGCATAAAAAATGGCCAATATAGTGAAAAAACCTGGCAAATCTACTCTAACCGGCTAATAAAGCTCTTGATGGTTACAGGTTTTCTTAGCAAACTTGGAAATAAGCTTTTAGTACAAGATTCAGGAGCATCCGTAGCTGACGCAGCAGAATTGGGTAGGCGTAGTAGTAGGCAACGAGGCGTTGTATTTTCGGCTATGGCATCACCGGCAAGTGTGTGCGAGGCACTCGAACTGCTCAAAGCCAACGTCCTGACGATTAACGATTTAATAGAAAAAGGTTATAGAAATTCTATTTTCATCCTTGATCGCTTTGATCTTATAACCAAAGAAAACAATGAAGTAAAGCCAAACCTCGGTTCTATTAATAAGTTAGGCGGAAGCAGTGCCGCCGTATGGTCCTTAGCGAAAAATGAACCCGCAATCGCAAAATGCATCGAAAAACTTTCTCAAAATCCTAACATTACCGGGGTGGAACTAGGTGATTTCCTTTCTTCTGAATATCAAATGCCTTGGACTGATGCCTCCAAATCAAGAAATGGTAATAGCCTTAAACAATGGTCGAGCTGGGTCAAGGATGGTATCGATTCATCTCTAATACCTGAGCCACCAGGACGGGCCAAGTAAAAATGCGCATCATTAACTATCAAATAAAAGGAGAATAAAAAAAGGAAAAGGGAACGGCTTTATTTTCAGAAAATAGATCCGCTCTCTTTTCGTTGAAACCAACTCTTACCAGCCGACAAATTATAACCCTAAGCTTTTCTTTAGAAAGCAGGAATAGGGGACAGATTTATTTATTGGGCAACAGTCCGCTTCTGGCCGTTTTCCGCCTGTCGTGACGGGCCGAAATCGACCCAATTGCTGGCTGTCGTAACAGTTGCCTGCCTAGCGTGGATATCTTTGCCAGCGCTATTGTGCGCACCATGTACCCACAAAAAATGGAGCCCAATGATGAGGGCAGAACGCTATCGAGTTCGCTTAATGTTCGAATGGGGCGGCGGTTGCCTTTGGTGTGGAAACAATATTGCCCGGGATAAATTTTCTGTAGGGCCTATTGAAGAGAGGCTACCACTCAGTAACGAAGTCCAGGCAATGCTTAACGAGCTTTCACAGTGGCATGACACCTCGCTGAACTGGGACTACCCACCTGATCCCGGCCCTTGGAGTGCAGATGATTACGCAAGATTTGACGAGGCCGCCGCTACTGAAATCCATCCAACAGGAATTGGGTGAAGAATTCGAGGTGGTGTACGAAAAACTTTGGCTTATCGGTGTGAGCCTTCGACCTGATTCTGATAACGAAAGGATGCAGCTATAGATCGGTAGCCCACCTTTGCAACAGGCCGCCACAACCCAAAGCAGACATTTCAGCTTCTTGATCAGTAGTAGCCCCCGCCAGTCCTAAAATCGAGACGGCGGTTCATTTCCAGCTTTGATCTGTGAAAAGACATGGTCTGGATCTGCCTGGCACCAATATCTGAACAGAAGGCGAGGTTCGGTATCCCCAAAATACTGACTCAGGAAGCTCTCGGCGGGGATTAGCAATTTAGTTTCTGGCCATTGCTGAGCTAAAACACCTATGTGCTTGCCTGACGAACAAATAATCCACGTCGCCTTGCCTCCACTGATGCCAGGCAGGTAACCCATACCTTGGATCGCTTCGAACAAAGCGCGCAGTGTTACTGCTGGATCAAGCCTGATTGATGTCCTATGACTTTCCAGATCATCCCCTGCATGCACGCTATCCCGATCAATTTGAATGACCAACATGAATGTTCCTTTTTAGCGTTGTGTAGTCACTAGAATGCCAGCGTAGGAATGCCAGCAGCTATCTGTCTACAGTCCGCTTCTGGCCGGTAGCAGCCCTTAAAGAAGGTCTACTTTGGGTCGAAAGCAGCAATCCACAACCGGCTGCTAACAACCCTTAGCGGACTGGCCTTCTGTTCATTTGCAGCCGTATGTCAGTGGCGTAGCCCTACTGCGGAGAACCTGTGGCGCCGCCGCCCTGGTTTTGATGCCCGCTCGGCAGGCACAAGCCCGAACGCACGTAAAACCGTCGGCCCCGCTGACATTTACTGGGCCGAAGTCATATTCGTCATGAAACGTAAACACCTGCAGCGGCTGAAGGCAGGGTATTCACGCTTGCTTGAACACAAACGGCTTCATGTCTTGGATATTCCCGACGATTACCGCTACATGGACCCCGAACTGATCACCATCCTGGAAGACACCTTGACGCCCTGCCTCAAGGGCTAGCCTTCGCGTCTATCTGGCGTCACGCGCATCAGATTGGCAGCTCAGCACCAAAACTGCCACTCACCGATTTAGTGCTTGATCCCGGCGAAGCAGTCGCCATCGGCGTCGAAACTTGGTACATCGAAGCGGTGCTGAAGGCTGTGCACCAGAGGTTGTGCTGAGCCGACGCCAGGGTGCTGCCATAGAAAATGCCGTAACCCACGCTCAACCACTACGGCCGACGCCATGCCCCAGCCCACAAGGCGGTTACCTAACCCCGAACGCCCTGCCGGCTCAGCCCTCAGGTATGCCTGCTTCACCGGGCCGTTGCCGGCAGTGAACGGTGGCCCCGCTGCTCACCAACTTCCACAGCGAAGTCGCTTCATCCCGCTCAATAACCCCCTGCGCTTCAAGCCGCTCAAGCGTGTCCACCGCCCGTTGATAACCAAACAACGCGATCCGCTGAACCATCGAGATGCCAAAAGTCTCATGCGCTTTCAGGTGCGCCAGAAGTTCCAGGTCGTTCATAGTTTCTGTCCTTTCATGAAGGGTGTAATCGTGCAATTGTCCGAAGCCCTTCAGGGGGTCGATTTGCGTCAGCACCACCAACAATGTGCTCCATTCCCGCCCACCATCGTCTGAACCCACACCTCCGCACCCCAGGCATTTCCCGATGCAAGCACTGCTGCAAGACATCCTCGACCAGGTCCGCCCGTTGCTCGGCCAGGGCCAGGTAGCGCAATACATCCCTGCCCTCGCCCAGGTCGAACCCGACCAGTTGGGAATCGCCGTGCACGGCCTGGACGGTCAGGTGCATTGCGCGGGCGATGCGCACACGCCCTTCTCGATCCAGAGCATTTCCAAGGTGTTCAGCCTGGTCCAGGCGATCGGCCACAGCGGCGAGGCGATCTGGTCGCGGTTGGGCTACGAGCCTTCCGGGCAGGCGTTCAATTCGCTGGTGCAGCTGGAAGTGGAAAAAGGTAAACCGCGCAATCCCTTCATCAACGCCGGGGCGCTGGTGATCTGCGATATCAACCAGTCGCGCTATGCCACACCAACGCTGTCGATGCGCGACTTCGTCCGCCGCCTGGCGGGCAATCCGCGCATCGTCAGCGATGCGCTGGTCGCCGACTCCGAATACCAGCACCGCGCGCGCAATGCCGCCATGGCCTACCTGATGCAGGCGTTCGGCAACTTCCATAACGAGGTCGAGGCGGTGCTGCGCAGCTACTTTCACCACTGCGCGCTGTCCATGAACTGCGTCGATGTGGCCCGCGCTTTTGCCTTCCTGGCCAACAGCGGTTACTGCCCGCACAGCGGCGAACAGGTGCTCAGCCCGCGCCAGGCGCAACAGGTCAACGCGATCATGGCCACCAGCGGGCTGTACGACGAGGCCGGCAATTTCGCCTACCGCGTCGGCTTGCCGGGCAAGAGCGGCGTGGGCGGCGGCATCGTCGCGGTGGTGCCGGGCCGCTACAGCATCTGTGTGTGGTCGCCCGCGCTCAACGCCTCGGGCAACTCGCTGGCGGGATTGCGCGCGCTGGAATTGCTGAGCGAACGCATGACCGGATCGGTGTTTTCGGCGGTGCCTTGAGCGGCCGTGACATCAAGCGATAGTGCCGCGAGGCGGGCCCCCGCGGCACGTTCGCCTGCTTAGAACTTCAGTTCCCACTGCCCCATCAGCGCATGATTGCGGCTGTTGCTGCCCAGTTCGCCGCTGTATCCCAACCCGACCGACTGCCGCGCGCTAACGCCCAATGTCAGGCCAGCCTCAACCACCAGGCTGTCGCGGTCCAGCGCGCTGCCTTCGACGCTGAACGCATCGCCGCCGGCGAGGAAGGCCTGGCGGGTGCGGGTGTCGAGGCTGCCGTAGGTGTGGCGCCAGCCGAGGCTGGCCCGCGGGGTCAGGCTCATGCCGTTGTCCAGTTGGCCGAGGTGGGCGATGCGCACGCCGAAGGTGCTGGTGAGGTTGTCCTGGGTGTCGGCATCCACTGCCAGCGCGGCGTTGCCGCCCTTTTCGCGGTAGCCGTCGCGGTGGTAGCGCTGGTAGCCGAGGTTGGCGAACGGCTCGGCGTTGAAGCGTCCGCTGCCCAGGGCATAGCCCAGTTCGGCGAAGGCTTGCTGGCTGTCGGCGTCGTAGTCGCCCTTGATCCGTTCGTTGAAACCGCTGAAGTCCAGGCTGCGCTTGCTGTCGCCGTCGTGGGCGCTGTAGGCGGCACCCAGGCGCAGGGCCAGCGGTCCGCTCTGACGCAAGGCGTAGACGCCGGCGTGCCAGCTATTGACCTTGCCGTCGAGGCCGGTGGCATCCAGGCGGGTGCGCGAGTAACCGCCCAGCACGCCGAGGCGCCAGTCGCTGCCGACCGCCCAGTCGAGGCCCAGCACCAGGCCGCCGGTGCGTTGTTCCAGGGCGCTGCCGCCGTGGCTGCCATCGACCTTGCCGTAGCTGCCGAGGGCTTGGGTCCACAGCCGGCCGCGGGCGTTCGGGTCATTGAGATCACGCACGCCCTGCGGCAGGCCGGTGGCCGCCAGCACCGGGGTGTCTTGCTCATCGAGGCCGACCAGCAGGCCCGCCGTGCTGCCCATCGATTGCATCGCACCAAGCATGCTGCCGCCGACCTGCGCGCTGCCGGCCAGGGTCGCGCCGGCAAGGTTGGCGGTGCTGCTGGCGCTCAGTTGCTCGATGGCGTTGCCCGCGGTGGCGGTGGAGGTATTGAGCAGCGCGTTGTACAGCGCGCTGTCGCTGCCGAGGCTGCCCAGCGCTCGGGCCGCGGTGCCGCCGTTGGCGCTTTGCGTGTACTGCGCGAACGACACGTCGTTGCGGGTGTAGTCCAGGCCAACCGAGGTGCCGCTGTAACTCAGATTCGGAGTGAGGAAGGCGTAGTCGCTCTCGACCTTGCCGAACGTGCCTTGCACCGCACCGGCGTTGAGCACGGTGTAATGGCTCTTCCACGGGTAATCGCCCGCCGACGGCTGCACATGCAGGGTCGCGCCGTTGAGGCGGGCGGTGCCGCCAACGCTGATCGGCGCGCTGCTGCCATCGGCATTGACGCCATACACCAGGCTCGCGCCGCTGCCGAAGTTGAGGTCGCCCTTGACCGTGACCACGCCCAGCCCCTTGTTGGTCTGCAGGCTGCCGTTGACCGTCAGGCCGCCGACCGAGCCGCCACCGGCATAGACGCCACCGGCATCCACCACCAGCGCGCCGAGGATGCTGCCCTGGTTGACCAAAGTCGCACCCGAGGTGACGCTGCCGCCCTGGCTGAAATCGTTCTGGCTGCTGAGGGTCCAGCGACCGCCGCTGACCACCAGCTTCTCGAAGTTGGCGCTATTGCCGAAGCTGCCACTACCGTCGAGGGTCAGGGTGTCGATCCCCGCCCCGCCGTCCACCAGGCCGTTGAATACACCGCCGGTGGTGACGATCAGGTGGTCGTTGCCGCCGCCCATGCTCAGCGCCAGGCCGTTGCCGCCGCTGAGGGTGCCGCCGTTGGTGACGGTATCGTCGTAGTCGCCGATCAGCTTGATGGCGAAACCGCGCTCGCCTTCGATCCTGCCGTAGTTGCTGATCGTGGTCGCGGCGACGCCGGCGCCTTCCGCGCCGTCATCCACCAGGATGCCGTTGTCGACGCTGCGGATCACGCCCGTGGCGGTGTTGACGATACTGCCGCCGCCCATGGCGATGCCTTCGCTGCCGTTGGGCCGGCCGCCGCTGTCGACGCCCTTGGCGCCCAGGCCCTGGATCGTGCCTTCGTTGTAGATGTGGCCGATCAGGTCGATGTCCACGCCGTCACCGTCGCCGTTGATCTTGCCGTCGGCAATGGCGCCTGTGATGACCCCGCCGGCGTAGTTGAACACGGTGCCGGAACCGTCGGAGCCGAAGCCCGAGCCGTTGCGCCCGGTGACAGCGCCATAGTTGTACAGGGTGGCGTCGGTCTTCAGGTCGATGCCGTGGCGGTCGGCGCTAACGGTGCCGTAGTTGTAGACGGTGACGCCGGTGGATTCGCCGATCTTGATGCCGTCGTATTTCTGGTCCTTGCCGTCCTTGTCCTGCGGCGCGGTGTCGGTGCGGATCAATCCGTAGTTGGTGATCACCGCGTTGGAGCCGGTCTTGATCGCGTCGTTGCCCACCGAATGGATCACGCCGGTGGCTTCGTTGGTCAGCGTGGTGGTGAACTTCGGAGTGTTCAGGGTTTCCAGGTCGATCGCCTGGCCATCCACGGTGGACTCGATGGTGCCGGCGTTGACGATCTTCAGGCTGCCGCCGGCAACCGGGTTGGTCTGGATCCGCAGGCCATCGTTGGTGCCCTGAATCAGCGCGCCGGCGCGGTTGTTGATGACGAAGTGGCTTTCGTCCTCGCCATCGCTCTTGGTGTCGATGCCGCGGGCGACGGTGGAGCGGATGATCCCGGCGTTGTCCACGCTGACCGTGGTGCCGCTGGTTTGCTTGGGCAGGATCACACCGTCATCGCTGCCGGCGACGATGCTGCCCTGGGCGGTGACCTTGAGGGTGTCGCCCTTCTTCAGTTCCAGCGTGTCGCGGGTGGCGCTGCTGATCAGGTAGTCCTTGGCGAAACCGGACGGGGCGAAAGAGGCACTGGCGAGTGCGACGCAGAGGGCAAGGCGATGCGGCGTGAAGAGCATGGTGAGCGACCGTTATCCTTATTGAAAGGCGCTCAATATGGCGGCGGGATATGACGGTTTGATTGATCGGCTCTATCGAACCGCGCCGGTCAGTTAACCGTCCCGCGAGCCGGTCTGCTCCAGTTGCTCCTCGAACCAGCGCAGCACCGCCTGGCACCCCGGGTGCGCCGCGCCGCTGTCGCGCAGCCACAGCGCGTAGACACCTTCGGTCTTGAGCGGCTCGCCGAACGGCAGGATCAGGTCGCCGCGGGCCAGTGCGTCATGGGCCAGCATGCGGTCGGTCATGGCGACGCCGAGGCCACGGGCCGCCGCGTCGAGGGCCAGGTCATCGAGGTTGAATTGCAGGTGCTTGTAGCTGCGCGGCTGGTGATCCGCCTGCGCCTGCAACCACTGGGTCCATTCGTGGCGCGCGGTCGAGCCGTGGATCAGCGCATGGCCGGCCAGCTCGTCGAGGGAGCGCGGCGGCAACTGACCGTCGCCCAGCACGGGCGCGCAGACCGGAATCAGGTATTCGTCGAACAGCGGCGTCAGCGCGCGGCCGTCGAGGCCTTCGCGCAGGTACAGCACGTAGGCGTCACAGTCGCCGCTGGTGTCCACCACTTCGCCGCTGACCGTCTCTATGGACAGGCACAGTTCCGGGTTGGCCGCGTAGAACGAACTCAGCCGCGGCAACAGCCAGCGCACCGCCAGCGAAACGAAGATGCGGATGCGGAACGGCCGCTCCGACGACGGCGGCGCGAGCCGTTCGCCGAGGGCGCGCAGGTCCTTGAGGATCGCGCAGGACAACGCATACACCTCGCGCCCCGCTTCGGTCAGCGCGACCTTGCGGCTGGTGCGGTCGAACAGCGCCACCCGGTAATGCTCTTCCAGTTGCTGGATCTGCCGGCTGACCGCGCTCTGGGTCAGGTGCAACTGGCGGGCGGCCTCGGTAAAGCTGCTGCTGTCGGCGACGTGAACCAGCGCCTGCAGGGCCTGGAGCGAGGGTGTGCGAAAGAAGTTATCCATGCGTTTTGAGAATGCCTGAATGAATTTTTAACGTTAGAAGACCGCCGCCAACGCTCGTAAATTAAGGCTTGTCCAGCGCCTCGCGACATCACTTCCGATAAGCCAGGGGCATTGATTGTGGAGAGCCCGATGTCAATTGACAACCGCTGTGGATGGATCGCCCTGGCCGGCGAATCACCGCCCCGGCAGCGCCTCGAGCGCAACCTTCAGGCCGACTGGCTGATTATCGGCGGCGGGATCACCGGCTTGTCGGCGGCGCACAGCCTGGCGGCGCAATTCCCCGACCAACGCATCGTCCTGCTGGACCGCCAGCGCGTGGCGCAAGGTGCTTCGGCGCGCAACTCGGGCTTTGCCGTCAGCCACGAATTGCCGGCGGCAAGCGAACTGCTCGGCACGCCCGGCTTCGCCGGTTATCAAGTCGCCTCGCGAATTGGCGTAGCGGCCGGCCAGGAACTGCGAGGGCGCATTCACGACCTGGGCATCGACTGCGAATTCGATGAAGGCGGCTATCACTTCGCGGTGCACCGGCCGGAGCACCTGCGCCACGCCGAAGCGGCCATCGAAACCCTCACCGCCGTCGGCGCCGACGCCCGCTACCTGGAAGGCGGTGCCTTGCATACCCGCCTGGGCAGCGCGTTCTACGCCCGCGCCATTCATTGCGCCGGCGGCAATGCGCTGCTGCAGCCGGCCCGCTATGTGCGCGGCCTGGCCGACAGCCTGCCGCCAAACGTGGAAGTGTTCGAGAACAGCGCGGTGCTCGACCTCAAACGCAGTGGTGGCCACTGGCACGCACGCCTTGAGGCCGGCGAGGTCCGGGCGAGCCGGGTGCTCGGCTGTGTCGGCGCGTTCCTGAACCGGGTCGGCGTGCACCGCAGCGGCACCTTCCCGCTCGAACTGAGCGCCAGCATCACCCGGCCGCTGTCCGAGGCGCGCTGGCAAAACCTGTTTGGCGAACGCACCTGGGGCGTGCTGTCGACCTTGCCGGGCGGGGCCACGGTGCGCCTGCTGCCGGGCCGGCGCCTGCTGATCCGCAATACCGTGGAATACCGTCAGGCCGACCTCGATCGCGCCGGCTTGCAACGCCGCCAGCACGAACACGTGCGGGGTTTGCAAAAACGCTTCCCCGGCCTCGACGCCAGGGACATCGAATACACCTGGACCGGCCACCTGAGCGGCACGCGCTCCGGCGAGCCGTACTTCGCCCGGGTCGACCAGGACTTCTACGCCGTGTCTGGCTGCAACGGCTCGGGCGTGGCCCGCGGAACACTGTGGGGCCGCTTGCTCGCGGACATGGCGATCGGCGCCAGCTCGCCGCTGCTCAGCGATGTCCTCGGCCAGGCCCACCCCGGCTACCTGCCGCCACGCCCCTTCTTCGACGTCGGCGCGGTTGCGCGGATGGGCTGGGAAGTGCGCCGTGCCCGGCTGGAACGTTGACGAACCCGGCGCTCGCGCCCCTTGCAACAACAAAAGAGAGAGCAAGATGATCACACGTACCTGCCTGCTCGCCGCCTCGGCGGCGCTGCTCAGCGTCGCGGCGCATGCCGCCGACAGCGTCAATATCGCCAACTGGAGCGGCTACGTCGCCGATGACACCCTCACCGAGTTCACCCGGCGCACCGGCATCCAGACCACCTACGACCTCATCGACAGCAACGAAACCACCGAAGCCAAACTGATGACCGGCGGCAGCGGCTACGACCTGGTCAGCCCGTCCAACCATTTCCTGCCACGGCTGATCAAGGCCGGCGCCATCCAGGAACTGGACCGCAGCAAGCTGCCCAACTGGAACAACCTCGATCCCAAGCTGATGAAGCTTTTGGAGAGCAGCGATCCGGGCAACCGCTATGCGATCCCGTACATGTGGGTCACGGTGGGCATCGGTTACAACGAGGACAAGATCAAGGCGATCTTCGGCAACACCGACGTCACCCAGTCCTGGCAACTGCTGTTCGACCCGGAAAATATCCGCAAGCTCAGCCAGTGCGGCGTCGCCTTCCTCGACAACCCGACGCAGATCCTGCCGATCACCCTGCGCACGCTGGGGCTCGACCCGCACAGCGAAAGCCCCGCCGACCTGAAAAAAGCCGAGGCTGCGCTGCTCGCGGTGCGTCCTTCGATCAGCTATTTCCATCAGTCCAAGTACGTCAGCGACCTGGCCAACGGCAATATCTGCGTGGCCATCGGCTTCAGCGGCGACGTGCTGCAGGCGATGAGCAGCGCGCAACATGCCAACAACGGCGTGCACCTGAACTACAGCATCCCCCGCGAAGGCTCGACCATCGCCGTGGACATGGTGGCCATCCCGAAAGCCGCGCCGCACCTGGACGCTGCCTACGCCTACCTGAACTACCTGCTCGACCCCAAGGTGATGGCCAGCATCAGCAACGCGGTGCAATACCCCAACGGCAACGCGGCCTCGCTGCCGTACCTCGACCCGGCGCTGCGCGACAACCCGGCCGCCTACCCGCCACAAGCGGTGCTCGACAGCCTGTTCCCGATCCAGACCCTGACGCCCTCGGGCATGCGCCTGAGCACACGGTTGTGGACGCGGGTCACCAGCGGCAAGTGAGTCAGCCGGCGCGTTCAGCCGCCCGCGTGGCGGCTGAACGCGCTCTTTATTACCCGCAACTGTAGGACCCTTCACATAATCGGCAATGAAACTTTACCGGCACTCGCCCTCTAAGCATGATCGACCGCCCGCACCCATGGAGGATCCTGCGCATGCTCGGCGCCCTGCTCGACAAAGTCTTCAACCGCCCCCTCACCCAGGACGGGTTCGCCCAAAAATTCATCAAGGCCGCGCGCGACGCCGGCTTCAGCGGCCCCCTCACCTATGCGCCGGATGACTTCCGGATCGAACACAGCGAGGGCGCCTACTTCAATCTGCACAACGCCTTCCGTGATTATCAGAACGCTGAGCGCCCGCAGCGGGCTGCTGCGCTTAACGGCTACATAGCGACCTTACTCAGAGCCCGCGACACCGGGCCGCGTTCGTTCGAGGAGGTCAGGTCGTTGTTGCGCCCGGTCGTTCGCAACCTCGGCATGCTTGAAGAGGTCCGCCTGCACACCGTCCGTACCGAAGGACTGGATGCGCCGTACAGCGTGGCCCAATTGCCGGTGGGCAAGGACTGCGTGGCGCTGCTGGCGGTCGACTCTCCCGAAGCCACCTCCACCCTGACCAAAGGCCCCGAGGAACACTGGGGCGTGAACATGGAACAGGCCATGGCGATTGCCATGGACAACCTGCGCGCAACCACTGCGGATGCCTTCGACGAGGTCGTGCCGGGGCTGTATGTCGGGCGCTGGGGTGACGGCTACGACACCAGCCGGGTGCTGCTGCCGGACGTGTTGCAGCGGGCGCCCGTCAAGGGCCGGCCGGTGTTCATGATCCCCACCACGGATGTCTTGCTGGTGGCGGGCGACAAGGACGAGGAGGCGATCCTGCACATGGTCGAAGTCAGCCAGAAAACCATGGAAAACGGCCGCACGCTGTCCAGCCAGGTCTACACCTACGACGATCAGCGCATCGTGCCCTTCCCGCCCGGCAACGAAGCTCTGGAAATACGCCGTGCAAGCCTGGAGCGCGTGCTGCTGCAAGGTGCCTATCACATGCAGAAGGAGTTGCTGGACAAGATCCATGAAGCGCACCAGCAGGACCTGTTCGTCGCGACCTACCAGCTTTTCCGTCAGTCCGAAGACGACGTCCGGACCTTCTCGGCGTGCAGCTGGACAGAAACCGTGGACACCCTGCTGCCGCGTACCGACCGCGTCGCGCTGGTGCAATTGCGCGACGACGGCACTGCCGACACCCGGGTGGTGGAATGGAATGATCTGGAAACCCACCTGAGCGAGTGGCTGCAACCGACGGGCACCTACCCGCCGCGCTACCGAACCCTTGGGTTTGCAACGCCGGAGCAGTTGAGCCGGTTGACGCCGCTTAGCTGATTTCCATGCGCCCTGCTGCGCGGATCACCAGCGCAGCAAGCGCGGCCCGAGCAGCGCGCCCAGCACTGTCGGCAGCGACATCCCCAACAGGTACCAGACACCCCAGAACGGCACGCCCATTTCCGGGCAATGCAGGCAGTAGACCAGCGTTGCCGTGGCGCCGGCCAGCAGGCCGCCGGCGGCACCCGCCTGGCGCAGGCGGGTCGGCGCCAGACCGCGCAGGGCCCAGAACACCGCGATGAAACTGGGTGCCGAGAGCAAGGCGATATTCAGCGGGCAGGTGCGCCAGGTGCGACCGAAGATCAGGTCGGCGCGGGCCTCGACCGGCGCACCGGCCAAGCTGATCGCAGCCCCCGCCCAGACCAGCACCAGCGGCAGGCCAAGCAACGCCCAGAGCGCGCCACCCTTGACGCCCGGGCGGGCCAGCCGCTGGGTCAAGCCGATGCCGAGCAGTGCCAGACTGCCGGGCAAGGCAACCTTGGCCCAGAACAGCGGCGTACGCACGACCTCGGCAAAATCACTGCGCACGCCATAGATGGCAACGATCAACAGCAGCGCGCAGGCCACACCGCCGAGCAACGCAAGGCCCAGACGCCTCGCCAGCGCATGGCGGTCCACCGGTCCTTCAGCGGCGGCCAACAGGGCAATCAGTTCATCGGTCTTCATCGTCGCCTTTACCTCGAATCAGCTTGGCGAGAGCCTTGAGCCCTCGGTGTATGCCCACCTTGACCGCAGAGCCGGAAAGCCCGGTGAGACGCGCGGTTTCCTCGACCGACAGGCCCTCCAGTTTGACGTGGACGATGGGCAGGCGCTGACGGTCCGGCAGTTGTCCGAGCAACTTGCCCAGGTCGCGACTGGCCTCGGCCGGCGCCTCATCGCTGGCGGCGAACAGGTCGCTGTCGTCGTCCAGCACGTCGTGCAGCGAATCACGCCGCGCGTGACCGCGAAAGTGATCGGTCAGCTTATAGCGGGCGATCGCCTGCACCCAGGCGGTCAGCGGCTGTTGCGCCTGGTAGGTATGGCGGGCGTTGTGTACCGCCAGCAGCACTTCCTGCAGCAGGTCTTCGACTTCCGCCGGACGCTGCGCCAGGCGCCGCCGCAGCAAGCCGCGCACATGCACCGCCAATGCCGCGAGGAATTCGCGATAGGCCACGGCATCGCCCGCCAGCCCGTTCAGCAGCAACGTCTGCAGGTGGGACTCGCGTTCGTCCAGCTCGTCCTGTGAGTTAGTTCGTTGCATTGGCCGCCAGGGTTACACCAGTGGGTTTCTTTTTTCATCGAAGCATCGCCGTCACCTGCGACGCAAGCGCGAGAAACAATTTCATCACTCCAGGGGCCACCGGAGAATGCTCAAAAAATATTTTCAGGGTGCTGTAACCCGATCGGCCAGCGCGGCGAATTACTCCATGAGCCGCCGGTAGATCACCACGGCACATCCCCTGGAGAAAGCACCATGAACAACTTCACTCGCCTCACCGCCGCCCTCGTCCTCGCTTCGCTGGCAGGTGCCGCCATGGCCGATGACACCACCAGCAAAGCCGCCAGCGGCGCCGCCATGGAGAAGTGCTACGGCGTCGCGATGGCCGGCAAGAACGATTGCAAGGCCGGTGCCGGCACGACCTGCGCCGGCAGTTCGAAGAAAGACTACGACGGCATGAGCTGGAAAAACGTCCCGGCCGGCACCTGCACCTCGATCAAGACGCCCACCGGCATGGGCTCGCTGACACCGACTCAGCACTAAGCGCAGGCCACCGACCATGAACGGGATCAACGCAATGGGCGCCGGACTCGGGCTCAAGGCCGAACACTACGCGCAAGCCCTGGCGTGCGAGGCTGAGGACCTGTGGTTCGAGGTCCATCCGGAAAACTACATGGTCGGTGGCCCACGCCTTGCGTGGCTGGAGCGGATCGCCGAACGGCATAAGCTCTCGCTGCACGGTGTTGCGCTGTCACTGGCAGCCGACGCCGAACCGGATGCGGCGCACCTGCGCCGCCTGCGGGCGTTGATCGACAGGGTCAGGCCGGCGCTGGTGTCGGAGCACCTGGCCTGGTCGACCTGGCGCGGCCAGTACCACCCAGACCTGCTGCCGTTTCCACGCAGCGACGAAGCACTGCAACGCATCACCGACAATATTCTGCGCACCCAGGACGCCCTGGGACGCTGCATCGCCATCGAAAACCCCAGCCATTACCTGCGCCTCGACGGCCACGACCGGGACGAAATCGACTTTCTCGGCGAACTGGTGCGGCGCACCGACTGCTCCTTGCTGCTGGACGTCAACAACGTCCACGTCAGCGCGCACAACCTCGGTTTCAGCGCGGCCGACTACCTCGCACGCTTTCCCGCCCAGGCGATCAGCGAATTGCACCTGGCCGGGCACAGCGAGGACAACCAGGGCGCCCTGTTGATCGACTCCCACGACGCCAGCATCGCCGAACCGGTGTGGGCCCTGTACCGCCAATTGATCCAGCGCATCGGGCCGCGCCCCACGCTGATCGAACGCGACGGCAATATCCCCGCGTTCAGCGAGCTGCTCGGCGAACGCGATATCGCCCAGGCCATCCTCGACCAGAACGGAGCCACACCATGAACCTGACCCTCGGCCAGTTCCAGGATGCCTTCGTCGCCTCGCTCTATGGCAACCCCGCAGAGGAGTTGGCGGCACTCACCGAACAACCGGCCTTCGCGGTGTACCGCAATACCGTGCTGGCCGGCGCCGTCGACGCGCTGTGCGCCAACTTCCCCAGTGTCGAGCGGCTGGTCGGCTACGACTGGATGCACGGCGCCGCAGCCGCCTATGCGCAACTCTCGCCGCCGGGCGATCCACGGCTGATCCGATATGGTGCCGGCTTCCCGGACTTTCTCGATGAGCAGACCGGCGCTCAAGGTACGCCCTGGCTGGCGGACGTTGCGCGCCTGGACTTCGACTGGGCGGCAGCCTTCAGCGCGCCCGTCGACCCCAGCCTCGACCTCACCGAACTGGCCGGCATGAGCGCCGCCGACCTTGCCCGCTGCCACCTGCGCCCCCGCCGCGGCGTGCGCTGGCGCTGGTTCCCGCTGCACCCGGTATTCAGCCTCTGGCGCCACAACAGAGAGGGCCTCGACTGGCCGCCCGCACAACCGTGGATCGCCGAAGGCGCGTTACTAACGGGCGACGCCGACGGCGTAATTCACCACCCGCTGGACGCCGGCGGCTGCGCCTTTCTCGATGCCTGCGCTGTCGGCCATGCCCTCGAACAGGCCGCATTGCTCGCGGAAAAAACCCAACCCGACCTGGACTTCAACGACCTGCTTGGCCGGCTGCTCCAGGCCAGGGTCTTCCTGCCCCTCTCACTCGCCTGAGGTTTCGCCATGGACATCACCCACCCCGCCGCCACCAACCGCTCGCTGCGCCAGCGCTGGAACCGCATCGCCGACTACCTGCAGCACCTGCTGGGCGATAGCGTGTTGTGCCTGGTGGCGCGATTGGGCATCGCCTCGATCTTCTTCCTCTCCGGCCGAACCAAGGTCGAAGGGTTCCTGAGCATCACCCCCAGCACCTACGAACTGTTCCAGAGCGACTACGCCCTGCCGCTGGTCTCGCCGTGGCTGGCGGCGCATCTGGCGACCTACGCGGAACACCTGTTCCCGCTGCTGCTGGTGCTCGGCCTGTTCACCCGTCTGTCGGCATTGGCGCTGCTGGGCATGACTCTGGTGATCGAAATTTTCGTGTACCCCGATGCCTGGCCGGTGCATTTGTCCTGGGCGGGGTTGCTCCTGCTGCTGGTCGCCCGCGGCGCGGGAGCAGTTTCGCTGGACTGGTTCTTGCGCGTGCGCTGAGCAGCGCGCGAGAAAAACTGTACAGGGAATTTGACTTGTACAGTTTTAGTCATACTCTCTAGGTATACCTGTACAAGATTTGTATTTTGTACAAGATTGCCTCGGAGATGCGAATGTCCAGCTACCTGCAATCCTTTGCCAACCGCTTTGCCACGCTGGATGCGGGCAGCCTCTCGCGGCTGGATGAGTTGTACAGCGACACCATCGTGTTTCGCGATCCCCTGCACGAAATCAACGGCCTGCCAGCACTGCGGGCCTACTTCGACCAGCTCTACGCCAATGCGCAGGACATCCGCTACGACTTCCACGACCTGGACGAAGTCGGCCCCGGCCGCGGCTACCTGCGCTGGACCCTGCACTTTCGCCATCCGCGCCTGGAGGGCGGCAAGCTGATCAGCCTGGACGGTTGCAGCCACCTGCGCTGGACCGACCGGGTTCACTTTCACCGCGACTACTTCGATGCCGGCGCCCTGCTCTACGAACACCTTCCAGTGATGGGCAGCCTGATCGGCTGGCTCAAGGGCCGGCTGGCATGAGCCGCTGCTGGCTGACCGGTGCCAGCAGCGGCATCGGCGCCGCGTTGGCGCTGCGCCTGCTGGAGCAAGGCCATCAGGTGGCGCTCGGCGGTCGCAATGCCGAGACGCTGGAGCCGCTGGCCCTGCGCTTCCCCGGCCAGGTGCTGCTGGCCACCGGCGATGTCAGCGACCCGCAGCAGGTCGCGGCCATCGTCACCGAGATCGAACAGGCCTGGGGCGCACTCGACCAGGTGATTCTCAACGCCGGCACCTGCGAGTACCTCGAACCCGGCCATTTCGATGCTGCCCTGGTGGAACGGGTACTGCACACCAACCTGCTGGGCGTCAGCCATTGCCTGCAGGCCGCGCTGCCGCTGCTGCGACGCGGGCAACAGCCGCATCTGGTGGTGACCGGCAGCTCGGTGACCTGGCTGGCCTTGCCGCGGGCTGGCGCGTATGGCGCGTCCAAGGCAGCGCTGCGCTACCTGATCGAGTCGCTGCGCATCGAGCTGATCGCCGAAGGCATCGACGTCACCCTGGTCAATCCGGGCTTTGTCGACACCCCGCTGACCCAGCGCAACGACTTCCCCATGCCACAGATCTGGAGCGCCGAGCGTGCCGCGCGGCATATCGCCGAACGCTTGCCGCGGCGCCCGCTGGAAATCAATTTCCCGACCCTTTTCACCCTGGTGCTGCGTCTGCTCGGCGCACTGCCGGCCCGCTGGCGCCTGAAGCTGGGCCAGCGCCTGGCGCGCAACGAACAGGACTAGAACCCATGCGTATCGCCATCATCGGCAGCGGCATCGCCGGCCTGACCTGTGCCCACTTGCTGTCCCGGCGCCACGAAATCACGGTGTTCGAGGCCGCCGACTGGATCGGCGGCCACACCCACACCGTCGATGTGCAGTGGCAAGGCCAGCACTACGCGGTGGACACCGGTTTTATCGTGTTCAACGACTGGACCTACCCCAATTTCATTCGCCTGCTCGATCACCTCGGCGTGGCTTCGCGGCCGACCGAGATGAGCTTCTCGGTGCACGATCCGCAAACCGGCCTCGAATACAACGGCCACGACCTCGACAGCCTGTTCGCCCAGCGGAGCAACCTGCTGTCGCCGGGTTTCTGGGGCATGCTGCGCGACATCCTGCGCTTCAACCGCCAGGTGCTGGCCGACCTCGACAGCGGACGGATCGACGCCGCCACCACCCTCGGCGACTACCTGCGGGCGCAGCGCTACGGCCAGCGCTTCATCGACCACTATGTCGTGCCCATGGGCTCGGCGATCTGGTCGATGTCGCGCGCCGACATGCTCGGTTTCCCTCTGCAATTCTTCGTGCGTTTCTGCCGCAACCACGGCCTGTTGTCGGTGAGCAATCGCCCGCAGTGGCGGGTTGTCGAGGGCGGCTCGCGCGGCTATATCGAGCCGCTGTGCCGGAGGTTCGCCGAGCGTATCCGGCTGAACTGCGCGGTAACCCGGGTCAGCCGCGACGAAGGCGGCGTGCCCCTCACCAGCAGCAACGGACCCGAGCGTTTCGACAGCGTGGTGTTCGCCTGCCACAGCGACCAGGCGCTGGCGCTACTCGACGCGCCCAGTGGCGCCGAACGCGAAGTGCTCGGCGCCTTGCGCTACGCCAGCAACGAGGTCGTCCTGCACACCGATACGCGCCTGCTGCCAAGGCGGCGCAAGGCCTGGGCCAGTTGGAACTATCGCCTCGGCGGTACGCAGCAGGCACCGGCCGCGCTGACCTACGACATGAACATCCTGCAGGGCATCGAGGCGCCGGTGACCTTCTGCGTGAGCCTCAACCAGACCGCGCAAATAGACCCGGCGCAGATACTCGCGCGCTTCGACTACGCCCACCCGCAATACAGCCTCGCGGCCGTGGCGGCGCAAGCGCGTCACGCCGAATTACAGGGCCAGCAACACAGCTTTTACTGCGGCGCCTACTGGGCCAACGGCTTCCACGAAGACGGCGTGACCAGCGCACTGCGGGTCGCCGAACACTTCGGAGAACACCTGTGAACAGCAGCCTGTGTCACGGCTGGGTCAGCCATCGCCGCCTGACCCCGCGGGTGCATGCGTTTCGCTACCGGGTCGGCATGCTCTACGTCGATCTGGACGAACAACCGCAACTGCTCGGCCTGTCACGCTGGCTCGGCACCTCGCTGCTGGCGCCGTTGAGCTGGCGCGAGCGCGACTTCCTGCCCGCCCTGACCCGGCAAGGCCAGTCGCTGGCCGATGCTGCGCGCACCCTGGTCGGCCAGGCCACCGGCGAAACGCCCGAAGGCGCCGTGCACCTGCTGACCCAGCCGCGCAGTTGGGGGTTGTCGTTCAACCCGGTGAGTTTCTATTTCTGCCATGACCGCGACGGGCGCCTGGCGGCGATCCTGCTCGAAGTACGCAACACGCCGTGGCGCGAGCGCTTCCACTACGTGCTGCCGGTGCAGGCCGGGCGACCCCGGCAGTTCGCGGTGGCCAAGGCCTTTCATGTCTCGCCGTTCATGCCGCTGGACATGGATTACCGCCTGCGCTTTTTCCTCGATGCGCAGCACATTCGCATCCACATGGAAAACTGGCGCGAGGGCCACAAGGTGTTCCAGGCCGACCTCGCCCTCAGCCGCCAGGCACTCACGGCCACATCCCTGCGCCGCCATATCCTGGCGTTTCCGTGGATGAGCCTGCGCACGGTGACCTCGATCTACTGGCAGGCCCTGCGCCTGCTGTTCAAACGCACCCCACTGCATGACCACCACGCCAGCCAGGACAGCCTGGGACTTGGCCGACACACCCGCGAGGAGTCCGAGCATGTCCATTCCCACCCTGACCGTTAGCAAGTCCACCGGGTTGAGCCCGCTGCTCGGCAGCCTGGCCAGAACCGCGGTGCTCGCGCAACTGCGGCGCTTGCGCCAGGGTCACTTGCGCCTGACCTGCAATGACCGCCAATGGACGTTCGGCGATGCCGACAGTCCATTGCAGGCCGAGGTCGAAATCACCGACGAGGCAGCCTGGAGCCTGGTCGCCAGCAACGGTTCGATCGGCGCCGGCGAGGCCTACATTCACGGCTACTGGCGCAGCCCGGACCTGGCGGCGCTGACCCGCCTGTTCGTCGCCAACCTGGAGGTCCTCGACGCCCTCGAAAGCGGTCTGGCGCGCCTCGGCCGCCCGGCGCTGCGCCTGCTGCACCGGCTCAACCGCAACAGCCGCCGCGGTTCGCGGCGCAATATCCTCGCCCATTACGACCTCGGCAATGCGCTGTTCGAACGCCTGCTCGACCCGACCATGATGTACTCGGCGGCGCAGTTCGAAAGCCCCGAACAAAGCCTTGAACAGGCGCAGTTGAACAAGCTCGACGGCATCTGCCGCAAGCTCGACCTGCAGGCCGATGAGCACCTGCTGGAAATCGGCACCGGCTGGGGCAGCCTGGCCATTCACGCGGCCACGCACTATGGCTGCCGGGTCACCACCACCACGCTCTCCGACGCCCAATACCAACACACGCAGGACCGCGTGCGAGCGCTGGGCCTGGAGCAACGCATCACGGTGCTGCGCGAGGACTACCGCGACTTGCGCGGAAGCTTCGACAAGCTGGTGTCGATCGAGATGATCGAGGCAGTCGGCCATCGCTACCTGCCCGCCTATTTCCGCCAATGCGCCGCGCGCCTGAAGGAAAACGGCCTGATGCTGCTGCAGGTGATCACCATCCGCGACCAGCGCTACGCCCAGGCGCGGCGCTCGGTGGATTTCATCCAGCGCTACATCTTTCCCGGCGGCGCCCTGCCCTCGCTGAGCGTGCTGCTGGACACCGCGAGCCGGCAGACCGCGCTGAACCTGATCCACATGGAAGACTTCGGCCAGGACTATGCGCGTACCCTGCGGCACTGGCGCGACAACCTGAACCAGTCCCGGTCTGCGCTGCTGGAGCTGGGGTATGACGAAACCTTCCAGCGCCTGTGGGAGTTCTACCTGTGCTACTGCCAGGGCGGTTTCGAAGAGCGGGCAATTGGCGTCGCCCAGTTGCTGTGGGCCGGTCCGACTGCGCGGCGAGCGCCGCTGCCGGGCGCCTGAGGTGTCCCGCGCCTGGCTGCTCGGCAATGCCCTGTGGTTGCAGGCGGGTTGGTGGGGTTGCGTGCTCGGCGCGCAGCGGCCGTGGTTGTTGTTGCCAGTACTGATCGGCCTGTTGATTCATGTGCGCTATTGCGACAACCCGAAAGCCGAGTTGGCGGCGTTGCTGCGGGTCGGCCTGGCGGGTTGCCTGCTGGACAGCGGGCTGGGGGCGATTGGCGTTTTCGCCTTCGACCAGACGCCGCTGCCGCTGTGGCTGGCGCTGCTCTGGCTGGTGCTGGCCAGCGGCATGCGCCACAGCCTGGCGTGGGCCGCACGTCCGCTCTGGTGGGGGGCCTTGCTGGGGATGCTCGGCGCGCCGCCAGCCTACCTCGCCGGCGCCCGTCTTGCCGGTATCGAACTGCCGCTGGGCAACCTCAACACCGCACTGCTGCTGGCGCCGCTATGGGCGCTCTGGCTGCCATTGTGCTTGCGTCTCTCCGCATGGCGCTGAGCGCGTCATAGCGCATCCCCGGCATCCAGCCGCGCCAGCAGCGACTCGCCGCGCAGCCACAAGGCGTCACGACGGGCGCTGTCCATCGCGTCCAGGCCCCGATAGATCATGCTCAGGCGCGGGTTATCGGCCAGCGGCTGGCGGTGACGCATGAGGAAATGCCAGTACAGGGCGTTGAACGGACAAGCGTCCTCCTCCACCGCCCGCTCGACCCGGTAGCGACAGGCACCACAGTGGTCGGACATGCGCTGGATATAGCGCCCGCTGGCGCAGTAGGGCTTGGACCCGAGGTAGCCGCCGTCGGCATGCATGACCATGCCCAGGGTGTTGGGCAGTTCGACCCAATCGAAGGCGTCCAGATAGACCGCCAGATACCACTCGCAGATCGCCGACGGCACGATGCCGGCCAGCAACGCGAAGTTGCCGGTGACCATCAGCCGCTGAATATGGTGGGCGTAGCCCAGCTCCAGGGTCTGGCCGATCACTTGCGACATGCAGCGCATGCCGGTCTGTCCGGTCCAGTAGAACTCGGGCAGGGCCCGCTGGTTATCGAAGGTATTGAGCTGCGCGTACTCGGGCATGCGCAGCCAGTAGATGCCGTGCACGTACTCGCGCCAGCCGATCAACTGGCGGATGAAACCCTCGGCCGCATTGAGCGGCACCCGCCCCTGGCGATAGGCGCTGTCGACGTCGGCGCACAGTTGGCGGACGTCCAGCAAACCGATGTTCAGCGCCGCGCTGATGCGCGCATGGAACAGAAACGGCTCGCCCTCGGCCATGGCGTCCTGGAAGTCGCCGAAGGCCGCCAGACCGAAGTCGAGAAAATGCTGCCACAGGGCCTGGGCCTGATCGTGGGTCACCGGGTAGTCGAAGGCTTCGACGCTGCCGTAGTGGTCACCGAAGCGCTCGCCCACCAGGGCGATGACCTCCCGGGTGATCGCGTCACGCTCGAAATGCGCCGGAAACGGTCCGCGCAGCCCACGGGGCAACGCCTTGCGGTTGTCGCTGTCGTAGTTCCAGGCGCCACCGGCCGGGCTGCCGTCGGGCTCGACCAGCAGGCCGCTGCGTTTGCGCATGCCGCGGTAGAAGTGCTCCATGCGCAACTGCGACTGACCCGCCGCCCAGCGGCCGAACGCCTGACGCGAACAGAGAAAACGCCGGTCCGCATGCCACACCAGCGGCAATCCGCTTTCGCGCAGGGCCTGCTCCAACCGCCATTCGCCGCACTCGGTCAGGTGCACTTCGTCCGCGCCGAACACCTCACGCCAGCGGCACAGTTCGCCAGCGATGCTGCCGCTGTTGTCCGGGGCGTCCAGACGCACGTACTGCACCCGCCAGCCTTGCTCACGCAGGGCCTCGGCGAAATGGCGCATGGCACTGAAGATCAGCACGATCTTCTGCGGGTGGTGCGGCACGTAGCGTGCTTCACCCTCCACCTCGGCCATCAGCAGCACGTCGCGGGCGGGGTCGAGGGCGCGCAGCGACGCCAGGTCGAACGACAGTTGGTCACCCAGCACCAAGCCGAGCCGGGCAGCTTCAGTCACCCGCGTTCGCCTCCGGCAGGCGACGGAAGAACAGCGTCACCTGCCCCACTTCCACGCCAAATTTGCGCATGCTGGTGCGGTTGATCAGGGTGTCTTCGTCCATCAGGTACATCCAGTCGTCCATATCCAGCTCCCAGTGGCGACCATCGACCGGAACGTCCAAACGATAGCGCCAGTGGAGCGCGTTGCCGGCCACTTCGCCAACGGCCTCGCCGATCACATCGCCGGCCCGCCCGCGCCAGCGACCCTGGCCGTCCGGCGTCAGCGTCCAGGTGCGCTGTTGGCGCGTGCCGTCGCTGTAGACGAAACGCTCGTCGAGGATCAGCCGTTCGCCTTCGCGGCGACTGTCGACGCGCACATGAAAACGCTTGGTCACTTCCCCGGAGCGGTTCTGCACCATGCCCCAGGCCTGGACCGGGCGGGAAAAGAACGCCACCAGGTTCAGGCCGGGTTGTTCCTTGGCATAGGTCTGCACATCGACGTTGCCGCAACTGCCCAGCAGCAGGCAGCCAAGCAGGATCAGGATTCTGCGCATGTCACTCTCCTCGATCGGCCTGCCCCAGCAGGCGCTGGCGCAGTTGTGGATCACGGGCCCGCGGGTCCAGCCAGATGGCGAAGAACGCACGGGCAAAGGCGGCGTCGTCAACCTCGCGGCGCAGCTCGCCGTCGACATAGAAACGGCAGCCACGTCCCGGCAGATACAAGCCGGTGATGCGCATGCCGGGACGCACATCGACAAAGGCGCCGTTCATGGCCTCGGTCCAGCGGTCCAGGGTGGCGGCGTCCAGGGTCTTGTCGCCGAGGCGGCGCATTTCCTCGAGGCTGGCTTCGACCAGCGTGTCCCGGGATAGCGAGCGGTGGTAGATGAGTTCCAGGGCGAAGGGCTGCTGCAGGTCCGGCGGTGTGACCGGGCTCCACAAGCGGGCGCTGTAGAGGCGCAGGCCAAACCAGGTGAATTCGCCGCTGCCCACCAGCCGGGCATCGGGCAATGCGGGCCGCCAGTCGGCGGCTGCGTTGGCGGTCATTGCCAGCAACAGGCAAAGCGAAAGCAGGGTGCGTCGCCGGTGATAGCCTGTGCTGGGCATGTGAAAGAACCTCGAAAGCGCTGCGAAATATTGTACAAGTATATTCTCTTGTACAACTTTAGCCTGAGCGGGTTCATTTCTGTAGAGGTTTTCTTGCAGGCTGGCAGATGGTCGGTGTTCTCAGGAACGAGCGCCGCATAGGCGGCGCATCGCGAGCAAGCTCGCTCCTACAGCGTTTTGCACAGTAGAAGCGAGCTTGTCGGGGCGATGATCCGTCGCGAGGTGATCAGGCATCCGCCAACACCAGATCAGCCCCCTTCTCCGCCACCATCAACACCGCAGCATGGGTGTTGCCGGAGGTCACATTAGGGAAGATCGACGCATCGATCACCCGCAGCCCATCAAGGCCATGCACTTTCAGGCGCTTGTCCACCACCGAGCTGGCTTCGTCGGCGCCCATGGCGCAGGTGCCGCACAGGTGGTAGATCGAGCCGCTGTTCTCGCGGAAGTACGCCAGCATCTGCTCGTCGCTGTCCACCGCCGGGCCCGGCAGCACTTCTTCGACGGTAATGCCCTTGAGCGCCGGGGCCTGCATGATCTTGCGCATCAGCCGGCTGCCCTGGATCACTTCGTCGATGTCTTTCTCGGTGCTCAGGTAGTTGGGGTCGATCAGCGCCGCATCGCGGGGGTTGCCCGAGGCGATTTCGACATGACCTCGGCTGGTCGGCCGGCACGGGTTAAAGCACAACAGGAAGCCGGAGTACGGTTCGGGCTTGAGACTGGCCTTGTTGTTCTTCGGGATCTGGTACGACAGCGGGTTGAAATACAACTGCAGGTTGGGGTTCTGCTCGCCCTCCTGACCACGGAAGAAGCCACCCGCCTGGTTGACGCTCATCGCCAGCGCGCCCTTGCGCGTGAACAGGTATTGCAGGCCCAGCTTGAGCTGGCCGAGCAACGAGCCGAGCTGGTCATTGAGGGTCGGGATATTGGCCTTGTAGTAGTAGCTGACGCACAGGTGATCCTGCAGATTGCGGCCCACCGCCGGCAGTTGCCTGACCTGCTTGATGCCGTGCTTGTCCAGCAGCGCGCGGTCGCCCACCCCGGACAGTTGCAGGATCTTCGGTGTATCCACGGCGCCGGCGCAGAGGATGACTTCCTTACGCGCGATAAAGCTGCGGCTGACACCGTTCTGGCTGACCAGCACGCCACTGGCGCGATCGCCTTCGAACAGCACCCGGTCGACCAGCGCATGGTGTTCGATCGTCAGGTTCGCCCGGCTCAGCGCCGGGTGCAGATGGGCGAAGCTGCTGGAGCAGCGCTGGCCGTTGCGGGTATTGACGTCGTAGATGCCGGCGCCTTCGAATTTCGGCCCGTTGAAGTCTTCGCTGCGCGGATAGCCCAGCTCTTCGCAGCCCTTGAGGAAGACGTCACAGATCGGGTGGGTCTGGCCTTTCATCGGGGTGATGCTGATCGGCCCGCTGCCGCCGTGATAGGCGCTGTCGCCCAGCGGGTGGTTCTCCAGCTTGCGGAAGTACGGCAGCACGTCCTTGAAGCCCCAGCCGTCGTTGCCGTTGGCCGCCCAGTCGTCGAAATCATGGGCCTGGCCGCGCACGTAGATCATCGCGTTGATCGAGCCCGAACCGCCCTGCACCTTGCCGCGCGGGGCGTAGATGGCGCGATTGGCGAGTTGCTTCTGCGGCTGGCTGTAGTACATCCAGTTGAAGGTCGGGTTGTAATACATCTTGGCGAAACCGACCGGGATCTTGAACCAGAACGAGTCGTCCTTGCCGCCCGCTTCCAGCAGCAGCACCGAGTGCTTGCCCGAGGCCGACAGCCGGTTGGCGAGGACGCAACCGGCAGCACCCGCGCCGGCAATGATGTAGTCGTAAGTCATGCAGTTACCGCGTAAGTCAGAGTGAGCGCCGCCCGTTGCCGGGCGAGCGTCGGGTCAGCCCTTGGCCGGCGAGGTGTCGCGCACGTCGGCCGGGGTCGGTGCCATTTGCAGGTGCAGGCGCTGGCCGGTGTAGGGCGTGTGCTTGCGCACCACGTCCATGTTCAGCTCGACACCCAGGCCCGGTTCGCTGGACGGGATGATGTAGCCGTCTTCCCATTGCAGCGGCCTGGTCAGCACTTCGGCATGGAAGCCGCCCCAGGTCTCGATGCTTTCCTGGATCAGGAAGTTCGGCGTGCAGGCCGCGAGCTGGAAGCTGGCCGCCGCGCCGATCGGACCGTTGTAGAGGTGCGGGGCAATCTGCGCGTAGTACACCTCGGCCAGGCTGGCGATCTTCTTCGCTTCCAGCAGGCCGCCGCAGCGCGCCACGTTCATCTGCAGGATCGACGCACCGCCGGCCTGCAGCAGCTTGAAGAACTCGTACTTGGTGGTCAGCCGCTCGCCGGTGGCGATGGGGATGCTGGTCTTGCCGGCCACCTGGGCCATGGCGTCTTCCTGGCCCGGCGGGATCGGCTCTTCGAACCACAACGGGTCGTACTTCTCCAGGCGCTTGGCCAGGCGGATCGCCGAAGACGGCACCATTTGCCCGTGCGTGCCGAACAGCAGGTCGCACTTGTCGCTCACCGCCTCGCGGATCTTGCGGCAGAAGGTTTCGCAGCGCTCCAGCACTTCCAGGGAAATCTGGTGCCCGGAGTACGCGGTGTACGGGCCGGCCGGGTCGAACTTCACCGCGGTGAAGCCCTTGTTCATGTTCTGCACCGCGCATTCGGCGGCCAGGTCCGGGTCGTCGTAGTCGTACTCGCCCTGGCTGTTGACCGGGTACAGGTAGGTGTAGGAACGCAGGCGCTCATGCACCTTGCCGCCGAGCAGTTCGTAGACCGGCTTGTTCGCCGCCTTGCCGATGATGTCCCAGCAGGCCATTTCCAGGCCGCTGACCACGCCCATCATGGTCAGGTCCGGGCGCTGGGTGAAGCCGCTCGAATAGGCCTGACGGAAGAAACGCTCGATGTGGTGCGGGTCCTGGTCGAGCAGGTAGCGCTCGAACACGTCCTCGATGATCGGCAGCATGGCCTTGGGGCCGAAGGTGGCGGCGTAGATCTCGCCGACGCCTTCGATACCGCAGGCGGTGCGCAGCTTGACGAACAGCCAGTACATGCCGCCGATGTGCGGTGGCGGTACGGCGACGATATGGGTTTCGAGAGCGACGATTTTCATCTCAGGCACCTGTGTTCTGAAGTCGGTTGTTGCGCTTGACCCGGGCCCGCAGTGCCACCGCGGCCAGGGTGCCGATCAGGCCCACGGCGCCGATGTAGCTGAAGTACAGCTTGTAGCCCAGGGCGCCAGGGTAGTGTTCGGTGAGGTAACCGTTGATCAGCGGAATGAAGGTGTCGGGCAGGTAGCCGACCACCGAAACGATGCCGATCGCCAGGCCGGTGATGCGCAGCGGAATGGCGCAGGTATCGAGGATTGCCCAGTACAGGCCACGGATGGCGTAGGTCATCAGGCCGATGAAGATCACCGTGGCGATCAGCAGGCCGAGGCTGTTCAGCGCCGGGAAGACGATCAGGCCGAAGATGCCCAGGGTGGCCAGGAGCATGGCGACGATCAGCACCGAGACGTTGCTGAACTTGTCACCCAGCCAGCCGCCGCCGATGCCGCCGATGGGGCGCATCCACAGTTTGATGGTGGTGATGGTGCCGGCCATGACGGCGGTCATGCCGCTGCCTTGCAGGTAGTCGGAGAAACTGTAGGTGGCCCAGAAGATGTGGTAGCCGCAGAACACAATGGCGGTCACCAGCCACAGCTCGGGGATCCTGACCAGGGTCGCGAGGTCGCTCAGCAGGTTGAACTTGCCCTTCTCCACCGCCTCGGTGCTTTCCATGGACTTGGGGTCCTTGAGCAGCACCAGCACACAGCCGATGGCGATACAGGTGAAGGAGTACAGGTAGACCACATGCTTGAAGCCTTCGGCGACCGATTCGCCGCGGGTTTCGGTGGCAAAGGCGAACAGCGCCAGGGCCACCGTGGCCAGCAGCGCTTCCACCAGGCCGCGACCGCCGTCGAGGATGCCGAAGAAACGGCCCTGCTCGGAGTGCCGGGCGATCATCTTGACCCGCTTGAGCACCGAGGCCCAGAAGGTCAGGCCGGTGGTCAGGCCCCAGCAGCCGAAGATGATCAGCAGGCCGGTCATCGACGGCGCGGTGGAATACCACAGGCCCAGCGCGCCGGTGGCCACCAGCGAGAAGAAGATCAGGAAACGCGGGGCGATGCGGTCAGCCAGCCAGCCGCTGGGCAGGTAGCTGAGCAGGAAGAGGGTGCCGAGCATGGAGTACAGGTAACCCAGCTCGCTGTGGTTGATCTGGAATACCTCGAGCATGGTGGTCTGGTAGACCTGCCGCAGGTAGAGGATCGGGTAGATCGCGCCGGCAGCGAGCACCAGCAGCATCAGTTGGAAATAGCGACTTCCCTTGTCGCTGGCGCCCGCGACGGGGGCGGCGGAACCCTGGACAGCAGCATTGGCAGCATGCTTGGACATTCTTGAGACCTCATTGTTTTTATTGGTATAGCGGGTTCACAGCGACAAGTTTCACGCTGCAAGCCACAAGAAAAACGCACCACGCACGGCTCTTGCTTGCAGCTCTGCGGCTTGAAGCTTGCAGCTTCAGTACTTCATGACCACCAGTCGGGTCTGGGTGAATTCGAGCATTCCGTGCTTGCCGTCATCGCCGCCCAGGCCCGAGCGTTTCCAGCCGGCGTGGAAGCCCTGGTACGGGTCGGCCGGGGTGCGATTGACATACAACTCGCCGGCCTCGATGGCGGCGGCGACCTTCATGGTGGTGCGGTAGTTTTCGGTGTAGAGCACCGACGACAGGCCGAACTGGTGGTCGTTGGCCATATCCAGCGCCTGGTCGATGCTGTGGTAGCGCAGCAGCGCCAGCACCGGGCCGAAGGTTTCTTCCTGGACGATTTCCATGTCCTGGCGGCAGTGGCTGAGCAGGGTCGGCGGGTAGAAATGACCCGGGCCCTGCGGAATGAAACCGCCGGTCTCCAGCACCGCGCCGACCGCGACCGCGCGCTCGACCATGGCGTGGATGTTGCGCCGGGAGGCGGCGTTGACCAGCGGCCCCATCCGCTGCGGATCCTCGGCACGGTCGCCGAAACGCACCGCGGCGAATTTCTCCTTGAGCAGCGCCAGCAGGCGGTCGTGCACGCTTTCGTGGGCGTAGACCCGCTCCACCGCCGTACACAACTGGCCGCAGTGGGTGGTCTTGGAACCGACGATATCGTTGGCGGCCTTTTCCAGGTCAGCGTCGGCTTCGACGATCACCGGGGTCTTGCCGCCCAGTTCCAGGGACGGCTTGGCGATGTTTTCCTTGCAGTAATCGAGGACGATGCGCCCGGCGTTGACGCTGCCGGTCAGGGTGATCAGGCCCACCGCCTTGTGGGTGCAGAGGCTGGCGGCGGTGGCGTGGTCCATGGTCAGGATGTTCAGCACGCCCGCTGGCAGGCCGGCCTGTTGTGCGGCGCGGGCAATTTCAAAGGCCGACAGCGGTGTGTTGTTGCTCGGCCGCACCACCACGGTATTGCCGGCGATCAGCGCCGGGGCGACTTTGCGCAGCAGGGTGTAGACCGGGTAGTTGAACGGAATCAGGCAGGCCACCACGCCGATCGGCTCGCGGTGCAGGAACAGGCGTTCGTCGGGGGTGTCGCTGGGGATGATCTCGCCTTCGATGCGCCGCGCCCACTCGGCGTGGTAGCGGGTGATTTGCGCCGCGTAGCGGGCCTCGTTGCTGGCGTCTTCCAGGCTCTTGCCGGACTCGGCGGCCAGCGCCTCGCCGATCTGCACGGCATGGGCGTCGAGGGCGTCGGCGAAGGCGCGCAGATGCTCGCCGCGCTCGATGCTGGTCAGCTTGCCCCAGGTTTTCTGCGCCACGGCAGCGGCGTCGACAGCGGCGATGGCCTCTTCTACGGTGGCCGCCGCGACCTGGCCGACCACGCTTTCCGTGGCCGGGTCCTGCACCGCAATCAGTGCCGCGCCGGCAGGCTCGATGAAGTGGCCATCAACAAAATTTCGCTCGATTCGCATCGTGGGTTGCCCATCGTTGTCACGTTGTTATTGACGGGCAGTGTTGTGATTCGGGGGCGGATGGACAAACGATTAATAGCGCAGGGGAACATTCGAAAAAGGCATGTTAGTGGTATTTTCCAAGGCCTCATCGCCGCGGCCCGGCGCACCGACACGCCAGCGATGAAGCCCCAGAAAGTCATCTCAAACAGCCGGACTAGACGGCTCCAACTGCCGCTGCGCCAGCCAGATTTCCTCCTGCAGCCACTGGCTGAACAACTGCAACTGCGGCGCATCGCGCTGTTCCGGGCGGGTCACCAGCCAGTAGGACTGATGCCCGTCCACATGCACGTTGAGCACCTGGGTCAGCCGTCCGCCGGCCAGTTCGGGAGCGACCATGTGCCAGTCGGCGATGGTGATGCCCAGGCCATCCACCGCAGCACGGATGGCCAGGTCCAGCAGGTCGAACTCATAGCCGCCCTGGGTATCCACGCCGCTGATGCGGGCGGCGTCCAGCCAGTGTTTCCAGGTGAGGTAGCGCTGGTCTTCGCGGGCCAGCACATGCAGCAACGTCATGCGGTTCAGGTCGATGCCCTGTTCGTCTTCCTCCCGGGCATACAACGACGGCGCGCACACGGCGATATGCCGCTCCTGAATCAGCAACGAGCTGTCCAGGCCATCCCACTCGCCGTTGCCGAAGCGGATCGCGCAATCGAGGGTGGCGGTTTCCGCGAGGCTGTCCTGCAAGCGCGTGGTAATGCTCAGTTCCAGCTCCGGGTGGCGCTCGCGCAGGCGCCCCAGCCGTGGCATCAGCCAGCGGCTGGTAAAGGTCGGCGGGGCATTGAGGTGCAGGCGGTTGGAATGGGTTTTCTGCTGGATGCTGCGCACGGTCATCTCGATCTTGTCGAACGACTGGTGCAGCGCCCGCAGCAGCACGCGCCCGGCATTGGTCAGCTCAAGGTGATGATGCCGGCGTTGCAGCAGATGCTCGCCCAGTTGCTCCTCCAGTTGCCGCACCTGACGGCTGACCGCGCTCTGGGTGACGTTGAGCAACTCGGCGGCGCGGGTGAAGCTGCCGGTGCTACCGGCCACCTCGAAGGCTTTGAGTGCGTTGAGACCTGGCATTTTGCGTTTCATGGAAGGCGCTCGGAAGACGGCTGACAAGGTTTGCAGTATTCCACGCGACAAGGACTCTTCCTACAAAGCCGACAAAATTCTCAGGCAGTAACCTGCGTTAAACGCAGGTTTGTCTCTCGATTTAATCGTTTGTCCCGCAAACGCCTGATGGCAACACTGCGCGCGTCTCACATAACAATAAACGAGAGCCGCCACATGCCCTTCACCGCTTCCCTGCGCTTGCAGTCCGTTTGTCTTGCCGCCTTGTCCAGCCTCGCCGTCCCGGCCATGGCGGTGCAGGTCACCGACCACCTCGACCTCGGTGGTGCCGTACGCGCCCGTTGGGACTACGACCCGGACCGCGACATCCAGAAGTTCAACTTCGACACTGCCTTCCTCACTGCCAAATACACCTCCGACACCTGGATCGGCGCCGCCAAGTACCGCTTCTACGGGCGCGCTTACCCGTACAAGTACACCAACAATGTCGGCGACGTGGCGTTCGCCGAAACCGCCTGGGTCGGCTATCGCTTCAACCCGGACCAGCAGATCCAGGTCGGCCTCAACCAGATTCCGTTCGGCCTGCAGCCGTACTTCGGCAGCACCTTCTTCGAAACCCTGGGCAACGTCATCGGCCTGGAGGATGTCGAGCAGATCGGCGCCAAGTACATTCAGCAGGTCGGCGACTGGAATATCCAGGCCGGCTACTACCTGCGCCCGGCCTGGCAAGGCAAAGGCACCAGCAATGGCCGCACCTACTCCACCGTGGTGTCCTCGGCCGACAGCTACGTCGAGGACGGCAGCGACAACCGCGAGCGCAACACCGCAGTGCTGCGCCTGGCCAAGGCCGTGCAGCTGGGCGACTGGAAATCCGAGGTCGGTGTGTCGGGCATGACTTCCACGCTGAAGAACAACGACACCGGCGACGACGGCCGGCGCAATGCCGTGGCGGTGCACTACCTGGGCAAGAACGGCCCGTGGGGCGTGCAGTTGATGGCGGCGCGGCAACAGATGTCACCGCGTAATGAAGGCACCGATGAAGTGGTCACCTTCGGCGGCTACGACGGCACGTTCAACGTCGCCAGCCGCGGCAACTTCTACGTTGCCGACCTCAGCTACGACGTCGACGGCAAATACCTGTTCGACCAGCTCAGCGGGATCAAGCTGTACGCCAACTACAGCGCCTTCGACAAATCAGCCTCGGGCTTCGACACCTCCGAGCGGCTGATTCTTGGCTCGTCGTTCTCACTGAGCAAATTGTGGATCGCCACCGAATGGCTGATCGGCAAGAACGATCCCTACATTGGTGGCAGCAGCTATGCGCAGAGCCTGGGCGCTGGCGGTAGTGATCAGTGGGAGAACCAGATTTACGTGAATATTGGTTACTACTTCTAGAAGCGCTGGAGCGGAGCTGCCAAACACATGCTCTATTTTGGCGCATCGCGAGCAAGCTCGCTCCTACAGGGGCATTCGCCGGTTCAGTGACCTGTAGGAGCGAGCTTGCTCGCGAAGCGCCGGATCAACCAAGACCGACACATGCCGTGCTCATCCGATCTCATAACCCCAACTACCGCCCCGGCCACACCACCGCCTGAGCCGCGATCACATGATGCTTGCTCGCATCGAAGGTGATGCTGGGCGAGCCATGCAACGCATAACCCAGCGCAAGCATTTCGGAAATGCGCTGGCAAAACGCGGAATCGTCGCGGCCGGTGATCAGGCGATAGACCGGCAGGCCATTAGGTGGAGTCGAGTTCATGGGTCTTCCTTGCGGGCCAGTGGATCAGGCCCGCGATCATAGCATTCAGCTATTTCCCCGGTGATCGCCTTCCCCGCCAATCGCCCGCGCCGCCCGTATCAGCGACAAATGCGTCAGCCCCTGCGGCAGGTTGCCCAAGTACTGGCCGCTGTCGGGATCGACCATCTCGGAATAAATCCCCACGCCGCGCCCCAGGCCATCCACCGCTTTGTCGAACCCGTCTTCGGCCCGCGCTTGCTGGCCGAGCAACGCCCAGGCTTCGATCATCCAGAAGGTACAGGCGAGGAAGCAGCCTTCCTCCAGTTCGACCTGGCTGTAGCGGTAGTGAAAAGCGCCACGGCCGAGTTCCCGCTGCACCGCCTCCAAGGTGCTGCGCAGGCGTTCCCGCTCGGGGTAGCTGAAGCGCACCGCGAGGGCGATCGAGGCGTCCAGCCGCTCGCTGTCCGGATAGAACTGGTAGCCCTGCAGCGTTTCGCTCCAGCAATGGGCTTCGATCCAGGCGTGGATACGCTGGCGCTCGCGGTCCCAGCGATCGCGGCACGTGGTGGGCAGGTGGCCGTGGTCGGCCAGTTCCACCGCGTGGTTGAGCGCCTGCCAGCAACTGATTTTCGAGGTGGTGTAATGGCGAATTTCCGGCAGTTCCCAGATACCTGAGTCAGGCTGGCGCCAGGTGTCGGCGCATTGGTCGGCGATGCCGCAAAGCAGCCTCGCACTGCGGGCATCGAGGACGTTGCCGCAGGCGATGAAACTGCGCACCGTCTCGAAGATATCGCCGTAGATGCCGTGCTGGATTTGCCCGGTGGCATTGTTGCCGACCACCGGCGGCGAGTATTTGTAGCCGGGCAACGGCAACGCACGGGCGCCCTCGCCCACCTCGCCTTGCAGCGTGTAGAACACCCGCACGCCGTGTTCGCTCAGGCGGTGCAGCAGCCAGGTCAGCGCCGCCTTGGCTTCCGGCTGGGCGCCCATGGTGAGGAAGGCCTCGATGATGTAACCGGCGTCCCGCACCCAGGCGAAACGGTAGTCGTAGT
Organism: Pseudomonas sp. 5P_5.1_Bac1; assembly: GCF_025466015.1. NCBI lineage: Bacteria > Pseudomonadati > Pseudomonadota > Gammaproteobacteria > Pseudomonadales > Pseudomonadaceae > Pseudomonas > Pseudomonas sp. 5P_5.1_Bac1. The sequence continues at coordinate 23,593 of NZ_JANLNX010000117.1, read as the reverse complement.
TCTTGGTGCCGCCGATGCGCTCGGGCAGCGAGGTGGTGGCCGCGGCCATGATCGCCCCGGTCGGCGAGGACAGCAGCAACTTCAGCGCCAGGGCGCTACGCACTACCAGGGTCTGGTACGGGCCGTCATAGCTCAGGCATTCGCTCCATTGCAGCCACTCGCGGTGCGAACCGTCGATACGCGCGTCGATCAGTTCCAGGCTCGGCACCACCAGCGGTTCATCGCGCCCGCTGACGATGGCCATGACCACCTTTTCGCCGGCCGCCACGCGCACCTCGGCGCGCACGCCAAGGTCGTCCTTGCGCTGGATCTGCAATTGCTCGCTGTAGATGAACATGCCGAGGATATGCCCGGCGTGAAACACGCAGCCGTTGCCGGTCGGGGCGAGAAACGGCGAGACGGTGTCGGCCTGGGTGCCGAAGTCGATCTTCACGGTGAAGTCGACGTGCCCTTCCACACCCTCCAGACGCCGCCCCAGCTCACCCCAGGGCAAGCGCCCGGCCGGGCCGCTGTTGAGCGACTCGACCAGGCGCACACGGCCACTGTCGGTGATGAACAGGGTTTCCAGCACGTTGCTGCCCGGCAGGTAACGGCGCTCGACGCGGTACGCCTGCTTCGGCGTGATCGCGAAATAGCCGCCATGCTGCGGCGCCAGCAGGCGGTCGAACAACGGCGGCGAGTCCATGTGCGGCACGCACCACCAGTCGATCGAACCGTCCCAGCCCACCAGCGCCACCGAGCGCCCGTCGCCGAGCGCCGCATAGCCTTCAAGCGGCAGCCAGCCACCGGCGTCGCGTTGCGGTTCGCCATGCTGGATGCCTTGTATCACGCGGTCTTCCACGGGGTCGCTCCGAAGTGGGGGTGTTTCCTTCGGACCGGTGGAGCCGCCGGCAAGTTCGCCTGGATCGCGCCTCAGAACTTCGCCCGCAACGCCACGTTGAAATTGCGTGGCTCGCCGTAGAAGTTCCAGTAGTTGTCGTTGCCGATGGTCTGGATGTACTTCTTGTCGAAGACGTTATCCAGGTTGTACTGCAACTCCAGGTGCTCGTTCAGCTCGTAGATCGCGTGCAGGCTGGTCAGGGCATAGCCGCGCTGCTGGATCTGGTAATTGGCCTCGCGGTTGGTGATCTTGCTCTGGGCGTACACGCTGCCGCCCACCCGCGCCTTGTTCAGCACACCCGGCAGGCGATAGTCGGTGGCGATCTTGAACAGGTGCCGTGGCGCCAGCGACGAGTAATCCTCGCCCTTCTGTTCGCCGCCGATGTACTTGGACTGCACGTAGGTATAGCCCGCCGACAGGTTCCATTCCTCGGTCAACGCGCCGTTCACCTCCAGCTCCACGCCGCGATTGCGGACTTTCTCGGAAGGCTCGTAGCAGTTGCACGGCAGCAGGTATTCGGCGCGGCCGGTCTGGTCGGCCTGGAACAGCGCGACGCTGGCATTCAGGCGCTTGTCGTAGAACTCGCCCTTGAGCCCCAGCTCGTAGTTGCTGCCGGTCATGGGGTCGAGGATCGAGCCGCTGGCGTCCAGGTTCGCCTGCGGCTTGAAGATTTCCGTGTAGCTGGCGTAGGCGGACAAGTTGTCGCTCAGTTCCTGGACCAGGCCGGCGTACGGCGTGATCTCGCGGTTTTTCGCGTACTCGGTGTTGCGCGGGATGCCGGTGGTGTTGGTCATGTTCTCGGTCTTGAACCAACTGACCCGGCTGCCGACGATGAACTTCGTGCTGTCGGTCAGGCTGAAGCGCGCCGCGCCGTAGACTCCGGATTGCTCCTGGGTGATGTTGTACTTCCACATGTTGGCGTTGAGCCCGGTCGGCTTGGGCGGGTTGAAGCCGGACAGGTCGTTCATGTCGAACTGATAGCCGTAACCGGCATCGCGGCCGCCGTGGTAGTCGAAATCGTCCTTGCGCACGTTGGCGCCCAGCACCAGTTCATGGCGCCGGCCCAGCAGCTCGAACGGGCCGGTGGCATAGCCGTCGACGCTGGTCTGGGTGTCGTCATAGAAGAAATGCCGCGGGTTGAGGCTGAAGCGGTCGCCGCTGACGCGCCAGGTGTAGTTGCCGAGAAAGTCCGACTTGGCCTTGATGTGGTTGGCGGCGACGATCAGTTTCCAGTCGTTGTCGAAGCTGTGCTGGATGTCGGCGAAGAAGGTGGTGTTGTTCTTGTTCAGCTTGTTCCACTTGCCGGTGAGGTTGGTCGAGCGCGACAGCGGGTAGAAGGCGCCGTCCTTGGCCGTTGGCAGGGCCGACCAGTCATAACCGGAGTTGCGGTCCTTCTGGTAGGAGAAACCCAGAGTCGCCATGGTGCTCGCCGACAGGTCCATTTCGACGATGCCGTAGAACAACTGGTTTTCTTTTTTCACGTTGTCCATGTAGCTGTTGGCGTCGTTGTAGCTGATGACCGTGCGCCCGCGCAGTGTGCCCTGCTCGTTCAGCGCCGACGACAGATCGACCAGGGTGCGGTAGTTGTCCCACGAGCCCACCGAGGTTTCCACCAGCGCCTGGGGTTCGGCGGTCGGCCGCTTGCGCACCAGGTTGATCGCCGCCGATGGCGTGCCCGCGCCTTCGGTCAGACCTGTGGCGCCGCGCACCACTTCGACACGGTCGTAGATGTCGGTGGCCGGTTTGGAGATGGCGTCCATCGAATAGGCGTTACCGACGTTGGTGGGCACGCCGTCGATCTGCAGGCTGTCCACCAACTGGCCGCGGGCCTGGTACAGCGAGCGCTCGCCGCCGTTCTTGATGACGATCACGCCGGTGGTGTTTTGCAGCACGTCGTCCAGGTCTTTCATGTTCTGGTCGTCCATGCGCTGGCGGGTGACCACGGTCACCGACTGCGGGGTTTCACGCTGGGTCATGTTCAGCCGCGTCGCGGTGGTGGTCGGGCCACGGGTGGCATACGAGGTGCTGCCCTCGGTGACACTCCCCGCCACCGCGCCGGTCACGGACGTGGCGCCGAGTTGCACGGCATCCTCTTGCACCGCGGCTTTTTCCAGCATGACGCTGCCAGCGCCGGTGGCGTGCCAGATCAGCCCGCTGCCCTGCAGCAAACGCTGCAACGCCGCCTCCGGTTCCTGACTGCCGCGCACCGCCGGGCTGCTCAGGCCCTGCACCAGCTCGCCGTTGTAAATCACCTGCAAACCGCTCTGCTCGGCCAGTTGATTGAGCGCCGAACCCAGCGACTGCGCGGGAATATCGAAAGCAACCGGCTCGGCCCACGCCAGCGCGGGCAACAGGCCCATCAGCAGCGTGGCGCGGCGCAAGGCGACGACGAGTGGACGGATACCGGTGGTGACGTGACGCATGTAAATCTCCCTAGCGAATGCAACGTATTATCGTTTTCGCCAAGGAAGACGGGTGACGCGCGCAGACCCGTAAAAAATTTTCACTTCAGCGTGGCTGCATCACCAGCACATAGTCGGTGTAGCGCTTGATAGTCATGGGGAACGCCTGTTCCAGGGTGGTCAGGGCGTCATCGAGGCGGTCGACGCGGAAGGTGCCGCTGACCCGCAATCCGCGCAGGCTGTCGTCGCCGATCAGCAGGTAGCCGGGGCGGTAGCGCTGCAATTCGGCGAGCACGTCCTCCAGCGGGGTCATGTCGAACACCAGCCGGCCATGCTGCCAGGCCAGGGCCTTGGCGGTATCGACCGGCTGCTTCGCCAACAGCGCCCCGCCCTGCCAGGTGACCTGTTCGCCGCCCGCCAGGGTGACGGCCGCGGCGTTGCCCTGCACCGCCACCCGCCCCTGGGCGACGGTGACCTGCACGCCGTTGTCCTGCTTGCGCACCGCGTAGACCGTGCCCAGCGCCGTGGCACTCAAGTCACCGGCGGCGACACGGAACGGCCGTTGTGGATCGTGGGCAACCTCGAACATCGCTTCGCCTCTGCGCAGGACGATCTCACGGCGGTCATCGCGCAGGGTGACATCAAGCGCCGAATCGGCGTCGAGGAAGATCCGCGAACCGTCGGCCAGGGTGATGCGCTGCTGTTCACCGCGGGCGGTGCGGTAGTCGGCATCCCAGGCCTGCTGCCGGGCCAGGCCGAGGCTCACGCCGATCACCAGCACTGCCGCCGTTGCCCAGTGCCAAATTCGCGGTGACCGGGGTCGCTCGACCGCAACTTCGACCTGCCCCGCGAGCTGCCACAGCCGCCGGGCCTCGACAAACGCCTGCTGGTGCTCCGGGTGTTCCTGGCACCAGGCGCGGGCGGCATCGACATCGGCCGGGCTGGCGTCGCCCGAAGTCAGGCGCACCACCCAGGCATGGGCAGTGGCGTGCAGTTGGTGGTGGGGATCGTGGCTATCGGACATGGCGGTCAACGCTGAAGACTTCGGCGCAAAAAGTCCAGCGCACCGGCGAGGCTTTTCTCCACCGTGCTCAGGGAAACGCCCAGCTCGCGGGCGACGTCCTTGTGCGCCATGCCCTGCAGCCGGCACATCAGGAAGATGCTTTTCGCCGGTTCGTCCATGCGCTGCCAGGCCGCATTCAGCGCTTCCAGCTCCTGGCTGGCGGCGACCGTGTCGATGAGTTCGGGGCTTTCGCCGGTGACTTCGAAGAGATAGGCCAGGCCCTGGTCGTGACGCTCGCGGGACGCCCGGCTGCGCACGTGGTCGATGACCAGATTGCGGCCGATGCGGAAAATGAAGGCGCGCAGATTGTCCACCGGCTTGCGTGGTCGCTGGCTGAGCATGCGCAGGTAGGTTTCCTGGGCGAGGTCGGCGGCGGTCTCGGTGCTTTGCAGTTGCCGATAAAGAAACACCCGCAACTCACGCGCATGCGCCTTGAAGGCCCGCTCCAGTTCTTCGGTGGTCATGCTCGACATGGCGGCCCATTGTCACTGCGGTGCGAGGGCGCAGACTTTATCGAGAACCATTCGCAAATTCAATCTCTTCGTCGGCGGCGTTTTTCTTTCTGGGCGGTGGCGTGATGTCGCGGCACTTCGCGAGCAAGCTCGCTCCTACAAGGCTCCCCCTCACCCGGTAGGAGCGAGCTTGCTCACGAAGACAGGCAACTACCGTCTGGTGCCGGCACCCGCATTCCTGCACAAAACGGATAGAACCGCCCCCCGCCTCCAGCGAACACTAGCCCCGTCGGCACCGACCACCCACTCGGTCGCCTGCCTTCGAGTGCCTAAACAACTACCCGCTAGAGGTTTGCATGAACACCCCCGCGCATCAGCTGGCCACCTGGCTGAAGCAACACCAGATCACCGAAGTCGAATGCATTGTCAGTGACCTCACCGGCATCGCCCGCGGCAAGATTTCCCCCACCAACAAGTTCCTCGGCGAAGGCGGCATGCGCCTCCCGGAAAGCGTGCTGCTGCAGACGGTCACCGGCGATTTCGTCGATGACGATATCTACTACAGCCTGCTGGACGAGGCGGATATCGACATGTTCTGCCGCCCCGATGCCGACGCGGTGTTTCTGGTGCCCTGGGCCATCGAGCCCACCGCGATGGTGATTCACGACACCTACGACAAGCAGGGCAACCCGGTCGAGCTGTCGCCGCGCAACGTGCTCAAGCGCGTGCTGCAGCTCTACAAGGACAAGGGCTGGACGCCGATCGTCGCGCCGGAAATGGAGTTCTACCTGACCAAGCGCAGCAGCGACCCGGACTTCCCGCTGGAGGCACCGATCGGTCGTTCCGGGCGCCCGGAAAGCGGGCGGCAGAGCTTCTCGATCGATGCCGCCAACGAATTCGACCCGCTGTTCGAGGACGTCTACGACTGGTGCGAGGCCCAGGGCCTGGACCTCGACACGCTGATCCACGAAGACGGCCCGGCGCAGATGGAGATCAACTTCCGCCACGGCGACGCGCTGTCGCTGGCCGACCAGATCACCGTGTTCAAGCGCACCATGCGCGAGGCGGCGCTCAAGCACAACGTGGCGGCGACCTTCATGGCCAAGCCGATCACCGACGAGCCGGGCAGCGCCATGCATATCCACCAAAGCGTGGTGGACAGCGAATCGGGCCGCAATATCTTCGTCAATGACGACGGCTCGATGAGCGAGCTGTTCCTGCACTACATCGGCGGCCTGCAGAAGTACATTCCCAAGGTGCTGCCGATGTTCGCGCCGAACGTGAACTCGTTCCGCCGCTTCCTGCCGGACACTTCGGCGCCGGTCAACGTCGAGTGGGGCGAAGAGAACCGCACCGCCGGCCTGCGTGTGCCGCCCTCCTCGCCTGAAGCCATGCGCGTGGAAAACCGCCTGCCCGGCGCCGACGCCAACCCGTACCTGGCCATCGCCGCCAGCCTGCTGTGCGGCTATCTCGGCATGGTCGAGCGGATCGAGCCGAGCGCGCCGGTCCAGGGCCGCGCCTACGAGCGCCGCAGCCTGCGCCTGCCGGTCACCATCGAGGACGCGCTGGCGGCCATGGAAGAGTGCCAGGTGCTGGAGCAATATCTCGGGCGCAAGTTCGTCCAGGGTTACGTCGCGGTCAAGCGCACCGAGCACGAGAACTTCAAGCGCGTGATCAGCTCGTGGGAACGGGAATTCCTGCTGCTGAGCGTCTGACCCGACCACGCGCCGTCGAAAACAAAAACAGGATGGACAGGAGCCGCTATGAAACTGTTGAAACGCCTTGTGCCCTTCGCCTTGCTGGCGCTGCCGCTGGCTGCCCAGGCGCAGCCGAGCGTGAGCATCTACAACTGGACCGACTACATCGCGCCCGACACGCTGACCGGTTTCCAGAGCAGCACCGGAATCAAGCCGGTGTACGACGTGTTCGACTCCAACGAGACCCTGGAAGGCAAGTTGCTGGCGGGCAAGACCGGCTATGACGTGGTCGTGCCCTCCAACCACTTCCTCACCCGTCAGGTCGACGCCGGGGTGTTCCTGGAGCTGGACCGTAGCAAGCTGCCCAACTGGAAGCACATGGACCCGGCCCTGCTCAAGCTGCTGGAGCAGAACGATCCCGGCAACCGGCATTCGGTGCCCTATCTGTGGGGCACCAACGGCATCGGCTACAACGTCGAGAAGGTCAAGGAAGTGCTCGGCGTCGACCATATCGACTCCTGGTCTGTCCTGTATGAACCGGAGAACCTGAAGAAGCTGCAGAAGTGCGGCGTGGCCTTCATGGACTCCGCTGACGAACTGATCCCGTCGATCCTCAACTACTTGGGTCTGGATCCCAACAGCACCAACGCGGCCGACTACGCCAAGGCCGAAAAACGCCTGCTGGAGCTGCGCCCCTACGTGACCTATTTCCATTCGTCCAAGTACATCTCGGACCTGGCCAACGGCAATATCTGCGCGGCGTTCGGCTTCTCCGGCGACGTGCTGCAGGCCGCCAACCGGGCCAAGGAAGCGAAGAACGGCATCCAGATCGCGTACAGCATTCCCAAGGAAGGCAGCAACCTGTGGTTCGACCTGATCGCGATTCCCGCCGACGCGAAAAACCCCGACCAGGCCCACGCGTTCATCAACTACGTGCTTGAGCCCAAGGTCATCGCCGAGGTCAGCGACTACGTCGGCTACCCCAATGCCAACGTCGACTCCAAGGCCTTCATCGACCCCGAGACACTGAACAATCCCGAGGTCTATCCGCCGCAGGCCGTGCTCGACAAGCTGTACATCTCCAATGCGCCATCGCCGAAGATCATGCGGCTGATGACCCGTAGCTGGAGCAAGGTCAAGTTCAACCAATGAGCCGGGACACCGTGATGAATCGAACCGGCGAACATGCCGCGTCGTACTACGCCGCCACCGCGCGCGACCGCCACACCTACCCGACGCTGGATGGCGAAATTCGCGCCGACGTGTGTGTGATCGGCGGCGGCCTGACCGGCGTCAACACCGCGCTGGAACTGGCGCTGCGCGGTCATTCGGTGGTGCTGCTGGAAGGCCGGCGCATCGGCTGGGGCGCCAGCGGGCGCAACGGCGGCCAGTTGATCCGCGGTATCGGCCATGACGTCAGCGGCTTCGCCAGGTACGTCGGCGAAGACGGTGTGCGTTACCTGCAACGCGCCGGCGAAGACTCGGTCACCCTGGTGGCGGAGCGCATCGCCGAATTCGCCATCGATTGCGACCTGCGCTGGGGCTTCTGCGAGCTGGCCAACACCCCGGCGCAGTTCGCCGCGATGGTCGATGAACAGAAGGCCTTGCGCACGTCGGGTTATGCCCATCCCATCGAACTGGTAGAACCCGGGCGCATGCACGAGGTGGTGGCCAGCGACTGCTACGCCGGGGGCCTGATCGATATGGGCTCCGGGCACCTGCACCCGCTGGACCTGGTCACCGGCGAAGCCCGGGCGGCGAGCCAGCTCGGGGTTCAGGTCTTCGAACAGAGCCCGGTGCTGCGCATCGAGCATGGCAGCCAGGTCACGGTGCATTGCGCCCGCGGCCGGGTACGGGCGGACAGCCTGGTGCTCGGCTGCAACGCGCACCTGGACGAACTGGAACCGAAGCTGAGCGGCAAGGTGCTGCCGGCGGGCAGCTACGTCATCGTCACCGAGCCGTTGCCGGAAGCAGTAGCAGCGCAGTTGATCCCGCGCAACCTGGCGCTGTGCGACCAGAAAGTCGGGCTGGATTACTACCGCCTGACCGCCGACCGCCGCCTGCTGTTCGGCGGTGCCTGCCACTACTCCGGTTCCGACCCGAAAGACATCAGCGCCTACATGCGGCCGAAGATGCTCAAGGTGTTTCCGCAACTGGTTGACGTGCGCATCGACTACCAGTGGGGCGGGATGATCGGCATCACCGCCAACCGCTTCCCGCAGGTTGGAAGGCTGAGCCAGCACCCGAATGTGTACTTTGCCCAGGGCTATTCCGGGCATGGACTGAACGTCACCCACTGGACGGCGAAGTTGCTGGCGGAAGGGATTTCCGTGGGGCAAAGCACCGGGCTGGATGTGTTCAGCGCGGTGCCGCACCTGACGTTTCCGGGCGGGAAACTGTTGAGGTCGCCATTGTTGGCGTTGGGGATGCTCTGGTATCGGATGCGGGAGGTGATGGGCTAACTGCGGGTTGGCAATTGAAGCGCCCTCAAGATCGAATATCGCCTGCGCGGTGATCGATCCTGAGGTCGATGAAGAGAGGGAGGCAGGCACCTCACGCGACCACAGCCCCCCTCACTGCGTCTTCCCTTTCAATCACCAGTCATACGTCATCTGCACCGAAGCCACTCGCTCCTGCCCGTAGTAGCAGCCGAACGAGTAGTTGCAGTCCGACACATACTCCCGGTCAAACAGGTTCTGCACGTTCAGGCTGGCCTGCAAACCGCGCAGGCTCGGGTCGAAGCGGCTCAGGTCGTAGCGCACGGTGGCGTCATACACGACCCACGCCGGCACGTCGAAGGAGTTCGCCGAATCGCCCGGCTTGCGCCCGGTGTAACGCGCACCCGCGCCCACGGTCAGGCCGTCGACGCCAACGCCGGTGAAGTGGTAATCCGCCCACAGGCTGGCCGACACCGGCGCCTGGGACTCGTTGCGGTTGCCTTGATCGCCGTAGGTGCTCTTGGTGTAGAACGAGTCGATGTAGGTCGCCGCCGCCAGCACGTCGATGTTGTCGATGCTGGATTTCACTTCCAGCTCCACCCCGCGTGAACGCACTTCGCCGCTTTGCGCCTGGTACTGCGGGTATTCGGTGTCGCCCGTGAGCACGTTCTTCTGCTTGACCTGGAACACCGACGCGGTGATCAGGGTCTTCTCCAGCGGCTGGTATTTCAGCCCCACTTCGTACTGCTCGCCCTCGGTCGGTTCGAAGGCTTTGCCACCCCGCTCCGGCGCGGCGGTGCCGATGGTTGGCAGGAAGGATTGCGAGTAGCTGACATAAGGCGCCAGGCCAAACTCGGTGACGTAGGTCAGGCCGACACGCCCGGTGAATTTGTTGTCACGCTGCGAGGCGATGGAGTGGGCCAGCAGGTCCTTGTTGTCGATCTCGGCCCAGTCCTGGCGACCGCCGACAGTGAGGATCCACTGGTCGAGGCGGATCTGGTCCTGGAAGTACAGGCCGGTCTGGCGCACGGTGTTGTCCCACTGGGTGTCGAGCACCGGGGTGACGCTGGAGCTGTCGAAGTTGTTCTTGCCGTAGAGGTTCACCGGCAACACGTTGTAGGCGTTGTAGCCATCGTACTGGCGGGTGAAGTGACGGTAGTCGACGCCGGTCAGGGTGGTGTGCTGCAAGGCACCGGTGGCGAACTTGTACTCCAGGTTGTTATCGACCGTGTAGGCGATGTTGTGCTGGCGCCAGTCGAGCTTGACCCGATTGGCCTGGGTGTAGTCGGTCACGTTGTTGGCGTCGGTGACGAAACTGCGCAGGTAGAAGCCTTTGTAGCGGTCGCGCACGTCGGTGTAGCGGGCGGTGGAGCGGAAGCTCAGGTCGTCGCTGAAGGCGTGGCTGAAGTCATAGCCAGCGATGTACTGGTTGCGTTTGTAGTCGTTGTAGTGCGAGTCGCCAGAGAAGAAATTGCGGTCGATGCGCTCGCCATTCGGGCCGCGATCAAGGGAGCCGATGCGCGGCAGCGACTGGTAGTCGGCCAGACCGTCATCGCGCTGGACCTGCGCCAGCAGTGTCAGCGAGGTGCTGTCATTCGGCGTCCAGGTCAGGCTGGGCGCCAGCAGCAGGCGTTCAGCATGAGTGTGGTCGACCTGGTCGTTGCCCTTGCTGCTCAGGCCGATCAGCCGATAGCTGAAGGCGCCCTGCTCGTCCAGCGGACCGCTGCTGTCGAAGGCACCGTTGACCCGGTTGTAGCTGCCGGCACCGAGCTTGATCTGATTGCGCGCTTCGCGGGTCGGGCGCTTGGACACCAGGTTGATCAGGCCACCCGGCTGGTTCTGGCCGAACAGCACCGAGGACGGGCCCTTGAGCACTTCGATGCGCTCCAGGGTGTACGGATCGATCTGCGGCGCGCCGCCCAGGCTACCGGCATACGGCACATAGGCGCCGTCGAAGTACAGCGGGGTCGGCGCGAAGCCACGGCTGGTGATTTCGTCGGCGATCGCGTTGCGGTCAGTGAAGCCGCCGGTGCTCAGGCCCGGGGTGTAGCGCAGGGCCTGGGTCAGGTTGCGCGCGCCCTGGTTCTGCACCTGCTCGGCGGTGACCACGTTGATCGCCTGGGGGATTTCCAGGATCGGCGTGTCGGTCTTGGTGGCGGTGGCGCTGCGGGTGGCGACATAGCCGTCCACCGGGCCCCAGGCCGACTCGACCGCAGTGCTGTTGATGCTGGTGCTGTCCAGTTGCAGGGAACCGTCGCTGACCGCCGGCAACAGCGAATAGCTGCCGTTGGCCTGGCGCACCACTTGCAGACGACTGCCCGCCAGCAACTGGCGCAGGCCGGCGTCGACGTCGTAGCGGCCGCGCAGGCCCGGCGATTTCAGCCCGCGAGCATGAGCCGGATCGAAAGACACGGTGATGCCAGCGGTGGCGGCAAATTGAGTCAGCGCGGCGTCCAGCGATCCGGCCGGAATATCGAAGGCGGCTTCGGTGCGGCTTTCAGCCATGGCCGGCGCGACGCCCACCAGCATCACCGCTGGTGTGGCCAATGCGGCGCCCAGCAGCGCGCCATGAATGGCCCGGCTCAGCGCGGAAGTTTTCGGTGCAGCGGAAGTGCGGTCAGTGGAACGGGACATGCGGTTTCCTTTCGCCCTGTGGCAGTGATGAACGGCGTCTCTGTGGCGCCTCTACCTACAAGTCGAAGCTGGATGAGAATCGATAACCCCCTGAGTGAAAATAATTCTCAGGCCGCCTCGACCCGCGTCCAGAACCGGCTGAAACGGCGGATACGCACCGGCAAGGTGGTGGTCAGGTTATCGAGGACGATATCGGTGTCCGCCAGGTGGAAGGCCCCGGAAATGCGCAAGTCGCCAATCGCCTCGGTGCAGCCCAGATGCCCCGGTCGATAGCGCTGCAACTCGGTGATGAAGTCGCCCAACCGCCAGTCGTTGGCCACCAGCATGCCGCGGGTCCAGGCGTCGACCTGGGATGGCGCCGGTTGCAGATCACCCATCTGCGCGGCGCTGAAGCTGAGTTGCTGACCCGCCTCCACCCGCACCGCGACCTGCGCATCGGCGCAACGCACTTCCACCGCGTGCTCCAGCACACAGACCCGCGTGCGCTCGCCCTCGCGGCGGACGATGAAGCGCGTGCCCAACGCGCGCACGCTGCCCTGCGCGGTGTGCACGACGAAAGGCCGCGACAGCGTATCTCGAGCAGTTTCGATGAGAATTTCGCCGTCCAGCAGGTTCACCTGACGCAGTTGCGCGCTGTAGCGGATGTCCACGGCACTGGCGGTGTTGAGCTGCAACTGGCTGCCGTCGTCCAGACGTAGCGAGCGGCGTTCGCCCGTGCCGGTGCGTTGGTCGGCCAGCAACGTCTGCATCGGCGTGCTGCGCCAGGCCAGGCTGCCCGCCCCTCCCGCCGCCAGCAGGATCGACAGGACTTTGAGCACCTCGCGACGTCTCGCCCTGGCCCCGGCCAACGTGGTCCGGGCCAGTTGCGGCGAAACCTGCTCGAACTTGCCTTGCAGGCGTCCCAGCCGTTCCCACGCCTGCTGATGCAGCGGGTCGCTGAGCAGCCAGTGCTGGTGTGCGGCGCGGGTCGCCGCGTCCGGCTCGCAGCGCAACTCCACATACCAGTGGGCGGCGGCTTCGAGGATGTTGCGCTCCAGCACAGCGGCCATGGCCTACTCCTCCACCAGCAGCAGGCAATGAGTCAGGGCGCGCACGGCGTGTTTCTTCACCGTGGTCACCGAGAGGTCCTGGCGCCGGGCGATCTCGACGTAGCTCAGGCCGTCGAGCTGGGCCATCAGGAAGATTTCGCGGGTGCGGGCGCCGAGGCCGTCGAGCAGACGGTCGATGTCCATCAGCGTCTCGATGATCTGCAGGCGGGTTTCCGGCGAAATATCCACCGGTTCCGGGCGCGCCGCCAGGGCATCAAGGTACGCCTGCTCCAGCGCACGACGACGGAACATGTCGATCATCAGGCTGCGCGCCACCGTACTCAGGTACGCCCGCGGCTCGCGCAGGTCGGCGGCCTTGCGCAAGGTGAGCACGCGCATGAAGGTGTCCTGGGCCAGGTCCGCCGCGTGGTCGACACAGCCCAGCCGGTTGCGCAGCCAGCCGCACAGCCAGGAATGATGATCCTCGTACAGCGAGTGCACGGCTTTTTGCAGCGAGAGGTCGACGGAAGACATGGCAGGAAACCAGGCGGTAACAAGTGGTAATGAATCTCATTTAACAGGAATAATATTACCCTTGGCAACCCTGGTGTCATTCCTCGCTTGCGTCGACCGGTCGCCCTCACCCGACGCGCTACCCCAGTTTTTTTAAGGCCTGAGAGCACATATTTACTAATTTATCCCGCGCCCGGCACCGCTCAAGATCCGCTCCAACAAGAAAAGGCACCGGCCTCGCCGATGCCAACCGAAGTACCGCAGCGTACTCATCCTTGCCTTGGAGTCCGTCATGACCAACGCAGCGTCACCCGCACCGCTTATCGAAAAACACACGATCGGCTACGTGCCGCCCGAAGATCGCCATGGAAAGGTCCGGGATCTGTTCACCCTCTGGTTCGGCGGCAACATCGCGCCGCTGCCGATCGTCACCGGGGCCCTCGGGGTCCAGTTGTTCCACCTCAATCTGGTCTGGGGCATCGTCGCCATCCTTGTCGGCCACCTGGTCGGCGGCGTGCTGATGGCCTTGCACTCGGCGCAGGGCCCGCAGATGGGCATTCCGCAGATGATCCAGAGCCGCGCCCAGTTCGGTTCCCTCGGCGCCCTGCTTGTCGTAGTGATCGCCGGGGTGATGTACATCGGCTTCTTCGCCTCCAACATCGTCCTCGCCGGCAAATCACTGCATGGCGTGGTGGACAGCGTGCCGGTGCCGGTGGGCATCGTCATCGGCGCCCTCGGTTCGGGGATCATCGGCATCATCGGCTACCGCTTCATCCACGTGCTCAACCGCATCGGCACCTGGGTGCTGGGGATCGGCATCGTGCTGGGCTTCGGCTACATCCTCACCCACATCCAGACCGACGATTTCCTCACCCGCGGCGGCTTCAACCTCTCCGGCTGGCTGGCGACGGTGTCGCTGGCTGCGCTCTGGCAAATCGCCTTCGCGCCCTATGTATCGGACTACTCGCGCTACCTGCCGGCCGACGTGCCGGTGGCGGCGACGTTCTGGACCACCTATCTGGGTTCGGCGCTGGGCTCGAGCCTGTCGTTCGTATTCGGCGCGGTGGCCGTGCTCGCGACTCCGGCGGGCATGGACACCATGGATGCGGTCAAACTCGCCACCGGCGCCATCGGCCCGCTGATGCTGGTGCTGTTCCTGCTCAGCGTGATCAGCCACAACGCCCTCAACCTGTATGGCGCGGTGCTGTCACTGATAACCCTGGTGCAGACCTTCGCCTGGCGCTGGATCCCCACCGCCAAGAGCCGGGCGGTGCTGTCGGTGATCGTGTTGCTCGGTTGCAGCATCGTCGCGGTGTTCGCCTCGAAAGACTTCATCGGCCACTTCGTCGACATGGTGCTGGTGCTGCTGGTGGTCCTGGTGCCGTGGACCGCGATCAACCTGATCGACTTCTACGCGATCCACAAAGGTGACTACGACATTCAGTCGATCTTCAAGGTCGACGGCGGCATCTATGGGCGCTACAACCCGCAGGCGCTGCTGGCCTATGCGATCGGTATCGCGGTGCAGATTCCGTTCATGAACACGCCGCTCTACGTCGGGCCTGTGTCTGCGCATATCAACGGGGCTGATCTGTCGTGGCTGGTGGGGTTGGTGGTGACTTCGCCGCTCTACTACTGGCTGGCGAACCGCGACAGCGCGTACCGGCGGCGGCAGGTGAGCGCGAAGCTGGCGGCCGGGGTTTGAGTCAGGTCGTCAGGTGGTAAAAGCACCCGCTCTCTGTGATGGAGGGCGGGTGTTTTTTGTGGGGTGGCCTTCGCGAGCAAGCTCGCTCCTACAAGTACAATACGTACCCGCGAAGGCGGCCCTGAAAAGGTCACCTGCTTCTTGACTGACTGGCTGGCGTTTACGCATTGCGTTGACGCATTCTGTAACAACCATCCTGCGCAAACAGATGGCATTACCCTCATATTCCTCCGTTTCTCGAGAGTGATCACTCAATGCCCTGGGTCAAACGTTCCATTGCCGTTCTCTGCCTGATATTGGTAACAGTCGCTGCGCTGTGCTTTCACCACTATCTCCCACGCCACAAGGTGGTGCACATCACCGGTGTCGAAGTGAAAAGGATGGACGCAGATGGTGTCATCAATGCAGAAAATCCTGCAGATGGCCCTACCCGGGACGTGTACTTCATCAACACGGTATCGTCGGACGCTGATCGTGAAGTCGTCGTCTACCGCAATGAAGACACTGGCTGGGGGTTCCCTTGGTACTTCAAGTTCGACAGCGCTGATCTGCAGGCCAAGGCCCAGGACTATTCCCGTGATCAGAGCCAGCTAGCGGTGATTCGCTACTACGGGTGGCGCTTCCAGATCTTTTCAATGTTCCCGAACATCACTGACCTCAAGGCAACCACCAGTCGCTCGGAGCCCTTCCCGGTTTTCAACACTATCTTCTTCAGCGTGCTGCTGATCGTAGCTGTCACCGTCGGCCTTGTGATCCGGCGACGGCTCCGGCTTAAGCGCGCGCCCATGGTCCCGAGTGACTCATCGCGGTAACCAGCGTATGTGAGGCTGGCGTAGATACCAACATGTGGCTGGTGGGTTATAAAAAGCAGTAAGCGATAGCCCCCAGCTCCATTGGCACCGATAGCCAGGGCTCAGCCTTGGCTATCGTCCGAAACCGGCCTCGGCAGAGTCAGATCTTCACACACGCAAACAGCGCATTCCCCGAGGCCTGATCCCACGGCACCAGCTTGTCGTAATCATGCTCCAGCACATGCACCTCGAAGTACGACTCCAACAGCGCCCGCAGTTCGTCGAAGCTCACCGCCACCATCGGGTGTTCGTCATGCCAGACCTCGGTTTCCCCCGCCAGCGTCCGCTCGATGCTCAATCTCAGCGACTGCCGCTCGCCCTCCCCTTCGTAATGCCAGGCTGAACGAAACGCGAACCGGGCCTCATCGAGTGTGTCGGTGTGGGAGACGAACGAGCCGTTGTCGATCCGCTGCTTGTCCACGGCGTTGAAGCAGAACACGCCACCCGCCGCCAGCGCCGCATGCACGCTGGCGATGCAGGCTTTGAGCCGTTCGATACCGCCGCTGTAGTGGACGGAGTAGAGAAAACAGGTGATCAGGTCCACCGGCTCGGCCACGCTGAAACCACACATGTCCCCCAGTGCAAACTGCGCCTCAGGGCATCGCAATGCAGCCCGGTCGAGCATGGGCTGATTGATGTCGAGCCCGGCGCTCTGGTAACCGGCATCGATGAAGTGACGAACATGAGGGCCGGTGCCGCAGGCAAGGTCCAGGTGCCGTATGCCGCCATTGCCGAAGAGCTGCTGCAGGCGGTGGACGCTATGGCTTTGCGCGCGGTAGTCGATGCTGGCGCACATCAGGTCGTAGTAGCCCGACAGGTCGGTATAGAGAGCGTTGCCGGACATGGAAACCTGGGATGTGAAGGGGGTCGAGGGGGCGGCATTGTAGCCGAAGCGAATGCAAAAAAAGCCCGGTGAAGCAGAACTTCACCGGGCCTTCATCACGTCAACAGATCACCTGCCTCGCGACAGGCGCCGCTCTGCCTCAGGCGAGGTCGAAACGGTCCAGGTTCATCACCTTGGTCCAGGCGGCGACGAAGTCTTTGACGAACTTCTCCTTGGCGTCGCTGCTGGCATACACCTCGGCGTAGGCCCGCAGAATGGCGTTGGAGCCGAACACCAGGTCGTTACGGGTGGCGGTGTATTTCACTTCGCCAGTCTTGCGGTCGCGACCTTCGAACAGTTCGGTGGAATCGCCCACGGCTTTCCACTGAGTGCCCATGTCCAGCAGGTTGACGAAGAAGTCGTTGCTCAACTCGCCGACGCGATGGGTGAAGACGCCGTGCTGGCTGCCATCGTAGTTGGCGCCCAGAACCCGCAGGCCACCGACCAGTGCGGTCAGTTCCGGCGCGGTCAGGGTCAGCAACTGCGCGCGGTCGATCAGCAACGACTCGGTGCTGGCCGGGCTGTCAGTGTTGCGGTAGTTGCGGAAGCCATCGGCCAGCGGCTCGAGGTATTCGAAGGACTCGATATCCACCTGGTCCTGACGCGCATCGACCCGGCCCGGAGCGAACGGTACATGCACGTTCACGCCGGCAGCCTTGGTCGCCTGTTCGATACCGACCACACCCGCGAGGACGATCACGTCAGCCAGCGATGCCTTGTTGGCCGCCTGCTGCACCGCCTTCAGGCGCTCCAGGGTGCCGACCGCGATTTCGTTGACCGCCCAGTCCTTCTGTGGCGCCAATGCCAGGCGCGCACCGTTGGCACCGCCGCGCTTGTCGCCGCCACGGAAGGTCGAAGCCGAGGCCCAGGCCACCGAAACCAGTTCGCTGACCGACAGTCCCGATTCGGCGATCCGCGACTTGAGGTCGGCGATATCGTCGGCGCTTGGGTTGTACAACGCGGCCGGCAGCGGGTCTTGCCAGATCAGGTCTTCGTTCGGCACTTCCGGGCCGAGGTAGCGGGCTTTCGGGCCCATGTCGCGGTGGGTCAGCTTGAACCAGGCGCGGGCGAAGGCATTGCTGAACGCTTGAGGATCGTTGAGGAAACGTCGCGAGATCGCTTCGAAGCCGGGGTCGAAACGCAAGGTCAGGTCGGTCACCAACATGGTTGGCTTGCGTTTTTTCGACGGGTCGAACGGGTCGGGCATGATCTCCGGCGCGTCCACCGCTTCGAACTGAATGGCGCCTGCCGGGCTGCGGGTCTGCACCCACTCGAACTTGAACAGGTTTTCGAAGAAGTTGTTGCTCCACTGGGTCGGGGTCTGTGACCAGATCACTTCCAGGCCGGAGGTGATGGCGTGGGCGCCGACACCGCTTTCATAGGTGCTGGCCCAGCCCAGGCCCTGGGCTTCGATGCCACCGGCTTCCGGGTCGACACCAACGTGGGTGGCGGCACTGGCACCGTGGGTCTTGCCGAGGGTGTGACCGCCAGCGATCAGCGCGACGATTTCCTCGTCATCCATCGCCATGTTGCCGAAAGTAGCGCGGATCGCGGCGGCTGCCGAAGCGGGGTCGCCGCTGGCGTTGGGGCCTTCCGGGTTGACGTAGATCAGGCCCATTTCGGTGGCCGAGAGCGGGCTCTTGGCCAGGGTTTCCGGGTCACGGTGGGTCAGCCAAGCCTTCTCGTCGCCCCAGTTGACGTCCAGGTCCGGTTCCCACACGTCCTCGCGGCCCGCGCCGAAACCGAAGGTGCGGAAGCCCGAGGACTCCAGCGCCACGTTGCCGGCGAGGATCATCAGGTCGGCCCAGGAAATTTTCTGTCCGTACTTTTGCTTGATCGGCCACAGCAGACGACGCGCTTTGTCCAGGCTGACGTTGTCGGGCCACGAGTTCAGCGGCGCGAAGCGTTGCTGGCCACGGCCCGCACCACCACGGCCGTCCACCGTGCGGTAGGTGCCGGCGCTGTGCCAGGCCATGCGAATGAACAAGCCGCCGTAGCTGCCCCAGTCAGCCGGCCACCAGTCCTGGGAATCGGTCAGCAGCGCCTTCAAGTCGGCCTTGAGCGCGGAGTAATCGATCTTTTTGAATTCTTCGCGATAGTTGAAGTTCTCCCCGAGCGGGTTCGAACGGTCCGAATGCTGGCTAAGCAGCTCTACACGCAGTTGATTGGGCCACCAGTCACGATTGCTGGTGCCGCCACCGGATGTATTGTGGAACGGGCACTTACCTTGGTTCGACATGCTGCTTTCTCCTTTTTCCTCAGCAGACCGGCCCTCTGTGTTGCGACCGACGATAGAGCAAGACTAAAACGGCACCACCGATGAAACAAATTTATGAATTTTATTGAATCGATAGTCATTTACTTCTTGGCGACATAAAGGAAATATCCGTCGATCATTAAGTTCCATTCCGTATGACGAATCGTCGACGGGCGGTGGTGGCTGCGGGGAGAAAGTAAAGCAGAGACACCGGGACTGCTCCACAGCCCCGGCTTGATGAGCGGCTCACGGATCGAGCGTCAATCAGAAATCGACTGTGGCCGACAATTTCAACGTCCGCGGTTCACCCTGGGTCAGGTAATTGTTCGCCGTCGACGCCGAAGCCCAATACGCCTTGTTCGCCACGTTCTCGACATTGGCGCGCAGGGTGATGTACTTGTCGTCCGCCTTGAAACCATACCGTGCGCCCAGGTCGACGCGGGTCCAGGCCGGGATGTTCAGCGTGTTGGTGGCGTTG
The DNA here is from genome assembly GCF_025466015.1 of Pseudomonas sp. 5P_5.1_Bac1. Taxonomy (NCBI): domain Bacteria; kingdom Pseudomonadati; phylum Pseudomonadota; class Gammaproteobacteria; order Pseudomonadales; family Pseudomonadaceae; genus Pseudomonas; species Pseudomonas sp. 5P_5.1_Bac1. The sequence continues at coordinate 4,312 of NZ_JANLNX010000117.1, read as the reverse complement.
ACGTACTCTCCGCCTGTACGCAACAGGCGACCACTGACCGCCGCCCCTTCAACGCCTGGCACATCCCAGTCCGCGCCGACGTTGAACTGGAAGCGCGGCACGCCCGCAGCGCGGTTGCCGTCGGTGGCGCCGTTGGAGGTTTTCTTCTGTTCGGTGTCCATCCAGGTCGCACCGGCCAGCACCCGCAGGCCATCCACCGGTTCGCCGAACAGGTTCAGCTCGACACCCTGGTTGATTTGCTCACCATCGACGCTGAATACGTTATTCGTCGTGGCATTGTTCGGTTGCTCGATGCGGTACACGCCGAAGGTGGCACCGTAGCTATCCCAGTCGAGCTTCACGCCGGCTTCGGTTTGTTTGCTGCGCTTGGGCGGGAAGACCTCGTCGCGGTTGCTGACTGTGGACGGCGCCGTCGGGCCTTGGGCCAGTCCTTCGATGCGATTGGCGTAGAACGACACATGCTCCCAGGGCTTGATCACGACGCCATAGACCGGCGTGGTGATGGACTCTTCATAATTGGCGTTGCGCGCACCGCTACTGGTCGCCCAGGCGTCAACTTCGATGGTTTGGCGACGTACACCGAGGGTCAGCAGAACACGGTCATCTATAAAACCAAGGGTGTCGGACAGGGCGATACTTTTGATGCGATTTTTCCCGACGATGCGTGGGTCATGGATATCGCTGCCGAAGTAGGTGTTGGTCGGGCGGGGAATCTGGATCGGGTTGTAGAGATTTCCGGGCTGGCGATTTGCAGCCAGGATCGCCTCGAAGGACGAACGCTGCTCGCCCCACATGCCGGACAGGCCGAAGTTCATCTGATGGCTGACCGCACCGGTGTTGAAGCGACCATTGAGGCCGGCCACCGCGCTTTTGTTGTCTTCGTCATGGGGCGAATAAAGAAAGCCCGTACGCGCACTGCCGTCGTTGCCGACATAAAGCGAGGAATACTCGCCATTCTCCCGGGTGTGCTTGGCACCGATACCGGCGTAGGCGGTCCAGTTGTCGTTGAGGTCGTACTCGCCGTTGAGCATGCCGTAGGTGTCTTCCAGCTCCGACCAGGTCCAGTCCTGGGCGTAGTTGTCTTTGGCCGACGGTGCGTCCGGGACCTTGGTGCCGTTGGGGTAGACCACCGAGCGGCCGTTGTTGATGCGCTGTTTCTGATAGCCGAAATCGGTCGACAGGCGCAGGCGCTCGCCGCGGTAATCCAGGCCAACAGCGATCAGCGAGGTGCGTTTGCTTTCATCGTCAATCGCGGTGTCGCCGCCGCGTTGGGCGAGGTTGATCCGCGCACCGAAGCGGTTGTCTTCGCCGAAGCGCTGGCCGAGGTCGAGGTGGCCGCCGACCTGGGTGTCGCTGGTGTAATCGAGGGTGACGCTGCGGGTCGGGGTGTCCTCGGCGCGCTTGGGCACCAGGTTGACGCTGCCGCCAATGCCGCTGCCCTGCGGTGCGACGCCGTTGAGGAAGGCGTTGGGGCCCTTGAACAGTTCAACCCGCTCCACCGCTTCGGTATTGATGATTTGTCGTGGCAGCACGCCATAGAGGCCGTTGAAGGCGATGTCATCGCTCTGCAGCGGCAGCCCGCGAATGGTGAAGACTTGGGAGAAGTTGCCGAAACCCGCCGACTGGCGCACCGAGGCGTCGTTGAGCAGCACGTCACCGATGGTGCGGGCCTGCTGATCGGCCATGGCCTTGGCGGTGTAGCTGGTGACGCTGAAAGGCACGTCGTTGATCGAACGGTTGCCCAGCACGCCAAGCCGCGCACTGCGCGCCACCTGGCCGCCGGCATAGGTGTCGCCAGTCATGCTCGAGGCGGCATTGACGTTGGTCGCGCCCAGTTCCAGCACATCGCCGCTGGACAGCGGGGCCAGTGTGTAGCCGTTGTCACCGACGCTTTGCAGGGTATAGCCGCTGCCCTGAAGCAGCAGCGCAAAGCCGGCCTGCGCGGTGTAGCTGCCTTGCAAGCCAGGGCTGCGGCGGTCATTGAGCATCTTCGCGTCGAACGACAGCGGCACGCCGGACATCGCCGCGAACTGGGCCAGCACATCAGCCAGCGGACCCGGCGCGATGGCGTAGCTACGGGCACCATTGTTCGGCACGGGATCAGCGGCCATGACGCTGTGGGCCGGCATCAACACGGCCAGGGCGACGGCGAGGCTCAGTGTCTTCATGGCAACACGCGGTGAGCTGATTCGGGAGATGGACTGCAACGGCCTGGACGTCATTCGGAGCTCCTGTCGGCGCCTGAAAAGTGAGGGTTCACTTCCACACCGAAGGAGCGGGAAAAAGGTATCAGCCTGCGTGCGAATTTTCTCGCAGCTCAGGCAGGTTCGATGGCAACCCAGTAGCGGGTCAGGCTGCTGATGCGGATCGGCAGGGTGTCTTGCAGCAAGCGCAGGCTGGCGTCGGTGTCCTTGAGCGGAAACGCGCCGGAGACGCTGAGCGCGGCAACCGCCTCATGGCAGCGCAGTACGCCGGGGCGATAACGGCCGAGCTCGGCGAGCAGATCGCCCAGGCGCATGTTGCGGGCGACCAGCATGCCGTGTTCCCAGGTCAGGGCGGCGGTGTCCAGCGGTTCGGCGGCGGCGGTGCGGTCAAGGCCAAACGCACTCTGCTCGCCGGCCTTGAGAATCAGGCCTTGGCGCGCGTGAAGCGGCAACATCTCCACCGCTCCTTCGCTCACGGCGACATGGCTGAGCTGCTCCCCGACGCGGACGCTGAAGCGCGTGCCCAAGGCGCGGGCAGTGCCGTGGCGGGTCTCGACCATGAAGGTGCGGGATGGGTCTTTGGCAGTGCTGATCAGTATCTCGCCTTCCAACAGCCTTATCCGTCGTTCCTGGGCATTGAAGGCAATGTTCAAGGCGCTGCCGGTGTTGATCAGTAGTTGCGTACCGTCGGGCAGGGTCAGGCTTTTCTGTTCGCCGATGGCGGTGCGTTGGTCGGCGCGCCATTGCTGCCAGGGCAGTTCACGGGAGGCGATCCATACGGCGGGGCCCGCCAAGAGGAACACGCCGAGGCGATGCAGCGCCTGACGACGGCCGATTCGCTTGCTGTTGTTCAGCCGCTGAAAAGTGTCGCTGGCCACATTGCCAGGTACGGCGCGCAGATCGCCCAGCAGGGCTTCAGCCCGCTGCCAGGCCTGAGCGTGTTGCGGGCTGCGATCGCGCCAGAGCTGGATGGCGTGATGATCGGCTTCGGTGGCGACGCCGGACTGCAGTTGCACCAGCCAGTCGGCGGCTTCGCCGAGGATCAGCGGGTCGATGGACGGAGTCATCAAGCCACGCTCAGGCAAGCGAGGAAGGCGTCGCGCATGTCGCGTTTGACGGTGATCAGTGAGACGCCGAGTTGCTCGGCGATGTCGTTGTATGTCAGGCCGTCGATCTGTGAGAACAGGAAGGTCTGGCGGACGCGACTGGGCATCTCGCGGAGCATGGCATCGATGCGATGCAACGCTTCGAGGATCAGCCAACGGGTTTCCGGCGACGGGACTTCGGACTCGGGCAGGTGGGCAATGGTTTCGAGGTAGGCGCGCTCGACGTCCTGACGTCGCCACCGATCAATTACCAGGCCCTTGGCAATATGAGTCAGCAATGCGCGGGGCTCGCTGCCGAAGCATTTGCTTTGCCGTGTCAGCAGGCGGATGAACGTGTCGTGGGCCAGGTCCGCGGCATCAGTGGTGTTGCCCAGCTTGCGATTGAGCCAACCGTGCAGCCATCCGTGATGTTCGCAGTACAGGGTTTCGATATGCAGATTGAGCGCGCGATCGGTCGAGGACATAGAGACCACTGAATACATCCGCCATGAATGGCAGGGTGTAATTAAGAATTGATCGCATTCTATAGAGAAGCCAGCAGTAATGGCAATTGCAACAAGATGAGTGTTGACCGGCGGAGATGGCGGCATCTCACCGTCGACCTATGCGAAAATACGCGGCTTTTTGTTCATACGTGTGGAGATGTACAGTTTTGGTAATGCATTACTCAACAAACGGCGAGGCCGTTGCATGTGGCCGTGTTGGCAACACTCTGAGCACTACTGCTGTCGCAGATGACGTGGATTGCAAATCGTGCCAGCGCTCACTGACCAAGGTCGACGTCGCCCCGGCGAAGAAGGCGCCATCATTGGCGGAACTGCGTAAACAGCGCCAAATGGCCCAGGCGAAAGCCGCATCTTACTGCTTCAAGGCCAACTGGCGTGTACGCCTGGCCGCTCGTCCCGACCGCTGCCGCCTGCCGCGCGGCGTGGCCCCTCAGGCCTTCGTGTAAGCCAGCCCGCGGGGTTCAGCCCCGCGACTTCCTTGAAGTTTCCAAATGCC